>JBDHTJ010000025.1:0-39224 GCA_039808585.1 Hyphomicrobiaceae bacterium | reverse complement strand
CGCTCTACGCGGCAGTCATATCCGAGGCGGGCTTGAGCGGTGTCACCTGGGCGCTGGCGACGTCGGCTTCCTGCAGCCCGCGCGGGGCCAGGGCTTCACGCCGGATGCGGTTCACGAACTCGATGCTGCGCTCGCTCACGATGTGGCGCTGCTGATCACTGGTGATGATGTGATAGCAATCGTTGAGCACCACGGTGTCGACGATGCCGGAAAGGCGGCGCATCAGGTAGGTCACATTGTCGAGATCTGCGAGATCGTCTTCGCGCGAGTGGATAACGAGCACTGGCTGATGCACCTCGCCGAGCCGGCGGCACGTTGCCTTCACGAGCCACCGATGCTCCAGGATTGCGCCGCCCGGCGTAACCGGCAGCCCCGCCAACGTGCTGTCGCCGCTGTTCATGGCATTATGCACGCGCTCCCGGATTTCCGGGTTCTTGATGCCGTGCGGAGGCACGTCCGGAAAATCAATGAGATTCGCAAACCACTTCTGCAGGACGAGGTCGAAGAAGCGGGCGTACCAGGGAATGACCCAGCCGTTGATCCACAACGTGGGGGCGAGCAGCACCACGCCGTCGACCTCCTTGGGCCGCTCGGCCGCAAGCCACAGGCTGAGAACGCCGCCCGTGGACAGGCCGCCGACCACCACGAAATCGCAGCTCTTGCGCAGATCCGTCAGCGCTGCGGAAGCCGAAGCTGCCCAGTCCTGCCAAGTAGACCGCTTGAGGTCGTCGAAGGTTCCGCAATGTCCCGCAAGCTGCGGACAGGAGACCGTGTAGCCTGCGCGCGCCAGCGTCTCGCCGTAGGCACGCATCTCGACGGGTGTTCCGGCAAGCCCGTGCAGCAGCAGAAAGCCTGCACGCCCATGACCAATCTTGAACGAGGTGTCCTGACCGGCCGACACAACTACCCCCACTCCACGCCTGCAGCGCCGCTCTTGTATGCGGGTGCAAAGTATACGGATGCTAAGCTCTGATAAAGCCTGAAATTTCCGCAGCGCACAACCAACTCTAGCCCTTTGAGCCACAAGCTAGAGCCAGGCTTTTGCTTTTGCTTGACTTTCGCATTGCCGATCGCGTTCGCTGGGCCCCCGCAACAGAGAGGAGCCGCGTGCAGCTTCCACTGGCAGCAACGAGCAAATTCAAACTGCAGCCTATGCTTGCCCGCTGGTCGCCTGCGGGCCTACCGTTGCGCATCCACCTCTCCCTGTTTGCGGCTCTCCTCATCGTTCCTGCTATATTGCTGTCGACGTTTCTCATCCGTGAGGCTGGCAAGGAACGTCGCCGGGAGGCGGAGGCACGGATAGTGCAGCTCGCGGCCGATCTCGCCGACGACATATCCAATGAGATCGAGCGGTCACTGACGATCCTGCGGACGTTGTCGATCTCCCAGTCGCTGGCCCGCGACGACTTCGAGGCCTTTCACCAGCAGTCGAAAGCGGCACTGGGCAAGCCGGACGCAGCCATCCTGCTCGTCGAGCCCGACGGCCGGCAACTCCTCAACACGGCTGTTCCCTGGGGCTCAGCCCTCGTGCCCTACAGTGCGCCCGAGGCCCTCAAGTACGCTGTAGAGACCAAGCAGCCTTACGTGACGGACCTGTTCTGGGGAAGGGTGAGAAACGCCTACGTCATCAATATCCTGTTGCCGATCCTTGATGCCGATCGTCCACCAAGGGTTCTCGCCTATTCCATCACTCCCGAGCATGTCCGGCAGATGCTGGATGGCCAGGACATCGGTGGCGAGTGGACGACCGGCGTTTCCGACCGAAGGGGCCAGCTCATTGCACGGTCGCGGGAACATGAGCGCTACGTCGGCAAGGTCTTGGGCCCCGAGCTGATTGAAACCGGGGCTCGAGACCGTGCCCCGCACCTCATCAAAGGCATCGACGGACGCAGCATCATCCGGGCGGTGGTGCATACACGCGTCAGCGATTGGATGGTGGCCGCTTCCGTTACCGAGGCCTATCTGGACAAGATCGTGGCCGATGGCACGCGCGACCTGATGTTCGGCACGGTCATCATCATGGGCATCGCCACCCTCCTGGTGTTCCTCTATGGCCGGCAGCTCGCTGATGCCCTGAACAGCATCGCCAGCGCATCCTCGGGCGTGGCGCGGGATACGATCATCAGGGAAGCGACGGAGGCAGCCCATACGCTCGCCGGCGCGAATGAAAGCCTTCGCCGTTCCGAACAGCGCTTCCGCGGCATCTACCAGAACGCGGCAACCGGGATAGCCATTACTGCGCCCAACGGACGCTACCAGTCGTGCAATCCGGCCTACGCGCAAATGCTCGGCTATAGTGAGGCGCAGCTGCGCGATCGCAGCTTCGAAGACCTGATCCATCCGGACGACCGGGATACCAACCTCCAGTTCACACAAGATTTGCTCGAGGGGCGGCGGAACGCGTTCGAGATCGAGAACCGGTACCTGGCGGCCGACGGGCGCACGCTGTGGGTTCACAAGCATGTCTCCATGATGCGCGACAGCGACGGCCAGCCGCTGCACGTCATCGTGCTCGTCACCGACCGCACCGAACGCCTCAAGCAGGAGCGAGAGCTTGCCATTGCGGTCGAGCGTTCCAAGATCGCGCAGCAGTCGGCCCGCGCAGCGCCTTACGAGTATGTGCCGCGGACGCGACAGGTGTTGTTCGACGCCTCGATCTTCACCCTCGCGGGCTTCACGCAGGCAGAAGCGACGGCGCTCGGGGACGGCCGCAGGGCGCTCATTCATCCGGACGATGCGACAGCGGCCAGCGAAGCCATGGACAGGGGCGTCGCCGAGCGGATGGGCTATGAAGTCGTCTATCGCATGCGCCACAAGGACGGCCGCTACGTCTGGGTGCAGGATCGCGCGAGCATCCTGCGCGGCCAGAAGCCGGAAGACGATCGCGTTATCGGGATGATGCTCGACATCAGCGAGCAGAAGGCGCGCGAGGAGCACATCAACCTGCTGCTGCGGGAGGTCAATCACCGCTCCAAGAACATGCTGGGCCTCGTCCAGGCCATCGCGCGACAGACTGCGACAGCCGACCGCCGCGATTTTCTCGCCCGCTTCAGCGAGCGCATCCAGGCGCTCGCCGCGAACCAGGACCTGCTGGTGCGCAACGACTGGCAAGGCGTCGATATCCAGGACCTGATCTCGGCGCAGCTTGCGCATTTCGCCAGTAGCTTCGGTGCACGCATTTCGACGGGTGGGCCGCACCTGCGCCTGTCGCCCGCGTCCGCCCAGGTCCTTGGCATGGTGCTGCACGAGCTTGCCACCAACGCCAGCAAGTACGGCGCGCTTTCGGGCGACAAGGGGCGAATCGACGTACGCTGGCGAACCTCGGACGGCCGCTTTTTCATCACGTGGCGCGAGAGGGACGGACCTCAGGTGACGCCGCCCGCACAGGAGGGGTTCGGCTCAACCGTCATCCGCAACATGTCGGGCATGAGCCTCGATGCGGACGTCACGCTCGAGTACGCGGCCTCGGGCTTATGCTGGACGCTTTCGTGCCCGCTCGCCAAGCTCGTCGACGCGCCCGCCGTGCAGGCTCTTGTTCCGCAACGTGCGGCAGACGCCCCGGCGGTGGCCAATCGCAAGCGCATTCTCGTGGTCGAGGACGAGGCGCTGATCGCCATGGAGATTGCCGACATCCTATCGTCGGAGGGCTATGAGATCGTGGGCCCGGCACGTACGGTGGAACAGGCACTCGCGCTTTTTCGCCGCCATGGCTGCGACATGGGCGTGCTCGACGTCAACCTCGGAACGCAGACCGCGGAGCCGATCGCGCGCGAGCTTGCCGAGCACGGCACGCCGTTCGTGCTGGTATCGGGTTACGATCGCAACCAGCAGCCGCAGGCGCTGCGCGCATCCCCGTTGGTGACGAAGCCGATCCGCCCGCAACTGCTCATTGCAGAGATCCAGCGCGCCATTGCTGCACGCGCCGCGTGACACGCTCTCCACAACGACTGCGTCCTACTCGGCCGGATGCGGCTGCATGCTGCCTTCCGCCGGACCAGAGGGCTTGCCGCGGGAGCCGCCGAGCCCTGCCAGCCATCCCGATATGATGTAGAAGGCCGGTGTGAAGATGAGGCCGAAAATCGTGACGCCGATCATGCCTGCGAAGACCGCCGTACCGAGTGTCTGACGCAGTTCCGCGCCCGCCCCCACGGCCCACACCAGCGGCACCACGCCGAGAATAAAGGCGAGAGATGTCATCAGGATGGGCCGCAGGCGCAGACGCGCAGCTTCGGCGGCCGCATGCCAGCGGTCCTCGCCCTGATCCTCCAGCTGCTTTGCAAACTCGACGATGAGGATCGCGTTCTTGGCGGCGAGGCCGATCAGCACGATGAAACCGACCTGCGTGAGGATGTTATTGTCCTGACCGCGGATGATGACACCGCTGATTGCCGCCACGAGGCACATCGGCACGATCAGGATCACCGAAAGCGGCAGTGTCAGGCTCTCGTATTGTGCAGCGAGCACGAGATAGACGAAGACAACCGCGAGAAGGAAGGCGAAGATCGCCGTGCTACCGGCGCGGATCTGCTGGTAGGCGAGCGTTGTCCATTCGTAGCCCACCCCTTCGGGCAACACCTCGCGCGCAACCTGCTGCAGGATCTCGATCGCCTGTCCCTGCGAGTAGCCAGGCGCCGCGGCGGCATCGAGTTCGGCTGCCGGGTAGAGATTGTGCCGCGGTACGCGATAGGGGCCGGACACGTCCTTCACGGTCGTGAACGAACCGAGCGGAACGGGCTCGCCGCGGCTGTTCCTCACGCGCAGTTTCAGAATGTTATCGGCGCTTGTGCGGTAGGGCGCGTCTGCCTGCGCAGTGACGCGGAACGTGCGACCGAGGATATTGAAGTCGTTGACGTAGGACGAGCCCAGGTAGGTCTGCAGCGTGTTGAAGACGTCAGCGATGTTGATTCCGAGAAGCTGGGCCTTCGTGCGGTCGATGTCGAGGTAGAGCTGCGGCGTCGAGGTCTCGAACAGCGAAAACACCTGCGTCAGCCCCGGCGTCTGCGAGGCCCGCCCCATCATCGCATAGGTCGCCGCCTGCAGCTCCTGCACGCCGACACCGCCGCGATCCTGGATCATCATGCGCACGCCGTTGGCGTTGCCGATGCCGCGGACGGAAGGCGGGGCGACTACGATCACGAGGCCTTCCTGGATGGAGGCAAGCCGCTGGAAGAGCGCCCCCTGCAGCGCCGCTTGCGACTTCGCCGGGTCCTTGGCGCGGGCCTCGAACGGGTCGAGCACGAGGAAGACGGCACCCGCGTTGGGCGCATTGGTGAACGTGGCGCCGGAGAAGCCGACGATATTGACCGCATGCGCCACGCCGGGCACCTGAAGTGCGATATCGACGACGCGACGGTTCACCTCGTCGGTGCGCGCGAGCGAAGCCCCTGGCGGCAGCTGCACAACCGTAATGAGGTAGCCCGCATCCTGCTGCGGGATGAAGCCTGCGGGTGTCTTGCGGAACTCGTTGAGGCCATAGCCTAGGATCGCCACATAGGCGACGAGCATGAGCACCGAGAGGCGCACGATCCGGGCGGCAATGCGGCCGTAGCCACTCGAAAGGTAATCAAACCCCAGGTTGAAGTAGCGGAAGAAAGCGTGCAACGGGCGCGAGTACCAGCGTGGCGCGCTATGCGCGTCGTGCGGCTTCAGGAGCAGCGCGCACATGGCCGGCGACAGCGTGAGCGAAACGATGAGCGAGATCAGCGTGGCACCCGCGATCGTCAGCGCGAACTGGCGATAGAACTGGCCCGAGATGCCGGTGATGAATACCGACGGCACGAACACGGCCGTGAGCACCAGGGCGATGGCGATGAGCGCCGAACCCACTTCGTCCATGCTCTTGCGCGCCGCCTCTCGCGGCGACAACCCTTCGGCTATGTTCCGTTCCACGTTCTCGACGACGACGATGGCGTCGTCCACGACGATGCCGATGGCGAGCACCAGGCCGAAGAGCGAAAGGTTGTTGAGCGAGAACCCGAACACACTCATCACGAAGAACGTACCGATGAGCGACACGGGGATGGCAACCAGCGGGATCACGGCGGCACGCCATGTCTGCAGGAACAGCACCACGACCAGCACCACCAGCACCACCGCTTCCGCGATTGTGCGCATCACCGCATCGACCGACTGCTGGATGAACTCCGTCGGATTGTAGATGATGGTGTACTTGAGCCCGGACGGGAAGGTGCGGGCAAGCTGGTTCATGGTCGCCTGCACGGCCTTTGCCGCTGCCAGTGCATTGGAGCCCGGCCGCTGGAAGATGCCGATGCCGACGGCCGGATCGCGGTCAAGGTAGGAGTTCGTGGTGTAGTCGAGCGCCGCAAGTTCCACCTTGGCCACGTCCTTCACGCGCACGACAGCAGTCTCGGACTGCTTCACGACAATATTGGCGAACTCGGACGGGTCGGCCAGGCGCCCCAGCGTGCGCACGGCCACCTGGAACGCGGCCGGCGTCTCGATCGGCGGCTGGTTCAGCACGCCCGATGCCACCTGCACATTCTGCGCCTGGAGGCCCGCGACCACATCTGCTGCCGTCATGCCCATCGACTGCAGGCGGTCCGGGTCGAGCCAGATGCGCATGGAGTAGTCGCGGCTGCCGAACACGGTGATGGAGCCCACGCCCTCGAGGCGATTGAGCACGTCCGTCACTTGCACGTTGGCATAGTTTGATATGAACAGCGTGTCGCGCGTCTTGTCGGGCGAGAAAAGATGCACAACCATCATCAGGTCGGGAGAGGCCTTGGCCACCGTGACGCCGATGTTGCGCACATCAGCCGGCAGACGCGGCTGGGCGATGGCCACGCGGTTTTGCACCTGCACCTGCGCCGTGTCGAGGTTGGTGCCGAGATCGAACGTGACCGAGATCGAGAAGCGTCCGTCCCCCGTCGAGTTCGACGAGATATAGAGCATGTTCTCGACGCCATTGATCTGCTGCTCGAGCGGCGCCACGACCGTTGAAGCCACGACCTCGGCGCTGGCACCTGGGTATTGTCCTGTGACGTTGATGACGGGCGGGGCGATTTCCGGATACTGCGCCACCGGCAGCCGGCCATAGGCAACGCCGCCCAGGATCACGAACACCACGGACAGCACGGCTGCGAAGATCGGCCGGTCGATGAAGAAGTGCGAGATGCGCATGAGATGCCGCCGTGTCTGGCTCGGACGCGAGCCGTAAGCCTATTTCGACGCCGAGGTTGCCGGCCCGCCGGCGGTGGGATTGACCTTGGCGCCCGGACGCACCCGCATCAGCCCATTGACGATCACGCGGTCCCCGGCTTCGATGCCTTTGACAACACGAAGGTTGTCGACCAGCGCGCCGAGCGTGACGTACTTCGGCTTTGCGGTGTTCTCGGCATCGACCACGTAGACGAATTTGCGCACCTGCTCCGTGCCAATAGCGGCGTCTGGAACCAGCAGCGCCTCTTGCGGCGGGCCTACCTCGACCTGGATCCGCGCGAACATGCCGGGCGTGAAAATGCCCTTGGCATTGGGGAACTGGGCGCGTCCGCGAATCGTGCCCGATGAGCGGTCTATGGCGTTGTCGACGAAATCGATGAAGCCGGTGTGTGCATAGGCTTCCTCGTCGATCAGTCGCAGCTTGGCAGGCACCTTGACGCCCTGGTCGGCTTCGTCCGGGCCGGCTTTCGCCATGCGCTGGTAGCGCAGGTAGCTCGTCTCATCCATCGTGAATTCGAAGCGGATGGGGTCGATGGTCTGGATGGTGGCGAGCAGCGTGGTCGTGCCCGTGGTGCCGCCAGTGACGAGATTGCCGGGCGACACGCGCCGATCCCCGATGCGGCCTGAAACGGGTGCCTTCAGCTCGGTGAATTCCAGGTCCAGGCTCGCCTGGCGGAGCGCTGCCTCCTGCGCAGCGACATTGGCTTCCGCCACGCGCTTGGCCTGTGTCCGCTGCTCATAGGTCTGCTGGCTGATGACGCTACCCCCCACGAGCCCCTGGGCGCGCGCAAGGTCTGCTTCCGTGTAGGCGAGATTCGCCTTCGCCTGGTTGACGCTTGCCTTCGCCTGCTCGACTGAGTTCTGAAAGGGGCGCCGATCGATGGTGAACAGCGGGTCGCCCTTCTTGACGAGTTGCCCATCGCGGAAGTGTACCTGCTCCAGGTAGCCCGAGACGCGCGCACGCACCTCCACACTGTCCACCGCAATGAAGCGACCGACATATTCGTCTTTGTCGACGACCATGCGCTTCTCGGGCAGCGCCACGGTCACAGGGGGCGGTGGCGGAGCCGAAGCTTGCTTTTGCGCCTCCTTTCGCTCGCAGCCCGTGAGCGCCACGGCGCCAACGAGCAAGGCAATACCGATGGAAATCCGGAAGGGGGGTGGCAACATCAGGACCTGCGGTGTTGAGGAGAGCGGCAATACATCCGGATTTTGCATCCGCAGCAAGCGGCTTGTCCGGCGCGCTGACGGACTTGTGAAAGAGTGCCAGCGCCCACAAGCGAGAGCGTTACCATGCCCGCGATGGCGGTTGGCAGCCGCACCCGCGACTTAAGTCGCGCCGCCTCAGTGATCGCGCCCGGGTCCCGTCTCGCCTTGCAACTCGTCGATCCGCTGCGAGGTCTGCGCCTTGGTCAGCGCCTCTCCCGTTCCCTCGCCATGCAATCCTGCCCCGGAAAACGCGAGCGCGCTGGGCAGGTTGCATGGGCTCTGAAGCCTCATTTCGACCGCTTGAGGCCTACCCATTCGAAGATGGCAAACATGGCCACCGCTGCCGCCTGCGCCGCGACCAGGACTGCCGCGGCGGGCGTCGGCACCAGAGTCGGCACCAGCAGGAGCGCGAGGCTCGCCAGCGCCCACCCTACGTTGCCGAGGATGATGATCCATACGGCTGCCGGCATGAGAGGGGTGCGTAACGCCGTCCAGGCCATGAAGGCGGCGATGGGGTAGAGGGCCAACCCCGACATGAACAGCAGGCCGGAGGGCATCCCCGTCAGGCGCACGAATTCGCCCGTCAGCATGGTCTGGCCGACGGCCGATATGATGCCCGTCGCAGCGTCCGCAAGGAGGACCTTGCGCAAGAAACCCGCCGCCGGAGCCATCGTGGCCGATTGCATTTGTACCGTCATGAGGCTGTCTCCTTCTCTTCATCGACAAGGGCAGCATGGCCTCGTCGTGCGCGCGCCGCGATTGCGTGCGAGGTAATAAAGGCGCTGCCTGACACGGCTTGCTGCTTACCCCCGAGGTAATTGAACAGGAGCATGGCAAGCCGCTACCTTCGGTGTGCTTGATCGGGCAACAGGATGGCAACATGGCGCATGCGGTACCGGCTCAAGGCTTCGGCGGACTGTTCAAGTCTTGGCGCGAGGCGCGGCGCATGAGCCAGCTGTCGCTGGCGCTGGAGGCCGAGATCTCGCAGAAGCACCTGAGCTTCATCGAGAGCGGGCGGGCGGCCCCTTCGCGCGACATGGTCCTGCGCCTCGCAGAGCACCTCGACATCCCGCTGCGCGAACGCAACCACCTGCTGCTGGCAGCGGGCTTTGCGCCTCTCTACCAGGAGCACCGGCTCGACGAGCCGGCGCTCAAGGCTGCGCGGCAGGCCATCGACATCGTCCTTGCCGGGCATGAGCCTTACCCCGCGCTCGCGGTCGACCGGCACTGGGTGATGCAGGCCGCAAATCGTGGCGTCGCGCCGCTTCTGGCCGGCGTTGCGCCGCACCTTCTCGCGCCACCCGTCAACGTCATTCGCCTGACACTGCATCCGGAAGGGCTGAGCAGCCGCATCGTCAATATGGAGCAGCTCCGGGCCCACATGCTCGAGCGCCTGCGGCGGCAGCATCGTTTGACCCGCGACCGGGTCATCGACGGTCTCATTCGCGAGGTCTGTGGGTGGTGGGGCCATCAGGACGGTCATACGCCAGCCCAACCGCTCGACGTCATCGTACCGATGCAAATTGCCACCGAGGCCGGCACCCTGTCGTTCTTCAGTACCACGACCGTGTTCGGCACCGCGGCGGAAGTGACGCTGTCGGAACTCGTCATCGAGGCATTCTATCCCGCCGATGCAGCGACCGCTGCCCTGCTTAGAGGCTCGGCGCCCGCTCAGCCGCCTGCGTAACGGCCAGCTCCTTTGCCTTGTCCGATCGCTGTTTCCTGCCCTCCGTGCGGGCAGCAAGCGCTTGCAATTTGTGCGTCCAGCGCGCGGCAGTTTCGACGGGCGATGGGCCACCTTGCATCTCCTCTTTCGATCACCTAGGCGTACTCGAAACGGTTCGCCCAAGAGGTAGGGAAAAGAGGGTTCATGTCGGCAAGACGCACGCCGCCGGTCCGCATCGCCGTCGATATCGGCGGCACATTCACGGATCTGCAGATCTACGATGAGCGCACCGGCGCGTTGTCGAGCCTGAAGACACCCACGACGCCCGAGGATCCTTCCATCGGCCTCATCACGGGCATCCGCCAGGCGGCGGACAAGGCCGGCTTTGCCCTATCGGACGTCGGCTACCTGCTGCACGGCACGACCATCGCCACAAACGCCGTGCTGGAGCGCAAACTCGCGCGCGGCGCACTCGTCACCACGCTCAATTTCGAGGACGTGGCCGAGATCGGGCGGCACTACAGACGCGAAGTCTATTCGCTCAATCCGAAGGTGCCGCCGGTGCTGATCCCGCGCGACCGTCGCCTCGGCATCGCGGAGCGGACGAAGTCGGATGGCAGCATCGAGACGAAGGTTACAGACGCCGCACTGGCGGGGCTCGTCGCCAAGCTCGACGCGCTCGAGGTGGAGGCGGTGGCCGTATGCCTGCTCAACGCCTACCTCAACGCGGAGAACGAGCAGCGCATCGCGGAGCACCTGAGGAAAGTGCGGCCAGCCTTGCGCGTGTCCTGCTCCAGCGGCCTCAACGCTGAGATCCGCGAGTACGAGCGTACCTCGACCACCATCATGAACGCGCTGCTGATGCCGGTCGTCGGCAGCTATCTCGACAAGCTTGCAGCGCGGCTCAAGTCGGAAGGCCTCAATCCGCTGCTTTTCCTCGTGCAGTCGAACGGCGGCGTGTGCAGTCCGGAGAAGGCCGCGCAGGAGCCCGTGCGGCTGCTGCTGTCGGGTCCCTCCGGTGGCAGCGCGGCCTGCGCCCTCCTGGGGCAGCTCCTGCAGGAGCCCAACATCGTCGGCGTCGACATGGGCGGGACGAGCTTCGATGTCTCAGTCGTGCGCGATGGCAAGATCAACCTCGTGACGCAGGGCGAGATCGACCGCATGCCGGTGCGCCTGCCGATGGTGGAGATCAACACGATCGGCGCCGGTGGCGGGTCCATCGCCAACGTGCGTGCGGGCGGCCGACTGACGATGGGGCCGGAGAGCGCCGGCTCGCGGCCAGGGCCTGCCTGCTACGGCCGCGGTGGCACGTTCGCAACCGTAACCGATGCCAACATCGCCCTCGCCCGGCTCGATGGCGAGGCGTTCCTCGGCGGCGGCATGCGCCTCGATGCGGAGGCTGCCCGCAACGCCATTGCGGCCAACGTCGGCAAGCCCCTGGGCCTCGACGTCGAAGCCGCGGCAGAAGGCATGCTCGCCGTGACCAATGCCAGCCTGGGCGCGGCCATTCGCCTTTCACTGTTCGAGAAGGGGCTCGATCCACGCGACTTCGTCATGATCGCCTTCGGCGGTGCCGCCGGCCTGCACGCCATCGCCGTTGCCGACGAGGTGGGTGTACGGCGGGTGGTGTTCCCCGAGAGCGCCTCGACGCTGTCCGCGTTCGGCATCCTGCACTCGAACCTCGCGCACGATCTCGTGCGCTCGCAGCTGCTTGAGGCAGTGCCGGCGATGGTGCCGCGCCTTGCGGAAATGACACAGAGCCTGATGCGAGAGGCCAAGGCGCGGCTTGAAGCCGACGCCGTGAGACCCGAAGACCAACGCATCGAGCTTGCGGCCGATATGCGCTACAAGGGCCAGGCTTTCGAACTCACGGTGCCTGCCGCTTCTGTGACGGACTTCACACAGATCACGCTCGACGGCCTGATCGACGGGTTCCACGCGCTGCATGAGCAGCGCTTCTCCTATGCCAACCGGGGCGCTGCGGTGGAGATCGTGGCAGTGCGCGCGTCGGCCGTCGGCAAGCTGGCGCAACCAAAGCCGATGGCGGTTGCGCGCACGACGACTAGGGCAGCCCCCAAGGGCACGCGCAAAGTCTTCCTTGGCGGTGTGTGGCGAGACGTGGCCGTGTGGGACCGCGAGGCACTGCCGCCTGACAAGACCATAACCGGCCCTGCCGTCATCGAGGAGGCCTACACCACGGTCCTTCTGGAGGAGGGCTGGAGCTGCATGCCCCATGCGACCGGCCACTTGATCGCCGAGAGGAGCTGACCGTGACCGCCACGCCCACAACCTCCGACATATCGCCCATCGAGCTTGAAATTATCTACAACGCCCTCACCGCTGCCGCGGCGGAGATGGATGTCACGGTCTGGCGCACCAGCCGCTCCACGATCGTGCGCGAGTTGCTCGACTATTCGACCGCCATCTTCGACGCCAACGGCTGGAATGTGGCGCAGGCGGCGCGCATTCCGAGCCACTTGAACTCGATGACGTTCTTCCTCACCGAGATACTGGCGAAACACATTCCGGCCGAAACCTGGAAGCCCGGCGACGTCGTCATCTCCAATGATCCCTACTGCGGCGGGCAGCACCTGCCGGACATCGTGGCATTCAGGGCGGTGTTCCACGAAGGGCAGCGGGTCGGGTTCGTCGGCACGCTTTGCCACCATCTCGACGTTGGCGGCATCTCTGCCGGCAGCTACGGGTCCAGCGCCACTGAGATCTTCCAGGAGGGTCTGCGCATCCCGCCGGTGAAGCTCTTCGAGGAAGGGCGGCTGATGGAGCCCTTGCGCGCCCTCATCCTGCAGAACGTGCGCCAGCCGGAGATCCTGTGGGGCGACCTGCAATCGCAAATCGCCTCCCTCAACGTGGGCGCCGTCAACATCGAGCGACAGGTCAGGAAACTTGGACCTGCCCGGTTCAAGCAGGCACTGAAGCAGATCCTTGATACTTCGGAAGCCGGCATGCGGGCCGTCATCAGCCGCATTCCCGACGGCAGCTACTCCTTTGCCGACCGCGTCGACGACGACGGCATCACCGACGCCCCGATCGAGATCTGCGCCAAAGTCATCGTGGCCGGCGACGAGATCACGGTGGATCTCACGGGCTGCAGCCCGCAATGCCTGGGCCCCAGCAACGCGACCTACGCCTCCACCTGCGCAGGCGTGTTCTACGCCCTCATGGCCACCGCCGACATTCCCCTTGCCTCGAACTCCGGCTGCTACCGGCCAGTCAGGGTGATCGCGCCCGAGGGTACTTGCGTAAATGCGGCGGCGCCTGCGCCCGTCGTGCATCGCATCGCGATCAGCCACAGGCTCGCAACCGTGCTGTTCGCAGCCCTGCACCAGGCCGTGCCGGACCGCATGCCGGCGGCCTACTACGCTGTCTCATACGTCGTGGCGTTCCAGACGGTGGATGCACGCAAGGGACGCAAGGTGCTGGTCGAGATCGAGATCGGCGGCTGCGGCGCCCTCTCCTACTCCGATGGGTCGTCGGCCCACTCGTTCGGCATGCACAACAACGCCAACATCCCCATGGAGATGATCGAGAGCGACATGCCGCTGACGTTCCTGGGTTACGGCCTTCTGCCGGACTCAGGCGGGCCGGGCCGCCAGCGCGGCGGCCTGGGCTTGTGGCGGGAATGGCGGATCGAGTGCGACGAGGCCCAGGTCTCCACAAACCTCGACCGCTTCAAATTTCCGCCCTTTGGCCTGGCAGGCGGCAAGCCGGCGGCACTCAGCACCCTCACCCTCGTGCGCGAGGGCGAGCGCCACGTGCTGGGCTCCAAAGTCACCAACATGCGCGTCAGGAAGGGCGACATCATCCGCTTGGAGACGTCGGGTGGTGGCGGCTTCGGCGATCCGCGCGAGCGCGCGCAAGATGCGATCTCGGCGGACGTCACGAAGGGCTACGTGAGCGCCGCTGCGGCACGCGATGTCTATGGCTATGCGGGCTCACGGCTGACTGCGGGTTAAGCATTCAAAACAGCGAAGGCCCCGCCGACAGTTGCCGAGCGGAGCCTTTGCATAATCCGATAGCCAGCCGCACCGTTGGCGGCTGCAGGCGTCAGCGGGTCGCGGCCTGCTGCTGGACGTTGATGTCGGCGCCGAGCTTGAGGGGCTTATAGGGCTCCTCGGTGCGGCAGGCGGACAGGGCCAGGGCGGCGGCGACGAGCGAAAGGGCGACGATCTTGCTGACAGTCATGACTTTACCTCCACGGAAAGCGTGAGCAGACGAAAACTTACTGGAACACGCCGGGAGTTAAGCCTGATGGGCCGCTGATCGAAAGCGCGGCCAACACGAGACGGGGGCTTTTCTGTGTATAAGCATCCGGACGCAACAGGTTGCAGGCGGCAACCTGCCAGCCTGGCCGACTTACAGTTGTGGCCGAAGCTTATTTCGCCGCGGTGGACTGCGCCTTGGGCGCCGTCGACTGTTGGTCCGTCTTGAGGAAGACATCGACCCGCATGCCGGGCAGCAGCGGTGTCGGCCCCGTGAGGTTGATAAGGACTTCCAGCACATCGACGTCATTGGGCTTGCGGGGCCCGCGCTGGCCGATGCGCGATGACGTGAGCGAAGGGGCAACCTGCGTCACCTTGCCCTCGAAGTCCCGGCCCTGGAAGGCGTCGGAACGGATCACCGCCATCTGGCCGTCACGAACCTTGCCGAGATCCCGCTCCTCGAACTCCGCGCGCACCCGCAATTGCGTCAGGTTGCCGACGATGGCGACGGGCAGTTCGGCGCTCGGGGCCAGCACCTCGCCGACCTTCGCGTTGAGCGACAGTACGGTGCCTGCGGTTGCCGAGCGAATGCGCGTGCGCTCCACGGCCACTTCCGCCGCCGAAAGCTCAGCCCGCGCTGCGGTGAGTGCGACTTCGCCGCGCGATGGCGAGGGCAGGCCTTCCACGTTCAAAGCCTTACGCAAAGCCGTGCGCGTCTGCTCGACGCGCTCCTTGGCCTTTACCTGGGCATCGCGCAGCCTGTCGAGCTCCGCCTGGTCGCCCGAGTTGCGTCCGCGCAGCGCTTTGTCGAGGTCCTCGCGCACCATGTAGAGCTGCCATTCCGCAGCGAACAAATTGTCCTCCGCATTGCGGCGGTCGCGCGCCAAATTTCCTGTCGACATTTCTGCGGCGTCGCGCTCCCGCTTGCGAACAGCAACCTCGGCTGCGAGGGCCACGATCTTGGCTTGGTAATCCTCGTCGTCGAGGCGCACCAGCAGATCGCCCGCCTGCACCTTGTCGTTGACGGCCACGAGCACTTCGGAAACACGGCCAGCGGCCTGCGTGCCGATGCGTACTTCGCCGTCGACGGGCTCTATGCGCCCGGGCGCCGATGCCGTCCAGGTCCGAGCGGGCGCAACCGCTGAATTGGCCGATGGCGCGGCTGGAGCCTGCTTCGCGCCGGCTTCGGTGCTCGCGGTTTCGATGGCGGGTCGCGTGCTGAAGGTCTTGGGCACGTAGTACCCAACGCCCAAGGCCACGAGGGCAGCCACGCCAAGCATCATCAGGGAGGAATCTGTTCTAGGCATTTGCTTTCCGTTTTCTGGTGCGCGCAAGCTCATGCACCGTCTCGACGCCTTCGGTGCGGCGCTCCTCGCCGACGATCAGGCCATCCTCGATACGAAGGATGCGGTTGGCGAAGGGAATGGTGCGCGGATCGTGCGTGACGGCGAGCACGGCGCGGCTCTTGTCCTTGGCGATCTCGGAGAGAAGCTGCATGACGGCGAGGCCATTCTCGCTGTCGAGTGCGGCCGTCGGCTCGTCCGCGAGGATCACCGATGGCGAGGCGACGATGGCGCGGGCGACTGCCACGCGTTGCTGCTCTCCGCCGCTCATGTTCTTCGGGTAGGACCGCAGCTTGTGGCCGAGGCCAACCTGTTGCAGCGCGCGCTGCGCCCGCACCTTCGATTCTGAACCCTTTTCGCCGCGCACGTCGAGCGCGATGCGCACGTTCTCTTCCGCCGTGAGCGTGGGGAAAAGGTTGTAGGACTGGAACACGAAGCCCACGTGCCGGCGCCGCAGGTCTGCCAGCTCTTCAGAGTTTAGCCCTTCCGTGTGGTCCCCCGCCACGACAAGCTGCCCGGACGTGGGGGTCATGATGCAGCCGAGGATGGAGAGCAGTGTGGTCTTGCCGCTACCGGACGGGCCCATCAGCAGCGTCAACTCGCCGGCATTCAGCTTCAGGTTCACGCCCTTCAGAGCGCGCACCTTCACCGCGCCGAAGCCCAGCTCCTTCACTACATTGGTCGCTTCCAGCATCACCCTTGCAGGTGCCGCCGGCGGCGTCGATGGGTTGGCTTGCTGGGTCATCGGCTGAACACCATCGCTGGATCAATTCGCATCACCTTACCGATCGCGGATACGGCGGAGACCGCGCACATCGCGAGCGTCAGGACGAGGAGCACGGCGGCAAGTCCCGGTGTCATGAGAATGGGAAGCGCCGTGCGCTCGCTCAAGACGGCGATCGTGAGCGCAATCCCCATTCCAAGCGTGTAACCCAGAACCGCGCTCAGGCCCGCCTGAGCCAGGATCACCCGATGGATATAACCTGAAGAAGAGCCCAGCGCACGCAGTGTCGCGAACTCGTTCAAGTGATCCTTGGTGCTGGAGTAAAGCGTCTGCGCAACGATCACGGTTCCGACCACCAGACCCAGGATCGCGCCACCGATGAGGGCGATGCCGGCCCCGGTTGCGAACAGCCAGTGGTTAAGGCTGCGCTGGCGGAACTCCGCCTTGGTCAGCACCTCCGTGTTCGGAGACTTGTCGCGAATGCCTGCACGCACGACCTCGGGGTCGGCGCCGGGCTGCAGCTTCACCAGGACATAGGTCAGCCGGTCGGCCGGCATACCAAGCAGCGTCCGCGCGCGGGTGAGCGTTGTAAATACGTATGGCGATACCGTGAACGAGCGAATGCCTTCGGTGAGGCCGGTGACGCGTACCCGCTGGTTGGAGATCTCGGCCGTGTCGCCTACGCCCTTGATCCCGAGGTCCGTAAGATATGACTGGTCTATGATCACGGCGTCGCCAGCACCCAGCGCCGTGACGTTGCCTTCGACCACGTTCCACGGCACCAAACCGCGATCCTCGGCATCCGTGCCGATGATCACAACCAGTGTCGACCCACCCTGCGGCTTGCGCCAATCTGCAAACGAAACGATGAGTGGAACGGCGCGTGCCACCCCCGGAGTGGAAAGCGCTGCGTAGCGTTCGCGGACGTCGACGGGCTGCCCTTCCTCGAAGTTCTTCGTGCCGTAGGCCATGATCCAGAGGTCGCCGTCGGCACGCTCGATCATGTTGATGATCATCGAGCGTGCGCCGAGATAAAGCCCGAGTTGCACAGCCACGAGAACGATCGAGAACAGAATACCGACCAGCGTTACCGCCAGGCGGATGCGATCGTGGAACAGATTGCGGAATGCCAGTGTGAACGTCATTGCAACCTTGGGGCCTATTGAGTGGCCATCTATGCCGGCACAAGCCGGTTGCGGATTTCAGACCCGCGCTACCCGCGCCAACCATTCGTATTCGGAAGATCCGATCTTGGCGCAGAAGCGGCTGAGCAGGCAGCCAGCGCCCTCGCGAATGCCTGGAACGAGTGGGCCCTATATATGGTGTGATTGGGGCAACTGCCAAATTTTGCGGTAGCGCAACCTGCGCAGATTGCCGCGGGAGCATGCTGACGAGGCCCGAGAATAGGCCTTTTCTGCCGCAATTCTACTGCTTTATGGATAGACAGGAGTAGCAGAATCGGTTGCCAACACAGCCGCACTCTTGGGGGTCAGACATGACAGCAATGTCCCGATATCAGCCTCTGGCGACCGCTCTCGCCCTCTGTGGGGCGATCCTGGCCGTAGGCTTCACGTCCAACCTGGCAGGTCGCGCGCAGGCCCAGCCCGCCGTGCCGCCGCTGGTGGGTCTTTGGATTGACCATACGGGTAGAGGGGCCGTGGAGATCACGTCCTGCGGCGGCTCCTTGTGCGGGCATATCGCTTGGCTCAAAGACCCGAACCAGGCCAACGGAAAGCCCATGGTCGACTACAAGGGGCGCCCGTTGTGCGGACTGCAGATCATCGGCGACATGAAACTCAAGTCCGACGGCAGCTGGGACGACGGCTGGATCTATGATCCTGAGCGCGACGAGCAGTTCTCGGTGGAGCTACGCCTCAAGGCCAAGGACCAGTTGCAGGTCCACGGCTATCTCGGCATCAAGCTGATGGGCGAAACCTACCAATGGCAGCGCGCCCCCGCCACGCAGGCCCGCTGCAAGAAGGTATGACCGCGATTGCCTGAAAAGTGTGCTCAGCTCTGCTCTGAGCGCACGTCCTTCTGCTTGGTGCGCTGCGGCAGGCGTGCCTTGCGCGAGGCGGTCCGATCGATCATGGCAACGAAATCGACGCTGCGGTCGGCCACCAGGTGGCGCTGCTGGTCCAGCGTGACGATGTGATAGCTGTTGTCGAGGATCAGCGTTTCGACCATCCCGCCAAGCCGCTTCTGCAACAGGTGGGTGTTCTTCAGGCTTGCCATGTCGTCCTCGCGCGGATGCACGATGAACGCAGGCTGCTTGATGCGCGGCAGATTGCGCCGCACCACCGACACCAGCGCATTCATGTTCGCGAATGACCGCATCGGCGTGCTGAAAATGCCGGCCTCGCCGGAATTGCCCGACTGCATGCTGTTGACCACGATGGCACGCATGCGCTCGTCCTTGATGCCGTAGGGCTCCCGCTCGGTGAGATCGAACTCGAGGGGAATTGGCGTTGGACGAATCAGGTGCAGCAGGCGCGTATGCCAAGGCATCGCCCAGCCGTCGAGCTTGAACGTCGGCGCGAACAGCAAGAGGCCCTGTATCGCGTTGGGACGGTTGTAGGCGAGATGCAGCGCCAGGATACCACCCATGGACAGGCCACCGGCGACGATCACGTCGCAATGCTCTTTCAGCCGGTCATGCGCGGCCTCGACGCTTGCGTACCATTCCTTCCACGTAGAGCGACGCAATTCCTCCGGGGTCCCGCAATGACCCGCGAGTTGGCAGCAATAAACCGTATGCCCCTGCCGGGCGAGAGCTTGCGCCACGAAACGGAGTTCGATTGGAGTGCCGCCCAGGCCATGCACTAACAGGATGCCCAGCCGGCCGCCTGGAATGAAAAGACTGCGGTCAGGGGTACCCCCGAGGATGCTCGTTCCACTCATTATACCGAATACCCCGTTCTTTTTGGTGCGATCCGCGCCAGCGACTTAACCCACAGCCGGCACGAACCGTTCAACTCGATTTTCTGTCGCGCGCCTAGAAAGTTACGGCGCCAGTTGCTTTCTGGATCTGAGCTCAAGGTGTGCCGACCCGGATTAGAAGCTGATCCAGCAGGTTCAGTGCCAGATCGATCTCCTGCCGGGTGATATGCAGGCTTGGTGCCAACGTGATGACGTTCTTGTAGTAGCCACCGATATCCAACACCAGACCATAGGTTTGGCCGGCCACCTTCATATCGGCCTTGAACGCTTCGTCAACCATTCGATCGACGATGGCCTTGGAGGGCGTGAAGCTATCGTGCGGTTCGCAGATCTCCATACGCAGTGCCAGGCCCAATCCGTCGACGTCCCCGACAACCTTGTGTTTTTTCTGCAAGTCCTTGAGCCCGGCAAGGAAATATGCCCCCTTCTCCATCACCATGGCCTCATAGTCGGTCTCGGCCAGCATCTTCATGGCCTCGAGCGCTACGCCAGTGCCCATTGGATTGGCGTTGAAGGTGGAATGGGTGGAACCGGGCGGGAAAATCGTCGGGTTGATCAATTCCTCGCGCGCCCATAGGCCGGCCAAGGGATTAAGACCGTTGGTGATGGCCTTGCCGAACACCAGCACGTCCGGGTTCACTCCGAAGTGCTCGATCGACCAGAGCTTCCCCGTCCGGTAGAAACCCATCTGAATTTCGTCAACCACGAGCAGAATATCGTGCTCGTCCAGCACCTTCTTCAAATCGCGGAAGAAATTCGGCGGCGGAACAATGTAACCGCCTGTGCCCTGCAGTGGCTCTACGTAGAAAGCGGCATACTCTGCCTCCCCCACCTTAGGGTCCCAAACGCCATTGTATTCGCTCTCGAAAAGCCGCGCGAACTGCGCCACGCAGTGCGCGCCGTACTCTTCCTTGCTCATGCCCTTGGGGCCGCGAAAATGGTAGGGGAAAGGGATGAACTGGGCGCGGTCGCCGAAATGGCCATAGCGGCGACGGTAGCGGTAGGATGAGGTGATTGCTGAGGCGCCGAGGGTGCGGCCGTGATAGCCGCCCTCGAAGGCGAACATCAGGCTCTTGCCCTTCTTGAAGTTGCGCACAAGCTTGAGGCTGTCCTCGATCGCCTGACTGCCACCCACGTTGAAATGTACGCGGCCTTGGCTGCTGAATTTTTTCTGGGCGTCGCGCGCAAGTATTGCGGCAAGCTCGATTTTTTCGCGATGGAGATACTGGCTTGCGACCTGAGGCAGCCGGTCGAGTTGCCGTCTCACAGCCGCATCGAGACGCTGGTTGCGGTAGCCGAAGTTGACGGCGGAATACCACATCTGTAGGTCGAGATAGGGCCTGCCTTGCACGTCAAAGACGTACGACCCTTCGCAACGCTCGAACAGCTTCGGTGGGCTGGTGTAGTGGACCGTGTCGCCGTGCGAGCAATACTGGGCTTCCAGGGCAAGAAGCTCCGCCTCTGTGGGCGCAGGCGCCCCAACCTGCCCCGCAGGCGAAAACTTGTCGGCCAACTTCGTCATTCACGTCCACTTCTAGATGTTCCGGACGGGAAGGGCTCCCGTGGCAGAAACCTGACTTTCGACGGCAGGCCGGCGGAGACACCGCATTCTCCTGCCCTTACACGTGGGCGCGGGGGATACAGATCACAAATGTGACCCATTTGTGCACGCCCAGTGTGACACCCTATCCCCACCGATACATTCCGCCGCCAGAAACGCCAATTACAGCAGCTAGTTGCACCACAAAGCTGCGACGGATTGTTCTCCGGGCGTCCCGATTGCTCCGGGCCCGTTCTTGCTAAACCGCAGCGATCCCCGCACCCATGGGCTGCTGCGGCAGGTTGCGAATCCACGCCCCAAGCTGCCGGCTCACGGTAAAGAAATCATTGTATGGGAAGTGCGGAGTGCCGTTTTCCTGGCACAGTGACAGCAGCGTTTCCTTTGCGAAGACAAGGTCCGCCTGACCTGCGATGCAGAAGTCGGAGCGGCCGTCACCCACGACGATTTTCAGCGTGTTTGCGTAAGGTTCGGTGAAGGCGCACTTGCAGTTGCCTGCCAGCACACGGCAGCCACTGCGAGCATACGGGAAGGTCAGCTTCCAGCGATCCCCCCCGACAGCCTCAAGGTGGTTGGCAAAGAAGCGAAGGTGGGGATGGCCTGCTTTGCGCAGAACCTTCTCTATGACGAAGTCGAAGCCGTCCGAAACGACCGTGATACCGATGCCAAGCTTCTCGCACTCGGCGACGAAGGTGCTGAAACCCGGGTCGACTTCGATCTCGGAAATCTTGGCGAGCATTTCCGATGGGTTCGCCCGCAACAGGGCTACCTGCCGCGTCATGCATTCGCGCGAGCCGATGGCTCCCGCCTGCCATTCGCTCTCGACGTCGCGCCAGCTCGCGAGAGCGAAGCACTCGAGGATGAAGTCCGTCGCGTCGCACGTGACAATGGTCCCGTCGAAGTCGACGAACACGTGGCTTTTCACATCCGCCTGCGACACGCCATTCCAACCTATTGTTTTTGCTTCGTTATGCTTCATGCATCCAGAGCGGCCGCTTCTTAGCCAGCTTCAGCGCCGTATACAACAACAATTATCCGCACCCCGACGAGTTGCAGCGCCCTCGCCGGAGGTTGAAGGCCCGCCAGCGCCAGTGAGGTGGAGATGGCGCCCCCTGTGCCGAACTAGGCAGAGTGCCGCAAATGGGCGCTATGGAAGTTTCTTCAGCCCCACGTAGCGGCCAAGCCCAGCCCGGCGCTCATAGAGTGCAATCCCGACGTAGCCTGCCAGCGAGCATGCCAGAGAAATGAGATAAGGGGCTGAAATTGCAAAAACATACTTGCCGAGCGTCCAGACTAGGAGACCTGAGATGACTGACACATAGGCGCTGTGGGGCCCTCCGAAGCGGGTGAATAACGCAAACACCGCCACCACAAAGACCCCAGCCCCACCGAAGGCCGATGCGGTCTCGACGAGTTCATGGATGCCGTGTGACGTCACCGCGATCACGTACGCGACAATCGAAAGACCCATCACCGTCAAGCGCACGGACCACAAGCGGCCGAGGTCGCTCAGCCCAGGCACTGCACGCACGATGATGTTATGCGAAATCTGCGCAGCCGGAGCGTGCAGAGCGGCATGGACGCTCGATAGTATTGCCGAAACAATGGCACCCACGAAGGCAATATGCAGGGCGCCCGGCAGGAACACCTCCGCCATTCTCGAAACGGTCTGCTCTGGCTCATCCAGCCCCGGCATGACGATCGGCCCCACGAGGCCCAGGAAGATCGGGATCGTGCCAATGAACAGATAGACGAGGCCGCCGATGCTGGTGCCTAGGGCCGCTACGTTGGCTGAGCGGGCGCCCAGGAAGCGCGAAATCAGCTCCACCGCGATCATCGTCCCGCAGATCGGCACCGCCACCCGCTCCAGGATCGTGATGATGTCGTCCGTGGGCTCCACGAGCACGAGCTTCTCGGGCTGCACCTTGGCAAGCCCTGCAGGCACGCCGCCCATGTGCATGGCGACGGCACCGCCCAGGATGATGAGGCCCAGCAGCACCGCGATGCCCTGGATCGTGTCCGTCACCGCATCAGCAAGCAGGCCGCCCACGACGGAATAGGCCCCCACCAGGAAGGCCGAGAGCGTGATGGCCGTGGCCAGTCCCAGGCTCGAGTTGGCACTCAAGACTTGGCCGAATGCACGTATCTGGGCAGCAGCCCATATGATGGAGCCCGGAAGCAGCACGACCACCACGAGCTTCTCGACGCCTGTCGAATAGCGCATCCGGAACAGGTCGGCGAAGGTCGTGAGGCCCCGGCTCCACAGCGCGCGGGCGAGTACCAGCCCAGCGATGAGGATGGCGATCGCGTACGAGAACGGGTCGACGAGGGCACCGGACAGCCCCTTGTCATAAACGGTCCCGCCGGTGGCAACGATTGCCTCCGCGCCGAAGTACGTGGCAAAGACCGAGAACGTGACGAGCGCCAGGCCCAGCTTCCGGCCGGCGAGAATGTAATCGGCCTCTCCTTGCATTCTCCGGGACACCCAAGCCCCGATCACGAATTGCGCCAGGACGTACGCGACGACGCCGAGAAGCACCCCGCTCATGCCCGCACTTCCTTCCGCGTGCCTCTTGCGCCCACCACCGCGATGCCTCTATTCGCTCAAAATCCTATGATTAAGACTTGGCTTGAGCATTTGTGTCCTGACCGCCCTCGCCCCTGCAGTGCAGGAATCGGCCCCGATGGCACTTTGCGCAGTGAAAGCTCATCCCGGCGAGCAAGGCATCAACCGCCTCGCGCCGACCCGTTTGCCGAAGGTCCGTGATGGCCGACATCTCCCGCCCCGCGCCGATGCCCGAAGATGACACGG
Source organism: Hyphomicrobiaceae bacterium (assembly GCA_039808585.1). Lineage (GTDB taxonomy): Bacteria > Pseudomonadota > Alphaproteobacteria > Rhizobiales > Hyphomicrobiaceae > AWTP1-13. Next base: position 15,573 of record JBDHTJ010000025.1, on the reverse strand, counting down.
TGCCCCGGATGCGCAAGCCCTGGCGCTCGCTGCGGATGCATTCACGACGGGTTGTGGCTGCGGGGACGGCATTGGCCGTGCTCGCAGGTTCTGTTTCAGGGCCAGCCGCCCATGCGGCAGCGCCGATGACACGCGCAGACTACGAGGCATGCCAGGCCCGTGACGAGAACGGTTTCCGCATCGCCGTGTCGAACCTGACGCGGAAAGGCCTCGAGGCGGGGCTCGCCAACGTGGATTACAAGGCCATCGTCGCGGACGAATGGCGCAAGGGGAACATCGACGACCTGATCGATCGCCTCGTCGACAAGGCCGAAGCGGAAGTTCGCGCGGAATCAAGCTGGGGCGCGCTGCTGCAGTCGCTCGCCTCCAAGGACAAAGCGCAGGAACTCGCAACCGCCGTCACCGAGCGCGTCTACCGTTCCCCGGACATCAAGAAAGCAATCGAGACGCTGGCGGCCGGCGTCGGCCGTGAGATCGGCAAGCGCATCGAGATCGCCACGCTCGATACGGCAGAGCCTGCCACGCAGTGCATCCAGGCATTTCTCGGCCCCCGCTACGGATCGACCATCGCCCGCGTGGTGGCGACGGGAGCGGGCAAGGAATACCAGGTCGATCCCGCAAAGGGCAGCGCCAGCGTCAGCACCGGGCAGATCCTTCTCGAGGGGAGCGAAGGCATCGCCGGCACGGTGGTGCTCGTGCTGCGGCGACAGCTGGCCAACATGGCCGCACGCATCGGGCAGCGGGTCGTGGGCGCCGTCTTGAGCCGCCTCGTCTCGGTGGTGGCCGGTGGCATCGGCGCCCTCCTCATCGCGAAGGACATCTGGGACTTCCGCTACGGCATCCTGCCCATCATTGCGGAGGAGATGAAGTCAAAGGACACAAAGGAGAAAGTGCGCGCGGAACTGGCCACCTCCATCGCCGACCAGATCAGCGAAAGCGTAAAGGACATCGCCGACAAGACGGCCGAGCGGATCGTGGATATCTGGAGCGAGTTCCGCCGTGCGCATGCCAAGGTTGTCGAGCTTGCCGAGCGGCAGGAGGCCTTCAAGCGCTACCTCGACAAGGTGAAGCCGACAGACCTCGCCCGCCTCGATGAAGTCGTGAACCTCGTGCTCGCCAGCGAGGGCGAGGCCGGTGTCATGCGGCGGCTGGAAGACGGCACGCTGCATCAGGCCGTCACGGTTCTGGCGCCTGCCGCTCTCGACATCGCCCGGGACACGCGTTCGCTGGAAACAGGCCTGAAGTGGCTGAGCCTTGCAGGTGACGGCATCGGCAAGATTGCGGACTTCGAGGTGCACCGGCGGGCCAAGCCAGAGAACTTCACCAAGGCGAGCCTGCAGAAGCTGATTGCACTCGACGACAGGCTTTCCGTCACGCGCCTCGCCGCAATTCCTACGGCTGCACGCGACACCCTTCTCGATGCACAGGGCGCGGACGTGAAAGCCCTGGCACGCGCCCTCGACGAGCGCCAGCTCGAAAGCCTTGCAGGCTATCTTTCCGGCCTCGAGCGGGAGCCGGCCTTGCGCGTCCTGCGCGCGGTTTCACACACCCCCTCGAAGATGCAGGACTTGGCGCGGCCGGGTGTCTACAGCGCCATAGCCTCGAGCCCCGATCAGTCTGCGGCGGTCGCCCTGATGCTCGAGAACCGAACCATCGCCAATCCGATGTCGATGATCGAGAACGTCCGCCTCGTCACGGAAGGGAAGATCAATCCGATGCTGTTCTGGTACAAGGACCCGGTGGCGCTGGGCGTCGTGCTGTTTGCCCTTCTCGCCCTGCTCATGATGATGAAGCGGCTCGTCTTCGGGGTTCGCCCCAAGGTCGTGGTCCGCACGCAGATGCCACCGCGCGCTGCTGTCCGTCGGCGTGACGAAAGCGCGTGAAGCCCATGCGCCTTCTGACGACACCCGATCTCGACGAGCCTCATGAGAAAGGTGAGATGGTCTACGCCTGCGCCATCTCGGGCGCCAACATCGTGCGCGACCTGCGGGAGGCGGTGGTGAACACCATCGGCGGCCGCATGACAAAGTACGAGGGCCTGCTCGACAAGACCATCGGCTACGCTCTCGATGCGCTTGCACAGCGTGCCGCGGACCTTGGTTACGATGGGGTGCTGGACATCCGGCTCTCCCATCCCACCATCACGCAAGGGGCCATCGAGGTGGTGGCCGCAGGCACCGGCTTTCGACTTAAGCGCTGACAAGCCAACAGGCACCGGCACGACCCGATACCCCCGCTTGCCTTCCCAGGTGAATCACGGCGTTGCTAGCCGCCAAGTCGCCACACGCGGCTTCAGCTTCGCCTTCAGACGAGCATGCCGCTCGCTGGCGCGGCGCACGCGATGGCCCACGGGCTAGTCGCCGAACGCAAGGGAGAGATCCACATGGCTTTGAAAGCCCCTGGCATTCTGGTGTTCCTGCTGTCCGTTATCCTGTCGCTCGCAGTGCTTTTCGCGCGTTTCTTCGGCGCCAACGTGCCCTTCCTCACGGGTGATACCACCCAGTTCTATGCCATGTGGGCAGCCTACCTGGTGCTCGTCCTCGGCTGCATCATGCGGGGGCTTTGAACGGCGCGACCGGGGTCCGCTCCGTTTTGTACACAGCCTGAATTTCGTGTGCTGTCTTGTCGCGCGGCCTTTCGTGTTCTGGTCAATGCACCGCGTTCGCGGCCAACTCTGCACATGAAGATGCTCAACTCGTCTCGTCGCGGATTCGCGCGCATGTGGTTGCACAGGCGCGCCCGGGAAGTTGCGCTTGCCGTCGTCCTCACCATTGCCGCGGCCAGCTTCATGACGCTCGCCGTCTTGCGCGGTGACGGGATCGGCGACAAGCCAACGCACGCTTCTGCGCGAAAATCCATCACGCCTTGAGATTAACGCCGTCGCAGACGGAAACGGCGGAGACCTGCTCGGTCACCGCCGCTTTGGCTGTGCGCAGGTCGACAGATGCTGGGCTGCAGCTACTGGGCCGTCCAACCGCCATCGATCGAGTAGTTGGCGCCGGTAATGGACGCGGCCTCCTCGCTGGCCAGGAACACGGAAAGCGCCGCCACCTGCTCGACGGTCACGAACTGGCCGGTCGGCTGCCGGGACAAGACCTTTTTCTTGGCCTGTGCCTCGGTGATGTTCTCCGACTTTGCGAGGTCGGGTATTTGCTTCTCCACGAGCGGCGTCCAGACAAACCCAGGAGATACCGCATTCGAGGTCACGCCATGCTCGGCAAGCTCGAGCGCCACCGACTTTGTGAAGCCCGACAGCCCGTGCTTGGCGGCGACATAGGCGCTCTTGAACGGTGACGCGCGCAATGAGTGCGCAGAGCAGATGTTGACGATGCGTCCCCATTTGCGTGTCTTCATGCCGGGCACCGCTGCACGCACCGTGTGGAAAGCGGAGGAGAGATTGATCGAAATGATGGCGTCCCACTTCTCGATCGGGAATTCCTCGACCGGGCTCACGTGCTGGATGCCGGCGTTATTGACCAGGATGTCGACCGTGCCGAAATCACGCTCGGCCTTGGCCACCATCTCGGCGATTTCGGCGGGCCGGAGCATGTTGGCCGGATCGAACGCCACCTTGACGCCCTTGGCCTGCACGCTGGCGATGGCCTTGGCGTTGTCCTCGGCACTGCCAAGGCCGTTCATGACCACGTTGACGCCCTTGTCGGCAAGCCCCAGCGCGATGCCGAGGCCGATGCCCGATGTCGAGCCCGTTACGATCGCAGTTCTGCCTTTGATGCTCATGGGTGACCCTCCTGGGTATCGTCCTTAATTCCGCCTACTCCCCTACACCGCGAACAGGTGGTCGTAACTGCGGCAATTGCAGTTCGGCTGCCACGCCAACCTTGCATTCCCAGCGCAAAATACGTATCATCACACGATACTATGAGCCAGCGTTATGTTCCGCAGTTTCAAGAGCGCCAACACGGAAGCAATTTTTCGTGGCTACAGCCCCGGAAAAGGTTTCCCAGCGGATCTCGTGCGCCGGCACGCAGAAAGCTGGCCATGTTGGACGCCGCACACGATCTGCGCGACCTGAGAGCGCCACCAAGTAACCGCCTTGAGCTTCTGAGAGGCGACAGAGCGGGGCAATACTCGATCCGGATCAACGATCAATTCCGGATCTGTTTCAGATGGACAGGCAAAGATGCAGAAGCCGTCGAGATCGTCGACTACCACTAAGTCGGCCCGGCACATGCCCGTGCATCCAGGGGAGATCCTTCTGGAGGAGTTCCTGTATCCTCACGGGCTTACGCCTTATGCAGTGGCCAAGGCCTTGCACGTGCCCCGGACCCGCATAGAGCGAATAGTGCGCCAGGAAACACCCATTACAGCGGATACGGCGCTGCGCCTGGCGCGGTACTTCGACACCACGCCGGAGTTCTGGCTCAACCTGCAGGCAAGGTTCGATGTGGAACTGGCTCGCACGGCTCTTGCGGCCGAGATCGGAGCCATCAGCCCGCGCAAGAGCGCCTGATAGCCTACTCCTTCACCGCGCCCGTCATGGCCGAGACGTAGTGCTCGACGAAGAAGGCGTAGAGGATCACGAGCGGCAGCGATCCCACCAGGGCTCCAGCCATGAGAGAGCCCCAGCGGTAGACGTCGCCATCGACAAACTCGTTGACGATGGCGACCGGCACCGTCTTGTTCTGCACAGATTGCAGGAAGGTGAGCGCATAGATGAACTCGTTCCAGCACAGCGTGAAACAGAAGATGAAGGCGGAGATCAGCCCCGGCACGGCGAGGGGCAGCACCACGCGCGTGAGGATCTGCCAGCGGCTTGCCCCATCGATCAGCGCGCATTCCTCAAGCTCGAACGGAATGGTCTTGAAGTAGCCCATCAGGAGCCACGTAGAGAACGGAATCAGGATGGTCGGGTACACGAGGATCAACGCCAGGGGCGAGTCGAACAGCCCGTAATTGAAGATCACCGTCGACAGCGGAATGAAAAGGATCGACGGCGGCACCAGATAGGCTAGGAAGATCAAACCGCCGATGGTCTGCGCGCCGCGGAACCGCAACCTGACGATGGCATAGGCGGCGAGCACGCTGGCAAAGATGGAAAGGAACGTTGCTGCCGTGGCCACGTACATCGTGTTCCACAGCCACTGCGGATAGGACGACTCGAACAGCAGCTTGTGGATGTGCTGGAAGGTGGGTGTCCAGGTCCAGAACGGACTGACCCGGTCCATGTCGAGCAACTGGTCGTTCGGCTTCACGGCCGTCAGTGCCATCCAGTAAAACGGAAACAGCAGCACGACGATGAAGATGCCGAGCGGCAGATAGAGCGTCACCAGCTTGCGCGGCAGCGACTCCAAGTAGCTCATGCCTTCCGACTGGTCGTCGACGGCCTTGGCGGGTGCCGAGCGGGCGGGCGTTGCTGCTGACACGTCAGTCATTGCCTTCTCCCTGCTGCCACTTGCGCCGCTGCAGGCCGAACCAGGAGATCATGATGGCAGCGAGCAGGAACGGGATCATCGCCGTGGCAATCGCTGCGCCCTCGCCCAGCTGTCCGCCCATGATGGCGCGCTGGTAGGAAAGCGTGGCCATCAGATGCGTGGCATTGACCGGGCCGCCGCGCGTCATCGCCCAGATCAGCTGGAAATCGGTGAATGTGAAGAGCACCGAGAACGTCATCACCACCGCGATGATGGGCGTGAGCAGCGGATAGGTGATGTAGCGAAAGCGCTGCCACGACGTGGCGCCGTCGATGGTCGCTGCCTCATAGAGCGAGGGCGACACGGTCTGCAAACCCGCCAGCAGCGTGATCGCAACGAAAGGCACGCCGCGCCAGACGTTGGCAAAGATGGTGGACCAGCGCGCGTTCCACGGAGAGCCGAGGAAGTCGATGTTCGCGGTGATCAGCCCCATCTTCTTCAGCGACCAGGAGATGATGGAGAACTGGGCGTCGTAGATCCACCAGAAGGCGATGGCCGACAGCACGGTCGGTACGATGAAGGGGATGAGCACAGCCGCGCGGATCATGGCCTTGAACGGCAGCCGCTCGTTCAGCAGCAGCGCGAGGTAGAGGCCGAGCCCGAACTTCAACGCGCTCGCCACGATAGTGTAGAGCAGCGTATTGAAAACCGAGAGCCAGAAGATCGAATCCCCTTGCAGCCACTCGTAGTTCTCTAAGCCCACGAAGGCGCCGCCGCGGCCGATGCGGGTGTCGGTGAAAGACAGCCAGACGCCGAGGCCTAGCGGATACGCAAGGAAAAGCACCAGAAAGGCCAGCGCCGGCACCATGTACCAGTAGCCGAGCACGTTGCGGTTGGTCATCAGCCGCCCCAGCAGGGACGGCTCTGCCATCGTCGGCCGCGGTGTGATCGCTGCGTTTGCCATCAGGCCTTTCCGAATTCCATACGAGGTACATTGCCGGCGGACGCGGTGAGGCGCCCGCCGGCCTTTCTTCAGCGATAGATACGCTTGGCCTGCCGCTCAGCGATCGCAATGGCGCCCTTGGCGTCCTCGCGACCCGTCGCGAAGTTCGCGAACATGTCGACGACGACGAAGTCGGCGATCACAGCCGCCGCCTTCTCGCCCAGCGTGCCCTGACCTGCCGGCGTCAGCGTGCGCTTGGAGACGTCGCGATAGGGCGTGCGCTTGGCATCCGCGGTCCAAACGGGGTTGGCGTCATAGGCCAGGAGGAAGTGCGACAGGTAGCCCTGTGCGGCTTCCACCCACGGGTTGAAGTTCTCCGCTTCCATCATGAAGGCCGCGAAGGCCTTGCACGCCTGCGGCGCCTTCGTGAACTGGAAGGCCAGGATCGGGAACGCGAGATGCAGCTCGGTCGGCTTGCCGATCGGGCCGATCGGCATGTAGGCGTGGTTCATATCCTCAGCAACGGCCTTGTTGTCCTTCTGCGCCGCCACGTAGATGGAGATACCATTCGACGTGAGATGCAGGTCGCCAGAGACGAACGCCTTGTTGTTGGAACTGTCGTTCCACGAGGCTGTGCCGGGAATGAAGTTGTCGTAGAGCGCCTTCACGTACTCGAGCGCCTTCACCGTCTCCGGCGAGTTGATGACGACCTTGTCGTTCTTGTCGACGAGGTTGCCGCCATGCGCCCAGAGCGCCCAGTGCAGCCACGTGTTGGCGTCGCCGGAAGCGTGGCCAAGAGCGAAGCCTGCAGGCGTGTTGTTCTTTTTCAGGGCCTTCACCAGCTCGAGGAAGCCAGCCGTGTCCTTGGGAAACTCCTTGAAGCCAGCCTTCTCCATGGAGGAGACGCGGTAGTTCATGAGGCCGCCCGTGGTCGCAACCGGCAGTCCGATCCACTTGTTGCCCGACTTGCCATAGGCTTCCGCGGCAGGCGTCCAGCCGCCGTACTTCTTGCCGAGATAGTTGGCGACGTCGGTCAGATCCATGCACTTCTGCGGGAAGAGATGCGGCAGCGAGTAGAGGCCCCACACCATGTCGAGGCCTGAGCCCGTGTTGGCGGCGACGGACGCCTTGGGCTGAATGTCCTCGAAAGATTCATTGGTGACGTTGATCTCGACACCGGTCGCGGCCTTGAAGGCGTTGACCATCTTCATGAACGCAGCGTCTTCAGCCTCGACAAAGCGGCGCCAGCGCAGAAGGTTGATCTTGGCGCCCTTCTCTGGCTTCCACTGGGCACCCTGCGCCCAGGCCTTGGCCCAGTCGGTCAGCGCTTCGGCAGACAGCGCAGACGCGGCCGCAAAGGCCGTGCCGCCCTTGAGCAGAGTGCGGCGAGAAAAGTCTTTCATGGTCTTCCTCCCAGAAGTTAGTTTCTGTTTCAGGCGTTCAAGCGCTTGCCCGTCGACTGATCGAAAAGATGTACGAGCGCGGGGTCTGGTTTGATCCGGATCTTATCGCCCGGCTTGAATTTGTGCCGCTCGCGGAACACCGCGACGATCTCCACGTCGGCGATCTTGGCCGCCACGTGAAGTTCGGAGCCCGTGGGCTCGACCACTTGCACAACTGCTTCCGTGCCATCGTCGCGGAGCGTGAAATGCTCCGGGCGCACGCCGTAGATGGCAGGCCTGCCGTCTGAGCCGGCTGGCGCCATGCCCAGAGGCAGCACCGCTCCGCCTGGCCCCGAGAAGCCGAGCGTGCCGTTGGCCTTGATCGTGCCCGGCAGGAAGTTCATGGCCGGTGAGCCGATGAAGCCCGCGACGAACTGGTTGTCGGGCTTGTCGTAGAGGTCGAGCGGTGCGCCGATCTGCTCCACGAGGCCGTCATGCATGACCACGATCTTGTCGGCCATCGTCATTGCCTCGATCTGGTCGTGGGTGACATAGATCGTGGTGGTGGAGATGCGCTGGTGCAGTTCCTTGATCTCGGTGCGCATGGCCACGCGCAGCTTGGCATCGAGATTGGACAGTGGCTCGTCGAACAGAAACACTTGCGGATCACGCACGATGGCGCGGCCCATCGCGACGCGCTGGCGCTGGCCACCCGAAAGCTGGCGCGGATAGCGCTCGAGCAGCGGCGTCAGGCCCAGGATATCGGCAGCCTGACGTACGCGGCTCTCAATCTCGGAGAGGGGCGCGCCGCGCAGCTTCATGGAGAACGCCATGTTCGCCGCCACCGTCATATGCGGGTAGAGCGCGTAGTTCTGGAACACCATAGCGATGTCGCGCTCTTTCGGCGGCACCAGGTTCACGACCCGGTCGCCGATAGAGATTTCGCCCGAAGTGATGTTCTCGAGCCCCGCGATCATGCGCAGCAGCGTGGATTTCCCGCAGCCGGACGGGCCTACGAGAACCACGAATTCGCCATCGAGAATGTCGATCGAAACGCCGTGTAGGATTTGCGCAGCGCCGAACGCCTTGCGCACGTCACGGCAGGTGACGCTTGCCAATTAGTCCTCCCAGAATGCAACCAGCACTTCTTGTTGTTATTCGTGTGCTTTAGGCGCGTTCTAGCAGCTTGCCCCTGGCATTGGAACAAGGAACTTGGGCAGGCACCGAAGGTGGTTATTCAACGACCGTTGATCAGAATTCAACGTCGAGCTCGTCAAGCTCTTCCGGCTCCGCGTAGGACGCTTCGATCCACTCGGCCATCGCAGGCCAGCTCATGATGGCCTTGCAATAGGCCTTGCATCGATCATCGAGCGCCACGTCGTAGGTGAGGAAACGGGTGCAGACCGGGGCATACATGGCGTCGGCCATCGTCAGGCGCCCGAATAGGAACGGGCCGCCGGACGCTGCAAGGCATTCCCGCCAGATGGTCGTCACGCGGTCAATGTCGGCCTGCGCCCCGGCCCACACCTTGAACCCCTTGTGATGGGCCTTGATGTTCATGGGGAGCGCCGAGCGCAGGTTGTAGAAGCCCGCATGCATCTCGCCGCAAATGGCCCTGCACCAGGCACGCTGTGCGGGATCGGTGGGCAGCATCCCGGCCTTCGGGAACGTCTCGTCCAGATACTCGGCGATGGCCATCGTATCCCACACCTTGATGCCGTTGTGGGTGAGGGTAGGCACAAGGAAAGAGGGTGCCAGCAGCAGCAGCTCGGCCCGCGCGGCCGCATCGTCGAGCGATACACGCTGCTCCTCGATATCGAGGCCCGCAAGCTTGCACAGCAGGAAGCCGCGAAGGCACCAGGAGGAGTAGTTCTTGCTGCTTATCGTCAGGACAGCCGATGCCATCGTGCCGGGCCTCAAAAATAGTGTGAAAGTTGCATTCCCATCATTCCGACCGGTGTTCCGGACGTGATCTGTTCAAGGCCCAACCCAAGTTGAGTCCTATTTCCGCGCATCGTAGCAATGCAAGCATCGTTCCAACCGATGCAACTCTGCCACACTGTGGATTTTCGCTAGACACAACGGAGCAATTCCAGCCTACTAAAGCCTTGCTGTAAAAGGCTGGAGAGCCGAACTCAAGGGGCACTGCGAAACCGCCGCATGCTTTATCTCGCTTACCAGGCGCAAGCCGACCTGATGCTGCCGATCCGGGCCGTGGCGCAGGCAAGCCTCGATTTCCTGAACTCCTTTACTGCACCGCAGCACAACAAGGTCGTTCGCAACCTCACCGCCGCCTATGAACTCGTGACGCGGGCCGGTCTCACCCACACCCGGCCGCCCTACGGCATCGACAGCGTCAAGGTCGGCAACCGCGAGGTCGCGGTGACGGAAGAGCCGCTGGATGTCACGCCCTTCGGCACGCTCCTGCACTTCAAGAAGGACATATCCATCAGCCAGCCCAAGGTGCTCGTGGTGGCGCCGCTGTCGGGCCATTTCGCGACGCTGCTGCGCAGCCTCGTGCGGACGATGCTCCCCGATCACGATGTCTGCATCACTGACTGGCACAATGCACGTGACGTAAGCATCGAGCATGGCCGCTTCGGCTACGACGAGTATGTGGCCCATCTCATCCGCTGGTATGAGAAGCTCGGCAATCCCGTGCACACGGTGGCAGTGTGCCAGCCGTGCGTGCAGGTGCTCACGGCGGCCTCGGTGATGGCGCAGGCGGGAAACCCCGACAAACCGCGCAGCATGACGCTTATGGCCGGTCCCATCGATACGCGCGTCAATCCCACGAAGGTCAACGAACTGGCGATGGGAAAGACGATCGAGTGGTTCGAGCGCAACCTCATCGCCCGGGTGCCGGTGCGTTACCCAGGCGCGGGGCGACGCGTGTATCCGGGCTTCATGCAGCTCACCGCCTTCATGTCGATGAACATCGACCGGCACCGCAAGGCGCACCTCGACCTTTACCAGCATCTGGCATTGGGCGACCACCAGAAGGCGAAGGTCACGAAGGAATTCTACGACGAGTACTTTGCGGTGCTCGATCTCACGGCTGAATTCTACCTTGAAACGGTGCAGTGGATCTTCCAGGAGGCCCGGCTTGCCCGCGGCGTGATGGAGTTTCGCGGCACTCGAGTGGATCCCGGCGCCATTCGGCGAACGGCTCTTCTCACCGTCGAGGGCGAGAAGGATGATATCTGCTCGCTGGGCCAGACGGCGGCCGCCCATGACCTGTGCAAGGGCCTCAAGCCCTTCATGAAGCGCCATCACATGCAGGCCGGCGTCGGCCATTATGGCGTCTTCTCCGGGCGGCGCTGGGAGGAGCAGGTCTACCCCATCGTGCGCAACGTAATCCTCGCATCCGAGTGACCCCCGGACGCCACCCCCGCGTGGGTGAAACCAGCGGTGCCCACGAATATCACAACTGTTCCGCAAGGAACTGCAGCGCAGCGTCTGACAGGCGATAGTTGCTCCGTCCAAACCGGGAGGAGCCCTACCCATGTTCAAGAAAGCCGCCGTCTTGTCTCTCGCTGCCTTCGCTGGCATCGCAGCCTTCAGCTCCAGCGCCTTCGCCTACAAGTGCCGCGCCACCAGCCCCAGCGCATGGGGCCAGGGCTGGCACACGCATTCCCTGGGCTATGCCCAGCGTCGCGCCTTGAGCGAGTGTGCAATGCGCACGCCCCGAAATCAGGTCTGCCGTATCGTCTGGTGCCGCTGATGCCGATGCGCCCCTGCATGGGGAGCAACCTGCACTGCAATCCGGCCGCGCGCGCTTCCAGCCTTCAATCGAGCAGGATGGCGCGCCCGGCCTTCACCCTCAGGGTCGCAGCCCGGGTACCGCAACCAACCTCATCACGGTCGCTTTCGGGGTCATTCAACCGCCTTTAATTGCCCAACGGCCGTCGCGTAATAGCCACCCGGAAGATACCAGTAGCCGGTCTTGTATTCTATTGGCCTTCCCGACAGATCCATGAGCACGCGCTCGAATGCAAATAGGGGCTCGCCCACCTTGCAGCCGAGCTTTTCAGCCAGCTCCGCCGTGGCAACCTCGGCCCTCACGCGCTCCTGCCCCTCCCCGACGAGAATCTTGCAACGCCGGCAAAGGTCCCAGAGCGAAAGATCTTTCGCACGGTCGGCAGCCTCAACCTCGAACAGCTCACTCGGTACAACGGCCAGCTCGATCGCGTAGGTCCTGCCGGCTCTCGCGCGCAGTCTTTCCGCCCGCCGCACGAGCGCCTGGGGCCGGAGGCGAAGCTGCTCGCACTCCCTGGCGCTCGCCTCTCCATAGGTCACGTTGCCGGGCACGGGCTCACCGATCACAACGTTGTTGTCGTCGGAGTGCAGGTGATTGTAGCGCTGTGCCACGAACTCTGCGTTACAATCGTGGACGTAGGTACCCCGGCCCTGGCGGCGCACCACAACTTGCGCGGCCTCCAGCCATTCCATCGCCTTCCTGACCGTCCCAGGGCTCAGCCCGTATTCGGCCGCCAGCTCCATCTCGTTGGGCAGGAGATCTCCACTCTTCCAATCCCCCGCAGCGATGCGGTCGATGAGCTTCTCGCGCAGCCGCACATAGAGCGGCTTTGCGCTCAGTTGTCGTTCCAGCATGGGCGCAGCGTCCTCGATAGCCATTTTGGGCACACTTGCCGCATCTGCCAGTTCACTGCCTTGACTTATGTCAGGCGCCTGAAAGACATTGGACAAACAATTTGCTGGCCAGTGTTGGCAGGCACATAACTCATCCCCTACCCGCGCAAGGCCGGCTGTGCGATCGGCAAGATATTTGTCTTTTCAGGGGAGGTGGTGGGCCCGGCAGGACTCGAACCTGCAACCAGACGGTTATGAGCCGCCGGCTCTAACCATTGAGCTACGGGCCCGGCCATGGACGGGGCGCCTCTATAGCACCGGCAGCGGCGCCTTCGGAAGCGCCTCGTGAGGTTGGCCGCCCTCGTTTCGCTCGCCTTCCAAAGCTACAGTGAGACTGGCCGCGGATCCCGTTGGCCGCAGGCCAGCGCCGACATGAACAGGAGGGGTGGGTGCGACAGGGCATTGGTATCGCGTTGCTGTGCGTTGCGCTCGGCCTTCTGCACGGGCGGCCCAGCAGCTTTGCTGCAGAGCCCGATCGGGTGGCTGAGCGATCCATCACGGTTTCTGCGCAGGGTAGCGTGACGGCCGATCCAGACATTGCCTACTTCTCCGCCGGCGTCGTCACGGACGGCGAAACGGCCCGCGATGCCCTAGCCAAGAACAGCGCCGGCATGGCCAAGTTGATCGACGGCCTGAAGGCGGTGGGCCTGGCCGGTGGCGACCTGCAGACGGCCGCCGTCAATGTCGAGCCCCGCTACACGCAAGCCAAGGAAAATCGCAACCAGCAGGTGCTCAGCGGCTACCGGGTTACCAACCAATTGCATCTCATCGTGCGTGACGTGAAGCGCATGGGCGAGATCATGGACCAGGCGATCGCGCTGGGTGCCAACCAGCTCGGGCGCGTGACCTTCGAGGTTTCGAACGCCGACCGCCTCAAGGACGAGGCGCGCCTTGCCGCAGTGGCCAATGCGCGCCGACGCGCCGAGCTCTTCGCCAAGGCTGCGGGTGTGGAGCTAGGACCCGTGCTTCGCATTTTTGAGGAGCCCCAAGAGGCGCGGCTTGCGCCGATCGGCGTGCAGCGCGCACTTGCCGGCGCCGTTCCGATCGAGCCGGGCAGCCGCAGCCTGACGAGCGAAGTGCAGGTCACCTGGGGCTTGCGCTAGTTCCTGCCGCGGCCAAAAGGTGGAACGGCTTGCAGGCGTTCACAACAGCGACTGCACGTCCACCTTGTGCTTCAATGGCGCCGCGCCCGGTTGCCGTTCCCAGTCGCTACGATTGCGCATCTCGCCGGAAACCACGAGCGTCTCGAGCGGCGACAGGTGCACCTCGCCATAGACCCAGCCCGGTGCATTGACCGCACCCTCCACGATGACGCCCGTCTGGCAGTGCGCATTGTCAGCAGGCGCGAAGATGCCCGCAGCCCCCACATTGACATCGATCGCGGGTGACCACCGCGCCTCGCCGACCGTCGGCGACACCACCGTGTAGCAAGTGTTTTCCAAGGCGCGTGCCATGGCCGCGGCGCGGATGCGCGCGTGGCCAGAGCTGAACTCGGTGCAGCTCGGAATGAGCATGATGCGGGCGCCGGCCTCGACCTGGGCGCGCACGAGCAGCGGGAACTCGCTGTCATAGCAGATGGCGATGCCGATCATGCCGAGTGTTGTCTCGAACACACGGCAGGGCCCGCCGGCACTAATGCCCCAGCGATGCTCGAACGGCGTCATGATGAGCTTTTCCTGCACGCCCACCGCTCCAGTGGGTGCGAAAAGACGCGCCGCGTTGACGATGCTGCCGTCGCCGCGCATCGCAGGGCCGCTGGCGGCCAAGATGTGCACCCTGTGCTGGCCCGCAAGCGCACTGCAGAAAGCATCCATCTCCGGCATCGCCTCGGCGACGAGGGCCAGACCCTGGTCGAGATCGTGGGGGCCGAGTACGCCCGCCCACTCCATGGCGCCGTACTCGGGGAAGACGAGCAGTTCGGCGCCTGCGCGCGCGGCTTCCTCCACCTGATGCGCCAGCTTCTTCCGGTAAAGGTCGAGCGTGGCCAGCCGCTCGGGTTGCAGCTGCGCGGTGGCGATGCGCACTGTGTCTCGTGACATCGCTAGAGCTCTTTCGTCCAGAACTGCATCAGCTTCTCTGTCTCGCCCGGCTCATCGATATCCTTCCAGGAGAAACGGGTGGTGAGGCCCTGCGCCTTCTCGTAACCGCGCTTGCGCCAGAAGGCGTCGAGGGGAACATAATCAGCCGGAGCCCGTGCGTGGGTCGGCGGCCGTGCCACAGCGCAGAACGTGACGAGTTGCGCGCCCAGTGTACGTGCTTGCGCCTCGCGCTCATCGAAGAACCGGTGACCGATGCCGTGCCCGCGGTACTCGGCTCTTAGAACGCTCTCGCCACAGTAGAAGATCCTGGATGTATCCAAGCCACGCGCGCGGAATGGCACCGCGAAGGCCGCATCGACCTCGTCCATCGGAGCCCCGGTCGCGCAGCCCACGATGGTGCCGGCATTGCACGCGGCGACAATGATAGAGCCCTTCGCCGCCGCCAGCTTCGCAAGGTATGCGCGCTCGTAGTTCAGCGTGCCGTCATAGAGATAGGGCCAGCTGCGGAAGACCTCGATACGTAGTTGCGCCAGCGCCGGCAGCCCTTGCGCCAGCGCCTCGCCCGTGAGCGTAACGACATCGATGGTCATGCGTCTTCGGTCACCACTTGCGTCAGCCAGTCGGTGAGGTTGTAGTAGGTGGTCACGCGCGTGATGCGACCATCGGCTACGGCGAAAAAAGTGCCGCCGGGGAGACGGTAGGTCTGCCCGTGGGCGGGAGGCAGCCCTTCTTCAGCAACCAGATACTTGCCAACCACGTTGAACTCGGCCGCCGCGCGATCGCCGGTCGCATTGGTGAGCACAACGATGCCTTCGAGCTTCTCCTCGTAGCAACGATCCATATTGCCCAGAAACTCGCGGAACGCCGCCTTGCCCTCGCGGCGGCTGCCCTGGTTGACGTCGTGGACCACGCTGTCGGAGAGGCAATCGAGCATCCCCTGCCAATCCTTGGCGTTGAATGCCTCGTAGTACCGCGTGATGAGCTCGACTGTTGCTGATGCTGCCATAGCCGGTTCCCTAGCTGACCCGGGATGCGTCTAGCAGCTTCTGCTTGTGCAATCTACGCACATTGGCGTGCGTTGGTTCACGCACCGGTGTCTAGTCGTCGCACGCGATGACGAGCAGCTTTTTCAACGTGATGAGACATTCCTTAAACGAAGAAAAATCGCGCATGACGTCGTCCCG
>JBDHTJ010000024.1:0-39326 GCA_039808585.1 Hyphomicrobiaceae bacterium | reverse complement strand
AGTGTAATGGTCTGTCCCTGGAGATCCGCATGCGCGATGGTCCGCTCGGAGACTTGGCGCTTGAGCACTTGCAGATTTTCGCGGATGTTCTCCGGGCCCATATCGGCGACGTTCCGGATTACAGGGACGAACAGGCCCTCAGCGGCCTCCAACGCAATTCCCAGATCGACATTTGCGTGCAGGCGGCGGGCGCGGGCCACGGGATCGAACCACGCGTTCAATGACGGCGCGGCGCGACAGCCGACGACCATGGCCCGAATAAGACGCAAGGTCGGATCGGCCCCAACGGCCCACGTCTCCACGATGGCTTCATCCATCAGTGACGCCGTCACGACCTCGACGGCAACTTTGGCCATGGCTTCGGCCATGGCGCGTCGCACGCCCTTGATCGGCTCATATCCGCCTTGCCGGCGATTTCCAGTCACGCTTGTGTGCGAAATGCTGCTCTCGACGTCGCTCATCGTGATCGAGCCATCCGGTCCCGATCCCGTGATTGCCGCAAGATCGACGCCAAGAGCCCTCGCCCTGGCGCGCACGGCGGGACTGGCTCTCAGCGTCGCGCGAGGCGCTTCATCCGGAACCTGATGGGGAGTGGCCTGGGGTAATCGCGTGGTCGCCGCAGGCAATTGACCAACCACGCTTCCCGTATCGGCTACGCCTATGGTTTCGATGTCCGCGAGCCTAGCCCCCACCGCCATGACATCGTGACGTGAGCCATAAAGCTGCACGATGCGGCCGGACCATGGAGCTGGAATGTCGATGACGGCTTTGGCCGTCTCGACCGAGACGAGGGGCTGATCAGCCACGATATGGTCGCCGGGCGCGACGTGCCAGGCCACGATCTCCGCCTCCTTCAGGCCTTCGCCGAGGTCCGGCAGCACGAATGTCTTCATCGGTAGCTCATCACATCGCGAGCCGCCGTCAGGATTCTTTCCGCTGACGGCAGGTAATGGCCTTCCAGCCGCGCTAGCGGGATGACGCAGTCGAACCCCGTGACGCGCCGTACGGGCGCCAGGAGTGATAGGAGCGCGTGCTCGGCGATCCGGGCCGCGATCTCCGCGCCAAAGCCGGCCGTCAGCGGCGCCTCATGCACGATCACGCAGCGACCAGTCTTTGCGACTGAGTTCAGGATGGGACGTGGATCGAGCGGTGCCAAGGTCGCGAGATCGATGACCGCTGCATCGATGCCTTCGGTCGCGAGCTTTTCGGCCGCGGCGAGCGTGTCACTCACCATCGCGCCCCAGGTCACGAGTGTAAGTTCACCGCCTTCCCGCAGCGTGAAGCAGGTGTCGAGCGGCATCCCGCGCCCGTCATCATCAACCTCCTCGCGACCCGCGCGATAGATCCGCTTCGGCTCCAGGAAGATAACTGGGTCAGGATCGCGGATGGCGGAAAGAAGCAGGCTGTAAGCCCGGCGTGGCGAGGACGGGATCACGACACGGAGACCGGGAATATGCGCGAAGAAGGTCTCGACGCTTTCGGAGTGGTGTTCCGGCGCGTGGATTCCGCCGCCGAACGGAGCACGCAAGACCATCGGGCAACTGAGCCGGCCTCTCGTCCGCGTCCTGAGCCGCGCTGCATGGTTGGCCATCTGATCGATAGTGGGGAATGTAAAGCCGTCGAACTGGATCTCGGCAACCGGACGCATTCCGCAGGCTGCAAGCCCGACCGAGATGCCGGCGATCGCGGCCTCTGCCAGAGGCGTGTCCCGCACCCGCTCCGGACCAAAACGATCAATCAGCCCCTGAGTGGCACGAAATACGCCGCCATCCCGGCCGACATCTTCGCCGAGGACGAGCACGCGCTCGTCCTCGATCATTGACCGGGCAAGGGCAAGCGCCACAGCCTCGACCATTGTGATCTCAGCCATGGCTCGTCTCCAGGCTGGCGAGCGCATGTCTTTGGTCGGCGAGTGCAGCTGGCAGCTGTTCGAAGAGATGATCCAACATGTCTGTCGGGACAGGAGCCGCTATCGCTAGGTATTTCTCGACGGCACGATCAACCTCATCGCGACATCGAGACAGCAATGCCGCCTCGTCATCCCTCTTCCAGGCGTCACGACTCACAAGGTGGGCCCGCAGTCTAGCAATCGGTTCTCCTTTGAAATGTCTCGACACCTCAGCATCGTCGCGATAGCGGCGGGCGTCATCCGCCGTTGTGTGATCGCACAGACGATAGGTCACAGCCTCGATCAGAGTAGGACCTTGGCCACTCCGCGCACGCTCGAGCGCTCGTTCAGTGGCTGTGCGCACGGCGATGACATCATTCCCGTCGACCTGAAGGCCGTGCACACCGGCAGCGATTGCCTTCTGCGCCAGCGTCTCCGCCGCGGTTTGGGCATTGCGCGGTACGCTGATCGCCCACTGGTTGTTGTTAATCACAAACACCGCCGGCAATTGCCAGACGCCCGCAATGTTGAGCGCCTCGTAAAAGTCTCCCTTCGAAGTGGCACCATCCCCGCCCATGGCGACGGCGACACGCCGCTCTCGCCGCAGCTTCAGTGCGAGGGCGGCGCCTGCTGCATGCGGGAACTGGCTTGCGACCGGAACGCAGATCGGAAAGTCGCCGACGGCGGAAGCAAACATGGAGCCGCGTTCGTCGCCGCCCCAATAAAGGAGAACCTCAGTCATCGTTACGCCCCGCCAAAACATGGCGCCCTGCTCGCGGAACGACGGCAGGAAAACGTCGTCGGCACGCATCGCGCTGGCAACGCCGATACCCACGGCCTCTTGACCGAGGGACGATGCAACAGTGCCGAGCCGCCCCGTCCTTTGCAGGGCGACCGCCTTCTCGTCGAACGCGCGCGTGAGAACCATCGCACGATAGAGATCGACAAGGCTGTCGATTGAACGCGCGAACTGAGGCAACTCCTCAAGCTGCACACCGTTTTCGTCAAGGTATCGCTCGAAACCGATAGCGAATGAAACGAGCGTACGCATCGGCCGGCTCCTGTAGTTCAAATGTTTCTGATGGAAATGTCTCCCTTGCCACCGCCTCTTGGATTGATGCATGTCAATCAGCTGGTGAACCGTTCGATCCATCGCTCAGGCGATTTGCAGATAGTTTCGGCATAGCAAGCAAAGCAATCGCCTTCCCTCCCTCTGATGACACGACGGCCTTCCGACAGGCCTCGTGTTTCCGTCACCGTCAGTGGGCAGGTGGCCAAGCGATGTTGGGTTGCGCAACAGCGAGACTGGATGGGCTTGTGCGCAAAGCACGTTGCGCGCACAGGAGTGCTATTGCAGCGCGTCCTACAACTGTTTGGATCTTATGGACAGCCCAGCATTTTGCGAGTTGCCGCCAGAGTTATCCGTCGCAGGGTCGATATTGGCTCCTTCTTCCATTCGCGACAGGCATTTTGGGCATACCATCTCGTTGGGGTCGATGATTGATTGCTGCATTGCCGTTCGCTGCGACCGCTAAGCCATTCGCGTGGGCCTGAATCAGCCTTTTGGATATCCGACTGTCTGCGACAAGAGCACGTGCTGATCGTGGCTGAGCCCCAACGCGTTGGCGATGGCGTCCCGATCAATCCAGGCGCGTATGACCGTCGAAAGACCGGCGCTCGCTGCAAAAAGATAGACGTTCTGCGAGATCGCCCCGGCGGCAACAGACGCGTAACTTTCACGCTGGGCTACAGGTACCAGCTTCATGCGGCCATGATCTGCCACATACACGAGATCCAAGGGCGCCTCGTCGACGAAATCCTGATAGCCCGTCACCCGCCGAACATCGCTGGCGGCTGCGAGGCGCAAAGCGTTCGCGGCGGCGTCGTAGAGATAGGCACCCGATGGCAATGCGACGTAGATGTCGATTTCCTGGCAATCGAGGGCAGAGGGCGCAGTCCGCTTGCCATCCGGCCGGTTCAGCCCGAAAGCGGCCCAAAGCAGGCTGGAAAGCATCTGCGGCGGAAGGTCCGTGCGCGCAAACTCCCGCGCCGAGTGGCGTTGCGCAAGCGCATCGAGCAATGGCATGCCACCGTGCTTCTCAGGCGCGGGCAATACTAGCGACGGCGCTGCAGTTCCGAGTGCGGGCTTCGGGCGCAGATGCCCCATCATGCCGAGGGCAAGCTTGGTGAGCGTGCTCATGTGTTCGCTTCCTTCAATCAGCCGGGTCATCACGTATCGGATGAGCAGACTAATGGGCAGACCGGCGCTGGCTTTGATCATGGTCATGATGCACCCGCCGGAAGGGGAACCCCTTCGGAATTGCTGCCTCCCTTATCTTTTATATCAATTGATAGGTGTCGCGGCATCCGCGGGCGGCTGCCACGCGCGCCACTCCCTTAGGATCGGACGCAAGAGACAGCGCGGGCAGGAAGCAGCCTCGCGAGGTGCATTCAATTCGCGCCCTCAGCAGGGTTAATGTGGCCGCTGCGTCACTCGACCATGAAAACTGTGCCTGTGTGTGCCCCGCCACGCGTGCCTATCTCCCATTGTTATGTTTGACTTGCGTGTGCTGCAGATTGGCGTCCGCGATCTCCCGTTGGGGATCAGGTCCGCAATGCGTTCTGCAGGAGGGCGCTATGTTGGCTTTGTGGTCGAGACTTGTGGTTTGTTTTGCGATTGGCGCGGCGGCTCTCTCTGGCGCGGCTTTATCTGCCGATACGGCCGCCGACGCGGACGCAAGCTGCCGTTTACCCTTCGAGACCCTGAAAGACCCGAACACGGGCAACGTCTTCCCGTTATCCGCCGCGCTGAACGACAACAGCGCCCTGCCCGACAATTTGCGGCAACGATACATCGTTGCGGACCTGAACTCGGCAGATGAGGATGGATATTGCCGCGGGGTGCGCGAGCATTTCTCGGCCCTGGGGGATCTCAGTGACTTTCCGCGCCTGCGCGCAATCGCTGCGGAGCGCAATGTCGATATTGCCACCCTTGCCAACGCGACACTCGACACACTTGCCGGAGGTGACGCCGGGCCTGAGCATCGCGAAATTCTCGAGCGCGAGGTCGATGACCTCAAGAACTATCTTCAGCAGGTCGAACGCCACAAAGGCATGCCTCTCGTTCGGCCTCCGACATACAGTGGCTTTTGCGTTGGCCAAACGCTGAGCTTGTGTGAAATCGTCAATGGACAACCCAAGCTCGTTTTCCGCTTTGCTACATCATCGAGTAAATGGTCGCCGCAGCTCAACCGCTATTACGCGCCCATCAATTTCATCAATTCACGAAGCTGGGGCTCGGATCGTCGATACACAGCCGCGGACGCGCGCCGCGATGCGCGGTTCGGTGGCGGCTCGGGTCGCCTCGTGCCCTTTGCCAACGACGGCGAGCCCATCGTGATGCCAAACTTCCTGCACTTTCTTCCGATGCCGGGCTACGCGGGAGAGACGAGGAACGGCATCCACCAGACTGCGGGAGGACTAGATTCGGGCGGCACATTGGGGGCACCGGCAAGCCTCGGCTGCATCCGTCTCGGCAAATTCCAATCGAAAGTCGCCCGCTGGTGGACGCCGACCCAGGCCAAGTTCTTCGTGCATTTCGAGCCGAACCGCTATCGCAAGTTCGGGATTGCATCGACGGGGAAGGCGCGGGGCTTCCGTTCGACAGACCCATCCAAGGTCGAAACGGCGGCAATCACAAAGCGAACGGGCGCAGGTGAGACGGCTCATCCCAGGCCCCGAAGCTCCGCATCGAGGAAGCCCGAGGCGTCATCGCCGTATTTTCCGTTCTCCTCGATCTTCTGGAACTGAGTTCTGCGGATGCGCCTGCCCCGTCGCCCCACGTGCTGATTGGCACGCGTGCGAATTGATCATCCGCGTCATCAGGCTAGAAAACGAAGGGGCGATGACCTCAGTCTGTCGCGCAGATGCCCTTCTCGCGCAGGATTTGCGATAGACCAGAGTAGAACAAGCCGGCATTCGGGCAGAATGCCCTGGGGCTCAGCGAGAACCGATCTTGCTCCAGTTGCGCGCGGCACTCCTGGGTACGCCTGCAAAAGACGCACTTGGTACGCGCTTCCAACCAGGCCAGCCCACCGTCTTTTTCCATCACCGAGTCTTGCGCAACACCAATGCGCTTCATCATGAGGTTCATGAGGACGATTTGTGAATTCACCTGCGCGGTAAGCTGCATGTCACTGCCTCCTTGCGCCACTCCCAAGTGCGGATCGATTTTTGTTATGTGATCGCGGGCTTGCCCGTCGGTTCTTGCGCGCGCGCGGCGCAAAAGAAGCTGAGATTGGGGCAGAAATCGGGGGGCGACTGGTTGCTGCCCTCGAGCCAGGCCTGACAGGCCGTTTCTGCGGTGCAGGCGATACACCGCGAACGGGCTTCATAAATGCTGGCGCCTCTCTCGAGACGAGACGCGGCAATGGCCGTTACGCTCAACCGCCGCATCATGTGGTTCATGAGCGATGCGTGCTTGAGCACTCGATCGGTCATCGGCAAACCCAGGCAGAAATCCACGGCTGGACCTCCCTACGCGTTTGTCGACACGATCCGGGGCAATTCAGCCGTTGATCTTGACTTGGATCAAAGATGCGTGCGCCAGGGTGAAGCAGCGGCGTTTGGCTGCGGCAAGCCAAGGCTAAGGCTGAGTTGCTTGGGTTGGGCCTCGCGCAGGCGCCGGACCCGCCTTTTCATTTGGCTGATGAACTGTTCGCGAAGCTGCGAAACGAGATGAGCTTCTGGCTTGCTTCATCCCACAGGGCAAGGCGAACGCACCTGAAGCTTTCTAAAATTGTCAGGCGCCGCAGAGCCCGCAGTGCGGGCAGATCCTCGAGGACAGAAGGCAGGCGGTAATAGGGAATTTTGCTGCTGAGATGATGCACGTGGTGAATGCCGATGTTCGCGCTCATCCACATGAGTATTGGGGGCAGATCATAGTACGAGCTGCCGAGCAGCGCCGCTTCCTGCACCGTCCAGTCATCTCGCTTGGCCCAGAAGGTGTGCTCAAACTGGTGTTGCACGTAGAATAGCCATACTCCGATCGATGCGGCCAGCAGGATCACAGGTGCCTGGACGAGAATGAAGGGCTTGAGGCCAATCAACCAGATGATCGCTGCGGTGACCGAGGCAATCGCAATATTGGTGCCCGCGGTGCTCATCCACGCTCGACGGCCCGCTTTGAAGCCACCAAGTGGAAAACGGTTCTTGATCAGGAATATGTAGGCGGGCCCAATGCCGAACATCACCAAGGGATTGCGATAGCAGCGATAGCGTAGCCGCCCCCATTTCGAGAGGCTGCGATATTCGCGCACTGTCAGTGTGTCGATGTCGCCAATGCCGCGCTGATCAAGATTGCCGGATCGCGCGTGGTGTGCGGCATGGCAATCGCGCCAATGCTGATAGGGGGTGAGCGTTACAACACCCAGAACGCGGCCAACCCAATCGTTCGGCCGGCGACTGCGGAAGAACGTTCCGTGCCCGCAATCGTGCTGTATCATGAACAGACGGACGAGAAAGAAGGCCGTTGGCACCGAGAGCAGCAGCGTCAGCCAGTAGCTCCAGCTGAGGCTGACGCACATCGCGACCCACAGGGCGATGAAAGGGACGGCAGTAACGACGATTTCCAAGACGCTACGGACATGATCCGGTTCACGATAGCTGCGAAGGATGGCTGTCCAATTCTTCGCAGTCGCAATTGTCGCCGCATCCAATGTCAGCTCTCCTGCCCGTTGCTATCTGTGAGAGACGGCAAGGGCCTCCTTGCAAGTCCACGCTCCGAAGCTCACTGCCGTTGCGTGCGCACACCAGTGGCACCGATCTCGCCACACTGCAACCAAGAAAAGTCACTTCTGGAACAGTTCGTTGACTGCGATGGCGCAGCGTCAACGCGGCAATTGCGGAATGATCCATACAGACAAAGCGCTCGGCGCGCTTCGCTTAAGGGGCATCATACGGCAGGCTGGCAGGCCTTCGAAGTTGTTTTTTCCAATGTGAGCTGACCTGGCGCGCACTTCTCAAAACTTTGCGAAGGCGCTTGATATCGTACCGACAGCTCGAAGAACGCGATTTTTCCAGCGTTTTCAATGTGACCTTCGAAGATGCAGGCAGCGACGGACATCACCATGAGTTACGCTTCGTGCAACTCATGATAGTGACAGCCGACAGGTCGAGCTGTGAGGGAGGCATCGGTGTCGGACTTCGTAAAAATCGAAAGAGGCTTGGGTCCCGACGGCCGGATAGCCATTGTCAGGTTCGATCGTGGGGACGGTGTCAATGCCCTTTCACCCGAGGCGATCCGTGAACTCACAGCGGCGGCACGCTCTTTCGAGGACGATGGTGACACGTCCGTCGTGATTCTGGCTGGCAGCGCCAAAGCCTTCAGCGCCGGCTTCGACCTCAAGGACCCCGAAGGCCGGTCACGTCAGACGATGGACATCGGCACGCTGCGACGCCACTTGAAACTTGGGCCGCGCCTTGCCCGCGCCTGGCAAGAAATGGAGCAGGTGACGATCGCGGCCATCGAAGGCTTCTGCATTGGCGGCGGGGTTGCACTGGCTGTGGCGCTCGACTTCCGCATCATGGCAACGAACGCCCACTGGCGGGTGCCGGAAATCGGGCTCGGCATGAACATGAGCTGGCAAAGCGTGCCGCGCCTGATGCACCTCATAGGGCCGGCGCGCACCAAGCAGGCGGTGATCATGGCCGATCAACGCATCTCGGCCGCAGATGCCTTCGCGTGGGGTTTCGCCCAGGAACTTGCGGAGCCTGGACGGGCTCTCGATGCCGCCATGGCGATGGCGCAGACGATTGCACGCCAACCGCCGATCTCAGTCGCCATGACCAAGATGACGGTCAATCGTCTCGCACACGCACTCGACGATCTCGCAAGCCATATGGACGTCGACCAGTTTGCACTTGCGAGCAAGACCGAGGATCACATTGAAGGCGTCGCCGCGTTTCTGGAGCGGAGAAAACCGCGTTTCCGGGGACGGTGACAGGAGGTTGCGCATGGGGCTCTCAGTCTTCATCACGGGTGGTGCCAGTGGCATCGGCGCGGCTGCGGCACGGCGTATCGTCAGGGATGGTGGCAGCGTCGCCATCGTCGATCTCAATCTCGCGGCCGCCGAAGCGCTCGCAAAGGAACTGGGCGCCAAGGCCATTGCCTTGAAAGCCGATACACTCGGCGAGGCAGAGGTGCGGGCGGCGCACGACAAGGCGGCCGCCGCAATGCCGCCGATCAACGGTCTCGTGAACAGCGCGGCCGCGCAGCCGACAGCAACCCCGATCGAAAACCTGGAGGCGAAAGAATTCGATCGCGTGCTCAACTCACACGTGACAGGCACGCTGATCCCGTGTCGCATCGTAGGGTCGGCGATGGCGGCGCGCGGTGCAGGCGCCGTCGTCAATCTGGCTTCAGTGCTGGCCTTTCGCTCAGGGCCTGTCCTGGCCTATGGGGCAGGCAAGGCAGGCGTCGTAAGCCTCACGGAATCACTCGCCGTGCACTGGGGGAAGAAGGGTGTGCGGGTCAATGCCGTGGCGCCCGGATGGACAGAGACGCCCTTCATCCAGCATCGCCGCGAGATGTTCGATCGCATTGCGGCCGCCAATGCCATGGGGCGACTGCTGCAACCGGAAGAAATCGGGGAAGTGATCCATTTCCTGTTGTCGCCGGCGGCTTCGGCGATAACGGGGACGACGGTCGTGTGCGACGGCGGCTACCTCGCGGCCTCCGGGTGGGCACCCTACGGTGGCCTGCCGAAGAACTGAGGTTTCTGCCTGGACATCGCCCGGAGGCGATCGTTCACGTCAGTGTTCGTCCTCCGTCGACATAGATGGTCTGCCCGGTGATGAACCGACCTGCAGGCGACAGAAGCATGATCAACGGCCCCAAGAGATCCTCGGGGCTGCCGAAACGCCCCATCGGGATCGCTTGCAGCGCCTGAGAGCGGAAGCTTGCATCTGAAAGATAGCCACCCGTCATGCCCGTTTGCGTCATTGCGGGCCCAATTGCGTTGACGGTGGTACCGGTGTCGGCCCACTCGCGGGCCAATACGCGCACGAGTTGTGAAAGGGCGGCCTTCGACGTGGCATAGGCAGCGTAGTTCTTATTGGCAACGGAGCTCGAAACGGACGCGAAATGCACGATGCGACCGCCGCCCTCTTGCATGAACCTCGCGGCAGTCCGGGAAAGGATGAAGGCACCCGTTACGTTTACGTCGAGCGAAGCCTTGAATTGCTCGAGACCCAGATCGAAGGCCGGCGCGATGCGGAGTAGGCCGGCGCTATTGACGAGTGCATCGACGCGCCCGAAGCGATCGACGCACTGCCTGATGGCCGCTTCGACTTCATCCTCCGCCGTCACGTCTGCCGCACAGGCGATGGCGTGAGGCCCGCACATGCGGGCGATTTCCTGCAACGGCTCGCGAGCAACGTCCATGAGCAGAAGACGCGCTCCGCGCTGAGCAAGTGCTGTGGCCATCGCATGCCCCAGGCCGCTGGCGGCGCCGGCAAGCACAATGCTCTGCCCATTTATCGAAAAAAGTGGGTCCGACATAGATGTTGTTCCTCTTTACGCCCGACCTTCACCTTGACAGCGAAGCTCACGCCTCCTGAAATGCACATCAAAAATAGAACAGCGCGATTGCGGGTCAACGCCGTCGATTAGGGAGTGCGCCTCATGACCATACCTGTTTCCTCCATCATAAGATTTGCTGCACTTGCGCTGGCGGCGGTCGCCCTGCCCTTCATGGCAGCGCCGGCCGCTTCACAACAACCAGCGGAGTACGGGTGGAGCCTTCCGGACCAGCCAGTTTCCGAAAAGTCCGTGGCGTGGTTGAAGGAAAAGGGATGGTGGCCCTTGACGGTCGCCTTCCAGGCCCCGTGGTCGGGGCAGAACACAATCAACATCGTGATGGATCGTGCCGGTCTGATGACGCGGCGCGGCGTCGAGGCGAAATGGCAAACGTTTGCCTCTGGCCCCGCCATCAACGAGGTCGTGGTTTCGGCGCGCGCACAAATCGGCAACGGCGGCAACTTCCCGTTCACGTCGCTCGTCGACAAAAAGGTGCCTGTAAAGACCATCGGCATCGTCAGCCCGAACTTGATGCATGCCCTGGTGGTGCCGCTCGACTCCCCCCTGAAAAAGATCCAGGATTTGAAGGGCCGCGCCGAACCCGCCGTGATCGGTATCGTCACGGGCTCGTCCGCCGAGTTCTATTTTCAAATGGCGGCGCAGGTACACGGGCTGCAAATCGGCAAGGACGTGATCCTGAAAAACATGCCACCGGGCGAGCAACTTGCCATGCCAAAGGGCCTTGCGGGCGTGGTCGGCTGGGATCCCACCCCCACCATGATCGTGGAGGACCGTAAGCTCGGCCGCATCATCGATTCGAGCTTCGCCTACAATCTGTACGAAGGAAACTTCTACGTGCGGCAGGAGCTGATCGACAACGTGCCCGACGTCGTTCAGGCCTTTGCCGATGCGTTCGTCGAAGCGTCGCTGTGGATCCGCGCCTATCCGGAAAAGGCTGCAGATCTCATGGCTGCTGATCCCAATCTCAAGAATTTTCCGAAAGTCACGCTTCTGCAGCAGATCAAGGCTTACAACCTGCTCTACAAGCCTTCCTATGTCTATCCGCACGCGCGTTTCTGGGGCGAGGCGAACGAGCCCATCTTCGACTGGCTTTACAAGCAGAAGCGCATCCAGACGCCGCTCAAGGCCAAGGACTTCGAGGCGGCCGTCGACCAGCGCTTCCTGGCGAATACTTTCGAACGGCTGGGCTGGGCTATTCCACAAAGACCGGTGTTCTTGCCCGCAAACTGGTCGCACCCCTTGGACAAGGTTCCCTATCCGGAATACTTGAACCCGGTGAACGGCACCACCCCGCAGGCATTTCCCGAGCCTGGCGATCTGAAAAAGCCCTGGAGCGTCGGGGGTAAAACCTACAATCCCTGAGGCGCGCCAGAGAACGCAGCTTCAATCGTCGGCCTGCTTCGGCTGGAAGAAGAGACATACATCGGGATGCAAGACAGTCGAGCTGAATTGCCCACGCGGCCTGCGGGAAGCGTTCTTGCTGCCTTGTGGCGCCGCGCGCGCGGGCTCTCGCTTCTCGTATTCCTGGCGTCGTGCTGGCAGTTGGTGAGCACGTACATGCTCGACCCCAGCACGGCGATGCTTCTTCCGCCGCCATCCGCGGTGGCCAGTGGCGCCTGGGAGCTGCTTCAAACCGGCGAATTGCTTCATCATTTGCGTGACAGCCTCAAGCGCGAGGCGATCGCATTTTGCTACGCCCTGTCCGCTATCCCCATCGGGCTGGCGATGGGCTGGTCCCGCCTCGTGAGCGAGCAACTCGACACACTGGTGGAAGTGCTGCGTCCGATCCCACCTCTGGCCTGGATTCCCTTGTCGATCCTCTGGTTCGGCATCGGGGATACCCAGAACCAATTCATCATCTTCCTGGGCATGTTCTTTCCTATCCTGCTCAACACGATTACCGGGGTGAAGGGTATCGAGCTCAATCTCCTGCATGCTGCCCAGTGCCTGGGTGCGAGCGAAATCAAGATCCTTTGGCGGGTGGCGCTACGGGCGGCGATGCCATCAATCCTGACCGGCATCCGCGTCGGTCTCGGGGTTGGGTGGATGGCTCTGGTGGCGGCCGAGCTTGTCGGCGCCAGTTCCGGCCTCGGCTTCCTCATCAACGACGCTCGCACCGTGCTGCGGACCGATTACGTCATCGTTGGCATGATGACCATTGGCCTCGTAGGCATGATCATCGATCGCGGCGTTCGCATCATCGGACGTTGGGCCATGCCCTGGTCACGTGCAATGGCATCCTGATGCGAACGAACTGGCAGCGGAACTGCGCTCAATGACCGTCATCACGGCAAGGAACATCGGCAAGATATTTCCGGGCCACGGCACCGGAGATCCCCCTGTAAGGGCGCTGCAGGACGTGAACTTCACGGTCCTCGACAAAGAGTTCTGCTCGCTGCTGGGCCACTCTGGCTGTGGCAAGACCACGCTGCTCAGCATGCTCGCCGGCTTCGAGAAGCCGAGCGAGGGTGAACTGCTGATCGACGGCCTCCCGATCGTCAAGCCCGGATGGGAGCGTACGGTCATCTTCCAGGATTACGCCTTGTTCCCCTGGCAAACCGTGGCGCAGAACATCGCCTTCGGGCTGGAGATGCGGAAAATCCCCGCAGCCGACCGCAAGCGCATCGTGGAGGAGCACATCTCGCTCGTCGGTCTGAAGGGCTTTGAGAACCGCTACCCGCATCAGCTTTCGGGCGGGATGCGTCAGCGCGTCTCGATCGCGCGTGCACTGGCTGTAGACCCCCATGTGCTGCTGATGGACGAGCCGTTCGCGGCGCTCGATGCCCAGAACCGGACCGCGATGCAGAGGGAAATGGTGCGCATCTGGGATCACGCGCGCAAGACGTGCGTTCTCGTCACGCACTCGATCGAGGAGGCGATTACGCTTTCGGACAGAATTCTCGTGATGACGCGACGCCCTGGAACCATCAAGGCCGATATTGTGGTGCAGCTTCCCAGACCGCGGCACGAGGACGATCCAGAGGTCATCAAGCTGCGTCGGCAGATCCGGGACCTGATCCAGGACGAGACGCCGGTTCAGGCATAGGGCCGTTCCGCACCAGCGGCGGAGAGAAAAAGAAGCGCAAGGAAGCGATATGGGACGCAAGATCAATCTCATAGACGTCACGCTGCGAGATGCCCACCAGTGCCTTTGGGCAACGCGCATGACGACGGGCATGATGCGCGAGATCGCGCCGAAGCTCGATCGCGCCGGCTTCGAGGCCATCGATCTCGTCGGCGGAGCGGTGTTCGACGTATGTGTGCGCTATCTGCGGGAGGATCCCTGGGAGCGGATGCGCCTACTGTCTTCCTGGGTGAAGACTACGCCGCTGATCATTCATACGCGCGGCCAAAGCCTCTTCACCTTCGAGTTTTTCGCGGACGACGTGGTGGAACTGGCCGCTAAGCGCTTTGCCGCAAACGGCATGCGTTACCACACGCCCTACGACGCGCTGAACGACATGCGCAACCTCGAGATTCCAATCAAGGCGGCCAAGCGACATGGACTCTACGTGGTGCCCGGCATCGTGTTCACGCACAGCCCGGTGCACACCGATGCGTACTACGTCGGCAAGGTGAAGGCACTCCTGAAGCACAACGTGGATGCAGTGTTCCTGAAAGATGCATCGGGACTTCTCACGCCCGAGCGTGTCGCCACGCTCGTGCCGGCACTGAAGAAGGCGCTCGGCAAGAAGCCGCTGCAGATCCACACGCACTGCAATTCAGGCCTTGCACCTTACGTGGTGCTGCAGGCCGTGGAACATGGCGTGGACGTGGTGCACACGGCGACGTCTACGCTGGCGAACGGAGTGTCCCACTCTCCCACAGAGCGGGTAACGCGCAACCTTCGCCGTCGCGGCCACGACGTTTCCCTTGACCTTGCGCTTGTCCAGGAAGTGGCGGACGAACTGAAGCTGATTGCGGAGAAGGAGGGAAAGCCCGTCGGCACGCCCAACGAGTACGATGAGTTCCATTTCCAGCATCAATGCCCCGGCGGGATGGTGTCCAACCTCGCCTACCAACTCGAGACGATGGGATTGAAGGGACGGCTCGAAGAGATCCTGGAAGAGGCGTGGCACGTGCGCGAGGATCTGGGTTACCCCATCGTCGTCAGTCCTTTCGCACAATACATCGTCACGCAGGCGGTGCTCAATGTGATGGGGCGCGATCAGGGAAAAGCGCGCTACGACACCGTTCCCGACGAGGTTCGCCTCTATGTGCGCGGCGGCTACGGGGAGATTGCGGGACCAATCGATCCCAACCTATACGACAAGATCACACGCGGTGCGGAACGCATCACAGAGCGGCCTGGCGCACTGCTGTCGCCTGCCCTAGACCGAATTCGCAAGAGCCGAGGACCGTTCGCATCCGATGATGATCTTCTGCTTGCGGCTTTCTATGACGAGAACAACTACAAAGCGCTGAAGGCGGCCGGCCCCATAAAGACCGACTATGTCGCGAGCCAGTCGCCACTGGTGACGCTCTTCAAGGGGCTGTCGGAGCGGACCTCGATTACGAGGTTCGCACTGCACAAGCTGTGAGTGGGGCCCCCGTCTCGCTTAAACGTGCTGCCTCATGCGGTGCCAGATTCAATTGCGGGGCGCTGACGATCAGGACGTAACCGCAAAGTTAGACAGCATACGCTTTCTGGGCGACGGACGCCTCGATCAGTACTTTCGGGCGCGGGCGGTGCCTTGCACGGTCGCTCTTGTAAACTCCTCGACGTAGTCAATGAGCTTGTCGGACGCAGTTTGTGCCCGTACTGCGTTTCCGGAAGCGATCGCGCTCGCCTCGTCGGCATGCAGCTTCGCCATCTTCGGCAGATCAGCCGCCTGCTTGTAGTGTTGGTACCAGAAGCGGCGCGACAACCCATTGAGTGACCGCATCACGCGAACCGCGTACTCGTTGTGTGAGGCCTCGGCTAGCAAGGCATTGAATTCACGGTCGAGCCGCATGAACGCGCGATCATCCTTCTTCTGAAAGGCGGCCTCCATTCCGCGCGCAATCGCGGAAAAGCGTTCGCGTTCCTCCGCCGTCGCACGCTCCGCGCTGGTGCGGGCGAGAAGCCGCTCAATCTCCCGCCTTACTTCGAGCACCAAGAGCTGACGGCGCGGATCCGACTCCGTCACGAGGATGGCCTTCCGCGGCAGGACCAGAACGAGCCCCTCGCGTGCAAGCCGTTGCAATGCCTCGCGCACGGGTGTGCGGCCAATGCCGAGCTCTGAAGAAAGCGCGCTTTCGGAAAGCGCGGTTCCCGGTTCGAACACCAACGTGACGATCATCTCCTCGAGCTGGAGATAGGCCTGCTCGGTGAGCGAACTAGACAATGTCTTGCGGGGTTTGGACATCACTTGCCGCGAAACGCGGCCCCTGAGCTCAAATGGACGGGCATCCTTTGCCCGATCACCTGTAACAAGGCGAACCGCCGTCCATCAAGCGGCTGTGAAGCGGGCTGCGGCTACGAGAAGTAAGCCCATCGCAGAGAAGGTGAGAAGCCCCGCCGGACCATCGACGAACGAGTCGGGGAAGCCTTGCAGAATGAGCGGGGCGATCAGGAGCATCGCGCCTCCGCCAATGACGGACGCATACAGAGGGAGTCGATCGATAGCCATCAACAGCGCGGCTCCAAGTATTACCAAGGCGGCCGCTATCGTAGCCCAGAGAATGATCACACCTGCTCCGGCTCGTAGAGAAGTGGCCCGGTGCTCGGCGGGGAAATGGCCGCTGGCGGTAAGGCCGAAGAGAGCAAAGGCCAGCACCAGCCCCATGAATACGCCGAGGTCGACGAGCGGTGGAAGCGACATCAGGACTTCTGCTTCGGCACGCGTGGCTTGCCTGCCGTCGCCTCGGGGAACACCCACATCGCGACGACGGCGAAAACCGCAAAGCCGATGATCACCCAGAAGAGGTGGCCCATTCCATTGGCCCTCTCCCAGTAGGCGTAACCGACCGCAACGATGAGCGTGATCACCGAAAGGATGGCTTTGACGTCGTTGGGCATGGCGGCCTTCGTGCTTGAAAGGACTAGTAGTTGCCGAGTGGCTCGGCGGCGGCAACGTCTGGCCGCTTCGGCATGCCGCGAAGGTTCGACTTGAGGTGGCGCGTGTCATAGCCGTTGAACAGATGCCCGAGGAGGCCACGGTTCAAGTCGGACGTGCCGAAAAACCAATCGGCGATGGGGAACGTGAGGTTCATGTTCGTCTCCATCATCAGGCGCGCGTTGTGATGAGCGGTGTGATGGCGCCGGAGTGTGTTTACGAAGGGCATGTTGCGAACGAACCAGTTCTCGTCCACGTGGCAGCAGAAGTGCATGAACTCGTAGAGCAGGTACATGCCGGTGGTCGTGCACATGAAGAGCCAGCCGACATTGGGCGTGAAAACGTTGCCGAGAATGACGCCACCCGGGATCGACATCAGGATGAAGACCACGAGCGCATAGGGCGGGAATACGGTCACGCGCCAATCCTTGTGGTCACGGAAGCGCATCTCCTCGTCGGTGAAAAACTGATGATGATTGAGGGTATGCCGCTCGTAGACGGCCCGGAGGCCTTTGACGTTGATGGGCCGGTGCATGATGTATTTGTGTACTGCCCACTCAAAAAGGTTCGTGAACAGGAATGTGACCGGCACTGCCAGCCACTCCCAACCCGTTACGTTGTTCAGGTGCTGCATGTAGATGTAGAACGCCGCTGCACCCATGGCGTAAATGATCACGATGTGCAGATAGCCGTCGTAGAAGCCCATGATCCGCGACCGGTATTCCTGCCGGTAGGCTTTCTGGCGCTCCGAGATCATCTCGCACTCCTGTTTCGGCTCATGTCCAGCCGGGGCTCTCCCGGCCTCTGATATATCACAGATACATCCGCACTGCGCCCCTCGTCAACCTCGGCAGCTTCACAGCGCCCCGTCAACAACGCGAGCCACGGCTGGATCGCGGCGCAGTCCGGCAAGATCGCCACCGTAAATGATCTCGCCGCGCTCGATCACGTAGAGGCGGTCAGCGAAATCCGGGACGTGGTGGACGTTCGATTCGGCAATCAAAATCGAGTGGCCGAGCTGCCGGATGGACGCGATGCCCTCTGTTATGGAGGGGACAATGGCGGGTGAAAGGCCTTCGGTTGGTTCGTCGAGCAACAGAAGCTTGGGGTCGAGCGCGAGTGCCCGGGCGATCGACACCATTTTCCGCTCACCACCGGACAACTGCTGCCCGCCGCGCTCGCGATAGCGCTCCAGCTTCGGAAACACCTTGTAGGCGCGCGCCTCGCGCTCGGAGGCACTCGTGGCCGTCACGCGCGTCCAGGTTGGCATGCGTATGTTTTCAGCGACTGTCAGGTCGCCGAAGACTTCGCTTTCCTCGGGAGAGAAGCCAACACCCAGACGGGCGATCTCGTAGGGTCTGCGGCCGACGATGTCCTGCCCCATGAAGGCAATGCGACCTGACGAGGGCGTGCGCTGACCCATAACGGTGCGGAAGGTCGTGGATTTGCCCGCGCCATTGCGTCCCACGAGATAGACGATCTGGCCTGCCCCTACCTCGAGTGAGACTTCCCGCAAGATGGGGCTGCGGTCGATCGTGACCACGATGCGCTCGAGGATCAGCATCAGTGCTGCCTCCGCTTGCCGATGACGGTCTCGATCAGCATTGCGTCAGCAAAGAACGGCTTCGGGGGAAGATCTGCAAGCACACGACCTTCGGACAGCGCCACGATACGGTCCGAGTAGGAGGCCACGAGATCCATATCGTGCTCGATCAGAATGATGGCCTTTATGCCTGCCGACTTCGCGGCAGAGACAAGCGTCTTCATCAACCCATGCTTTTCGGCCGTCGAGACGCCGGACGTCGGCTCGTCGAGCAGGATCACCTCCGGCTCGAGCGCAAAGGCGGAGGCAACGTCGAGAAGCTTCTTCTCGCCCTGTGCAAGAAGGCGAGCAGGCGTCTGCAGGCGGTGCTCCAGACCAAACGCCACGGCAATCTGAGCAATGCGACGCTGCAAAGCGGGATCAGCCGCGACGGAGGAAAACATGCGCCAGGACGACTTGCGGCGCGAGACGACGGCCGTGGCGATCGTCTCGGATACCGTCATCTGGGGGAAAATCTGGACAAGCTGGAAAGCCCGGGCCATGCCCCGTTCAGCAAGAGCGACAGGGCCGATGCCGCCGATGTTCTTGCCCTTGAACATCACGGTTCCGCTCGTGGGGCGCAGCAGACCCGTCAACAGATTGACCAAGGTGGTCTTGCCAGCCCCGTTGGGGCCGACGATCGAGACGAATTCGCCCTCGGAGACTGCCAGTGAGATGCCATCGATGGCGCGAAAGGCGCCAAACAGCTTGGTGACGTCGCGGGCCTCGATCAGTGTCACGGCGAAGCCTCCTTGCGGGCAAGCCGGTGCGCCACGTCCTCAGCAATTCCCATCAATCCACGCGGAAAGAAGATCACCATGGCAGCAAGCACGGCGCCGAGAACAAACCGCCAGTACTGAGTGATGGATTGCAACTGATCCTGCAGCAGCGTCATGGCGAGCGCGCCGACGATCGGGCCGAGGAAATTCGTGAAGCCACCGAGCACGGTCATGAACACGAGGTGACCGGAGTGTGTCCAATAGACGAGTTCGGGGTCTGCAAGGCCCACGCGAAGACCCAGGATTGCCCCGCCAGTGGCGCCGAATGCCGCCGAGATGGCAAAGGCCACCAGGCGGAAACGCACGGCCTGTACGCCGAGATACTGGGCTTTCTGCATGTTGTCTCGTTGCGCCCGCAAATGCAGACCAAAGGGCGAGCCGACGATCCGCCACATGAGGAAGCCCAGCACGAGCAGGAGCGCTAGGCAGTAGTAGTAGAACGGGCCTGCAAGGAACTCGGCCTTGTTGAGGTCGTCGAACGCCAGCCCCAGGATCCGCATGCGCGGCACGCGCATGCCGCTATCGCCGCCTGTCAGACTGTAGAACTTGAACAGGAAGGAATGTGCCAGCATTCCGAAGGCGAGCGTGAGCATGCCGAAGAAGATGCCGGAATAGCGCACGCAGAGAAAGCCGATCGGGATCGCTATCAGGAAAGCCGCCACTGCGACCGCGACCAGAACGATCTCGAAATGCTCGACGCGCAGCACCCCAGCGACGACCGCGGCACCATAGGCCCCCAGCCCCAGAAACATCGCATGACCGAAGGAGAGCAATCCCGTGTAGCCGAACAGGAGGTTAAACCCCAGGAGCGCGATGGCATAGCCGAAGAAGGGAATGAGCAGGTTGGCGTAGAACGGTGGCGCAAAGACCGGAACCAGGGCGAGAGCCATAACCGCGAGCAAAAGCGCGATTCCCCGCGGCGAAACGAAGAACTTCGTGCCATTCATGTGGCTGGCTTCCCAAACAGTCCGGCCGGACGAAGCAGCAGAACGGCAATGACGATCAGGTAGATGGCCAGGATCTCGAACTCCGGATAGACGACAAGGGAACCGGCACGAATGAGGCCTACCAGCAGCGATCCCACAAGCGCTCCGGGCATCGAGCCCAGACCGCCGATGACGACCACGGCAAAGGCTTCTATGACGACTTCGACACCCATCTCGAGTGAGGCTGCCGCAGTGGGCACGACCAGGGCGCCGCCCAGAGTACCGAGCATCGTGCCGATGGTGAAAACGGTTGCGTAGACGCTTCGTACATTCACGCCCATGGCCTCGGCCATCGCCCTGTTCTCTGCGGTTGCGCGCAGCAGACGGCCGAAGTTCGTCCGGCGCAGCAAGGCGCCGATGCCCCCCGCCGTGGCAATCGCCGCAGCGATGACCAGCAAGTTATAGCCGGGGACGCTGAACTCACCGACGGTGAGCTTCCCGTAGACAAGGTAAACGTTATCCAACGAACGTGGATTAGCGCCCCACACGAAGCGGAAGACGTCCTGGAACATCAGCACGAGCGCAAATGTAAGCAGCAATTGAAAACTCTCGTCCCGATCGTAAATGGGCCGCAGCAAGCGCTCGATCAGCGGCCCGACCGCCGCCATCAGAACTCCCGCAATTATCAGAACGGGCAGAAGCAGGATGGGCGGCATGCCCATCTGCTGGGCGTACATGACTGCCGTTATGCCGAAGTAGGCTCCTAGCGCGTAAAACGAACCGCAAGCGAGATTTACGATCTTTTGGACGCCAAAGACGAGCTGGAGACCGGCGGCAACAAGGAAAAGCACGGCAGCGTGAAAGACGCCGCCGATTGCGATGTTGGCGAATGCTGACATCCCGCGCGAACTTCAGATCTTGAACTGCGCGGTCTTGAGCCACTCCCAGAAATTCGCGCCAGCCGGTTTCTGAAGGTCGGCTGAATACATTGTTTCGATACGCGCGGGATCGAGCGTGACGAAATCGTACTTGTTCTTGTGCGTGGAGAACCCCTGTACGAATGTCTGGTCGGCGATGTGGTCTTTGCGCCAGCTGCCCTTGCCGCCAAGGCTTTCGACTTGCAACCCGACCATGGCACCTGCGACATCGGTCGGGGCGGGCCATGCCCCGCTCTTGGCCTTCATCGCGGCCTCGACGGCGCCCTTGTAGGACATGATCGAGAAGTATGCGCGATCAGCCTCCCAATTCGGGTAATCCTTGAATTTGTCCTCATACCAGGCGACGAACTCCTTCTGCGCCGCGCTCGCGCCGGGATTGTCGAAATAGAGCGTATTGTGTCCGAAGATCATTCCTTCCGGCGTGAAGTCCTTCTTCATCAGCGTGTGCTGCCAGCCCGCCGCCGGAAAGACAAGCTTCGTCCCCTTGGTGAGATCGGCTGCGAATGCCTGTTTCATAAAGACCGGCAGGTCGGCAAACAACAGCGACGAGAAAATGAGGTCGGGCTTGGCGGCCTTGAGCGCTGCTACGTGGCTGGTAAGCTCCATGGTCCCCACCTTGGGCCATTGCTCTGCCACGACCTCATGCTCGATGTTGAAGCGCTTCAGCAGCGCTATAAACGCTGCCATGTTGTTGCGGCCGTAGGAATAATCCGGATTTATTCCCGCAATGCGCTTGAACTGGCCCTTCCAATGCTTGATCGCCAGCAGTGAGGACATCACGGCTTCGCACTCGTTGTCGGTGCTGCGGAAGAGGAAGCGCGTTGTTGGCAGCTTTTCGTCGACACCGTCCTGAGTGGTGCCATCCCAATAGATGGTCAGGGCCCGCGACTCTTCGACGACCGGCCCGAGCGCAAGGCCCACGCCGGTGGACACGATACCCATGACCGAGTCCACTTTTTCCTGCTGCACCAGCTTCTGGAAGCGCTCGATGGTGTCCTTTGGGCTCGTCTCCTCGTCGATCACGAGCTCGACCTTGCGGCCCCCGATCCCACCCCCTGCATTGATCTTTTCAGCTGCCCATTCGGTGGCGCGGATACCACTGACGCCGGGGGCCGCGGCAATACCGGTGCGTGGCGCAAGGATACCGATGCGGACCGGCTTGTTCTGCGCCAGAGCAGGGGCAAAAACGCCTGCAGGCAGAGCGACGGCGCCCGCTGATACGGCTGTTTTCAAGAATTTGCGGCGCGAGAAAGCCATAATCCCTCCTCCGGTGCGCGAGGCCCGGTTGCTGCGACGTTTCCTTCGGAAGGTCCTGGGTCTCTGGCCGCGGATCAAGACGATCACGGCGGTGGCCGAGGTTACACTTCCTTCGCACTTGATATATCAGTCGCATGTCAGAGGCAAGCTGCCGCCGGCTTCGCATGAATGGAAGCAGTGTTGCTGCTAGGCAGTAGCCTTCAGGCTGCCAACAGCCGCATCGATTTCCGCGCTCGTTAGCTTCCAATCGTTGTCGAGATTGGCGACAACCTGGCGCATGAACGGCCCACTCAAGGCGATGGCACGAGCATTATCGCCCAGATGCTCGACAAGCAGTGCCAGCGCAAGCTGCTGGGGGGAATCACCTTCGTAGGTCCATTCAAAGCCCCAGGTTGTGAATTGCTTGACTTCATAATGCTCATTGAGAGGGGCGCCATCCCTGGTGACCACAAGTCCGTCGATTGTACGCTTGCCTTCATAAATGCTCATCTTTGCCTCCGATGCGCTGATCGGCATAAGCGTAATGAAGGTCGCCCCCTCACATCAAGTGCGAAGCCGAGGAGCATCTTTCGATGCGCGCCTCTTTCTCGCGGACGTCTTTGCGTTAAACTCGCCGCGGCTTTTCGATAACGGGAGACTTCTATGGCGAGCCACTCTACGGGCGACGGCGGCATCCCTTCCCGGGATGCGAAAAAGCGCGGCCTTACGCGCGTCATGACCCTGGGCGGTCACTACGGCACGCGCAACTACACGGTAAAGGATCTGCGCGACCAGAAGGGCAAGCGCGTGCTCGTCGAGACGCTGTGTTTCTCGCCCGAGGAAGCAGCGGCCGCAGAAGAGGCGGGAATCGATACGATGAAGGTGCGCTTCGACCCGAAGGCGCCACAACTCAGCGCGGAGATCCGAATGGCCGCTCCCAATACCTTCATGGCGTTTTCAGTGCCGCTGATTGCTGCTGCGAGCCCAGAAGAAGCCGTGCGCCTTGGATACGACGCCATGGCGCTCGGCGCCGATGCCATCATGTGCCAGTGGGCACCACGCTATGTGGAGGCGGCAGCGGAGGCAGGCATTCCGGTGCAGGGACATGCGGGCCTGGTTCCGCGCAGAAGCACCTGGACCGGCGGACTGCGCGCCGTGGGGAAGACGCTTGAGGAAGCGATGAAGATCTACCGGGACATCAAGGCGCTGGAGAATGCTGGCGCCTATGCTGTCGAAGTCGAGGTGATACCGGAGGAACTTCTGCGGGAGATTAGCAGACGCACGACATTGCTCACGTCTTCAATCGGGGGCGGCGCGGGAGGAGACATTCAATTCTTGTTTGCCGAGGACATCCTGGGGAACAATCCTCCTCCGTATCCACGTCATTCCAAGCAATATCGCAACATCCATAAGATGAAGCAGGAGATGCAGCGCGAACGGGTCGCGGCGTTTCAGGAATTCATCGCCGACGTGAAGTCCGCACGGTTCCCTGGACCGCAGCACGTCGTGAAGGCGCCGGGCGACCTGATGGAGCTTTTCGCATCCGAACTGGCCAAGAGTTCGACCGACTGAGAACCCGGGCGACACGGTGCTGCCTTGTACCCGGCCGCACCGAACCGCCTGCATTCGCAAACCTCGCAATCGTGCAGCGAACTTGGGCGGAACCTTCCCCAGTGGGATACCGTTGACGGAGGTGCGTCGGGCGTCCGGGGTTTGCAGATGGTGGCCAAGCATGTTGGAAGGTCGTCGCTCGTCATTGCGGCACTCTCCACCGTGGTCGAGTGGTACGACTTCACACTGTACATTTATTTCTCGACTGTTCTCGCTCGTGTTTTCTTTCCCGGTAGCGAAGCATCTCTGCTCGCAACGCTCGGCGGATTTGCCGTTGCCTACCTGGCGCGGCCCCTCGGTGCGCTTGGCTTCGCCCACATTGGGGATCGGCACGGTCGCCGTCCGATGCTGCTTCTCTCCATGGCGATCATGTCGGCGGCGATGCTTGTCACCGCCCTTCTCCCGACGCCGTCGAGCGTCGGACCGATCGCGGCTTATCTTCTCGTCACGCTTCGATGCATCATGGGCTTTGCTGTCGGCGGGGAATATACCGGCGTGGTCGCCTATCTGCTGGAGAGTGCGCCGGCAGAGCGACGGGGGCTCGTCGCTTCGCTCGCCGCTGCAGCCAGTGAAGTGGGCGCGCTGCTTGCCGTTGCGATCTGCGCGCTCACAGTGAGCGTCTTACCCGAGGCGCAACTCGAGGCATGGGGGTGGCGCATTCCATTCCTCGTGGGCGCTTTGCTTGCAGGCGCCGTCTGGTTTGCGCGTTCAGCGATGGCAGAGTCACCGGATTTCGAAAGGCAACGCGACACGGGTGCGCTTCCAGAGAGGCCCCTAGCCTATGCCATCTCGACGTATCGACGCGGGATAGCCAACGGCTTTGCAATTTCGGCGCTCGGTTCGATCACATATTACGTCGGCGCGACGTACGTGTCGGCGTTCCTCACGTCCGTTGGCGGAATGAGCGAAGCCGCCGCACTATGGCTTTCGACCGGGGCGGCCATCGCCATCATCCTAGTCACACCTGTCGCGGGGTTGCTTTCGGACCAGTGGGGAAGAAAGCCGGTTCTCTTGACACTCACGGCACTCAGCGTTGCGCTTCCGTTCGGGATGTTCTGGCTGCTGGCAACTGGTGATCTCGTCCAGGCCGTGCCGGCAGCCATCGTGTTGGCGCTTATTGCCGGTGGCGTGAGCGCGGTGGGCGCGGTGGCGACGGCCGAGCAGTTTGCCGGAGAAGGACGCGTAAGCGGGCTTGCACTCGGTTCCAGCCTCGCGACTGCAATCTTCGGCGGGCTGACGCCCTACCTCGCGCAACTGCTCACTGTAACAAGCGGGCTTCCCCAGTTTCCCGGTGTGATGATCGCGTTCGTTGCCCTGTGCGTGTTACCTGTTTTTGCAAGATTGCGCGAGACGCAACCGGGTTTGGCGCGCGTATGATGGGCTCGCACCAGCCGAAGAGCGCATCCTCGCCGCGTCCCGAGAACTTTCCTTGACGGTGCATCGGGACAAACTTTCCCGCAGTCGCCGTTGACTTTGTGTAGAGCATGTCCAAGGCTCAGCAAGAGCCTCAGCGAACTGCTCACACGGGCGGCGAAAAGAGAGGAGTTCCGCAAGATGATACGGCACTTCACCGCCGGGCTCGGAACGATAGTGTGCCTTGCCGCCGCCTGGGTACCTGGCCAGTCCAACCAGTAGCCGCACAGTTCAAGATCAACAGATCGGGCCTTGGCGGGCCCGAACCAACTCCAAAAGCGGGACGCCATGGCCGTCACTTATCTGAAAAAGGCATCGAAGACTTCCGAGAGTGAAACCGGCGAGGCGAGGCGCGTCGTCACCGACATGCTGGCTGCGATCGAGGCAGGTGGCGAAGCAGCCGTGCGCGCGTACGCCCAGAAGCTCGACGGCTGGTCGGGCGACATCATCGTCACGCCCGAGGAGATTGCAAAGCGCACGCGTGACCTCCCGGAGCAGACGAAGCAGGACATTCGCTGGGCGACGGGGCAAGTGCGCGCGTTCGCGCTGGCGCAACGGGAAAGCATGCGCGATTTCTCGGTCGAAGTGTCGCCGGGCGTGGTGGCGGGGCAGAAGCTCGTGCCGTGCAACGTTGCCGGCTGCTATGTGCCGACAGGGCGCTATGCGCACATCGCCTCCGCCTACATGTCGATTGCCACCGCCAAGGCAGCGGGCGTGAAGACGGTGATCGCATGCTCGACACCCTACAAGGGCGAGGGCATTCACCCCGAGGTTCTCTACGCCATGCAGACCGCGGGCGCCGACGTGGTGATGACGCTTGGCGGCGTGCAGGCCATAGCCGCCCTCGCCCTGGGGCTCTTCACGGGCAAGCCAGCCGACATCATCGTGGGGCCGGGCAACAAGTATGTGGCGGAAGCCAAGCGCATGCTGTTCGGACGGGTCGGGATCGACGTCTTCGCCGGGCCGTCGGAAATCTGCATCATTGCCGACGACAGTGCCGACCCGGACGTGGTCGCTTCCGACCTGGTGGGCCAGGCGGAGCACGGACACGAGAGCCCAGCCTGGCTCGTGACGACATCCAAGGAGCTCGCAGCACGCGTCATGGATCACGTACCGCGCCTCGTCGCGCAGTTGCCGCAAACGGCACGCGAGGCGGCAGGCGCGGCATGGCGCGATTACGGCGAGGTGGTGCTGTGCGAGACGCGAGAGGAAGCGGTGAGCATGTCGGATGGCTATGCGCCCGAGCATCTCGAAGTGCAGGCGCGCGATCTCGATTGGTGGCTCGCGCACTTGAGCAACTACGGCTCTCTGTTCCTCGGCGAAGAAACGACCGTGGCGTACGGTGACAAGGTGTCAGGGCCCAACCATATCCTGCCGACCAAGGGGGCGGCCCGCTATTCGGGCGGGCTTTCCGTGCACAAGTTCCTGAAGCCATTGACGTGGCAGCGCATGACGCGTGACGGCAACCGGCAGGTGGCACAGGCGACAGCGCGCATCTCGCGGCTCGAAGGCATGGAAGCGCATGCGCGCACAGCGGACCAGAGGCTTGGCAAGTATTTCCCCAGCGAGGCCTTCGACAAGGGCAAGCCCGTGACGTCATGAGCAGTTCCCGCGTAAGCTTCCTCGACACGCTCTTCAGCCTCGAGGGCAAGATCGCGCTGGTCACGGGCGCATCGAACGGGATCGGCCGGCGGATGGCTGAGAGCCTTGCCCGCGCCGGTGCGCGGACAATACTCGTGGCACGACGGGCGGCGCTGCTGGAGGAGGCGAGTCAGCAGATCCGTGCGGACGGTGGCGAGGCCGCGAGCCTGCCGTGGAACCTGCTCGACCTCGACAGCCTGCCAGCATTGCACGCGGAGGCAAGCAAGCCTTTCGGCGCACCCGATATCCTCATCAATGCGGCGGGCGTGAACCTGCGGCTGCCAGCCGACGCCTACACCCCCCAGCAATGGAACGACACCCTGGCGCTGAACCTCTCGGCGCCTTTCTTTCTGGCGCAGGCTTGCGTGCCGGCCATGTGCGGCAAGGCTGCTGGGCGGATCATCAACATCGCGTCGCTGCAAAGCTATCGCGCCTTTGCAAACGGAATTGCCTACGGCGCCTCCAAGGGCGGCGTTACGCAGCTGACGCGGGCGATGGCAGAGGCCTGGTCGCGGCATGGCATCACGGCCAACGCCATACAGCCCGGGTTCTTCCCGACGGAGCTTACCGCGCCCGTGTTCTCCGATCCGGAGGTCGCGCAGCATCATGCACGGATGACGGCTATCGGCCGCAACGGGGCGCTGGAAGATCTCGACGGCGTGACGGTCTTCCTTGCCTCAGCGGCGAGCGCCTACATCACCGGCCAGATCATCGGCGTAGACGGCGGATACACGGCGAAATAGGAGAAACCTGTAAGAGCACTGGTCTACCCGGCCTCGCACAGGCCGAAGATGCGGCGGACGTCGCAGCAGCCAAGATCATTCTCATGGCCTGAACAACAACAATAGGAGCCGTTCGATGAGCAATGTCACGAGCATGCCAATGCATTCCGGGAAGACCTACATCGTAACGGGTGGTGCAGCATCCGTCGGGCGCGCGATTTCCGAGGGGCTTGCGCGCCGGGGTGCGAACGTCGTTATCGCCGATCGCGATGCCGGTGCGGCGAAGCAAGTTGCGGACTTCATCAAGGACGCGGGGGGCAGCGCACTGGCGGTGGCAACGGACGTTACCAATGCCAATGCGCTTGCGAACATGGTCCGTGAAGCGCTCGCTCGCTTCCAGCGGATAGACGGTCTCGTCAACAACGCCGGTATCCTCGGCCCCATCAAGCCGATGTGGGAGACGACGGACGAAGAGGTGGACCGGGTGTATGGGCTCAACGTCAAGGCCGTGTTTGCCGCGACGCGCGCCGTCGTTCCCCACATGATGAAGCAAAAGAGCGGGGCCGTGGTGACGATTGCTTCGGTGGCGGGCAAGGATGGGCCGAAAGACCTTTCGATCTATGCCTCCAGCAAGGCCGCCGTCATCGGCTTCACGAAATCCTGGGCGAAGGAACTGGCGCCGCACGGGGTGCGCGTGAACTGCATCTCGCCATCTCTCGTCCAATCAACGGGCATGCAAGGGGAGATGCCGGACTGGTTCACCAAGGACAGCGTGAGCCGAATTCCCATGGGCCGCGCGGCCACTGCCGGCGAAGTCGCCAACATCGTGGCTTTCCTCCTCGGCGACGAGGCCAGCTTCGTCACTGGTACGTGCTACGACGTAAGTGGCGGTCGCGCGAGCTATTAAGGGAGCTGCAGTAGGCTCACGACATAGTCGGACGCAACGTCGATCCCCGATGCTGCCTGCAATGGGAAAGGTCCCGGGTCTCGCTGCGCTCGCCCGGGAAGGCAGAGAGGAGAGGGTGCCACTTCTCGCAGGCTGGCGTGGATCTCCGACTGCGCGGAGATGACGTTC
Organism: Hyphomicrobiaceae bacterium; assembly: GCA_039808585.1. Lineage (GTDB taxonomy): Bacteria > Pseudomonadota > Alphaproteobacteria > Rhizobiales > Hyphomicrobiaceae > AWTP1-13. The sequence continues at coordinate 10,878 of JBDHTJ010000024.1, read as the reverse complement.
GTGGGACGGGATGTGCTATCCATTTGGTGTCAAGCCCGCGCATGCAGGCTTCCACGTCAGTCCGTTAGGGAAGAGCACGCGCAAAGGATGGCATGGATCTCCGCCTTGGGCACGGGTGGGGGACATGCGCCCTTCCCGCACTCGTCCGGAAGGCTTGGCGGAGCGGTTTGGAAAAAAATTTCGAACGCTTAGGGGGCATCGATGGACAACGCAGCCATTTTGCGAGCCTTGCTTTCCCCCTGCCAGAGCTTTTTCGACATGCTGTACCGGTTGCGCGCGGTCATCGTCGTGATCCCGCTGCTGGTCCTGGGGTTTGCCAACGACCAAGTGGTCGACATCGCCCATGAATACATGCGCTCGGAGCGCTATTTCCTGGACCGCGGCAATCTCGCGGTAATCACACTTTGCATCACTGCCGCGGTGCCGCTGTTCTTCATCCTATTCGTTCTCTTGGACAGGACTTCGCCCGAGCCGCGCCACGATGTCGGGCACCGGCTTGCTGCCGGGGCGGTAATGTTCCTGCCGTTGCTGCCAGCCTTGTACCTTTGGGCCGACGTGAACTCCGGCCCAACGACGCTGGTCGCGAACCAAATCTCGGTGTGGAATACGTCCATTGCCAATGTTCTGGCAGGCGTTGTTGGGAGCGCGATCCTGTTCGCTCTGGTGCCGCGGTTCGTGCTCGGCGGCCTGGCGCGTGGATGGAAGGCACTTCGGCTTCGCGCCTTGTATTTCACTACGATCGTTCTTGTGCTGGTTGCCTATTTCGTCATGTGCCTTCTGCCACTGTTTGCAACGAACGATGCACTTATGCCCCTGATTGGCGGGGCAGCGAACCGATTGGGTGTATTCCCGATCGTGGGGCTGTTCCTGCTTGCGCTGTTCTCGATCCTGGCGTTGTCGACGATCGTCTTCGACAAGACGCGAATTCCCGTTTTCAGCCTTCTGCTTCTGGCGATCACCGTCTTTTCGGTTCTGGGGCTGAACACGGATTCCAAGCCCCGATTGCTCGATAAGGCCGAGACGGATGTGCAATTGCCTCCGATCTCCGTCGCATTTCGCAACTGGCTGACCAATCGAAAGGACTACACCGCCTTTCAGAGCGCGACCCCGCCCCGGCCTTACCCCGTTTATCTCGTGGCACTGGCCGGCGGCGGCGCCTATGCAGGCTTTCAATCCTCCTATTTCCTCGCCCGCATGTTCGAAAGCTGCCCCAAGCTGCGGCACCACACCTTCGCGATGTCGGCAGTCTCGGGTGGCTCACTCGGTGCCGCGCTGATCGCGGCCCAGGCAGGGGAGAACGTCGAAGCGGATCTCAAGTGCGACATCGATCCTGGCATTGCAGAGGGAGCTGGACATGCTGCGCGGATCGAGCAGCTGTTCTCGCTCGACAGCTTCACCTTCCTCGCATGGGCGCGCCTCTACCCCGACATGTTGCGCAGGCTATTCTGGTTCAAAGTGCCGGGCATGGCATCGGATACCTTGTTCGAAGAATGGTTCGATGCCAACTGGACGAAGCTCGCCGGAGGCCGGGGTACGACAGAGCTTGGCCAATCTCTGTTTGGCTATTGGCGCCCCGACGGGGATGCGCCAGCCCTGTTTCTCAACGTGACCAACACGCAAACCGGGCGCGCGGAAGCGCTATCGCCGTTGCACTATCCGCGCAATCTTCCGACGCGGAAGAATGTCGACATGCGGCTGATCACGGCGGCGGGTCTGAGCTTCAGGTTTCCATTCTTCAGTTCGCCGGGCACATTGCCGCGCAAGGGCTCGATACCGGCGCAGGGGTTCGACCCGGTTACCAACTACGACACGCTCGATACCACCGCCACGTACGTCGACGGGGCCTACTACGAGAATTCGGGCCTGCATGTGCTGAGGCGGGTGAAGGCCGAAATCGAGCGCGCGGGTAAGGATCTCAATATCGACGTGCGCGTGATCTCTTTCACTGCGGCGCCCAACCAGGAGAAGCTGCAATCCGCGTCCGAGCGGGAGAATGCGTTCCTCGCGCCGATCAATGCGTTGCTTGCGGCACGTACGCAGCGGGGCGTGGACGAATGGGAGGGCTTCCTGCGGGAACACGGCGAATTCGATGTGCATCCCGCCCTCTATCAGGCGAGCATGTATCATCGCCTGCCGCTCGGCTGGACGCTTTCGAAGCAATCGATGACCTTCATCAAGCGCCACTACGGGGTGCCGGCCGACTGCGAATACACTGAGCGCTTCTGGGAAATGCTGCTGGGCGATTTCAATGGCGCGCGGTCATTTCTCGCCAAACGCTTTCCGCACGAAGACTACGGGACGGGGCTGCCGGGCCTGCGGCCGCGGGACTTGCGGGTGCGAGAAGCCAACCGCCTCTCGAAGCTCGATATGCTTTCAGCGCGGGTGTACATGGGCTGCCAGATGGGGAAGATCTACAGGAGCCTGGCTGCTCCGTAGCGGCAGGGACCGTCAGGATTGCGCGGGCCCAAGGGCGCTACGGATCGCGACCGCAGTGAGGGCTGCGGCGGAAAGCGCCGGTTGCCCCTTGTCGGCTATGATTTCACGGCGTCCGGAGCAAGGCCGGTGAGCTGGCGATAGCGATCTGCGTCCGTCGCGCCTTCGGTATTGATGACGAGGACGCGGGAGGCTTGGTTCAATCCCAATGCATCGCGGGCACGCGGGTCCGCCGCCGCCTGTATGAGAGCTGCCAGACCCACGCCGCCGCTTTCGCCCGCGACGACGGCGGGATCGCTGCCCAGGGGGCGGGCCAAGCGGTTCATGACAGCGACGGCCTCATCATCTTCGATGGTCATGAAGGCGTCGGCACAGCGCGAGAGAATGCGCCAGGCGATGAGCGAGGCCTCGTAGCAGTCGAGCATCGCCATCACGGTCGGCTCACCTGTGGGCACTTGCACGAGGCGCCCTGCCCGCGCGCTCTCGTAGATGCAGGCGGCCCTGTCCGGGTCCACGACCACGAAGCGCGGGCGTCGATCGCCCAGTTCGAGGGCCATGTGCGCGGCTATGGCCGCCGCGATGCCGCCCACGCCGGACTGGACGAAAACGTGAGTCGGCGGCTCCGACAGCGCGCGCAGAGCCTCGCGCGCGATGACCGTGTAGCCCTGCATCACGAGCAGCGGAATGCGCTCGTAGCCCGGCCATGACGTGTCGGAGACGATGACCCAGCCACGCGCGCCGGCAACGCGCGCCGCCTCACGCACCGTCTCGTCGTAGGTGCCTTCGACGCGCACGATCTCGGCGCCAAAGCGGGCGATGGCCGCGATGCGCGCATCGCTGACGCCGGCATGCACGAAAACGACGGCCTTTGCGTCGACGAGCTGTGCGCCGAGGGCCACGGAGCGGCCGTGATTGCCATCGGTGGCACAGGAGAAGGTCATGGTGGCGGCGATCTGCCGGATCTCGTCCGACACATACTCCGTGATGGCGACCTTGCGTGCGGACCGCCGCTCCGCCTCCTCGATCACAAGGCGCACCACGGCGTAGGCGCCGCCCAGGGCCTTGAAGCTGCCGAGGCCGAGACGCTGGCCCTCGTCCTTGATGTGAATGCTGCCGATGCCGAGATTGGCTGCGAGCGCGGGAAGGGCATGCATGGGCGTTGCGCGGTGGTTGTCGCGAAGGCGCAGGAATTCCTCCGCGGCTTCGGCACCGGCTGCGCCAAGGGCTGCCGCATCGGCAGCTTCGAGCGGGCTTCGATACAGGGGAAGTGTATTCGGCAGAAACATCCAGACCTCGGTGGAACCTTCAACGGGCGAGCGCCGCAATGCGGTTGGCAGGTTCATGTTGCACGATCGGGCGCTTGTCGCTACCCGCGCCGTGCCTCGCGTGACATTTGGCGCATCGTTTGTCCGCAGGCTACTCTGGCGGATACCGAGGAACGCGGTGGAGACGGACATGGCAGAGGCAGCATCAGGTGACAATGGGAGCCGGAGCACATGGCGCAATGCTGGCGCCATCGGGTTCGTGGGGCTCGGCGTGATGGGCGAGCCGATGTGCCGGAACCTTGCCGTGAAGAGCGGCCGGACGGTGATCGGCTACGACATTGCGGACGCACCGCTGGAGCGACTGGCGGAGGTCGGTGTGGAACGTGCCGCGAGCCTTGCGCGGATCGGGGCGGCATGCCGATTGATTTTTCTGGCTCTGCCAAGCGGGAGACATGTGGAAGAGGTTTGCCTGGGGGCGCAGGGGCTGCTGCAGAGCGTACAGCCGGGCAGCCTTATCGTGGATCTCGGGACCTCACCGGTGGCGCTGGCGAAAGATCTGGCGCAGCGATTCCAAAAAGCCGGTGCAGCGTTCGCCGATGCACCGATCGCACGCACGCGACAGGCTGCAATCGAGGGCACGCTCAGCATCATGGTGGGCGCGGATGACCAGACGTTCGCGGCGCTGCAGCCGCTGCTTGCGATGTTCGCGGCGGAGGTGACGCATTGCGGCCCGGCGGGATCGGGGCAAGTCGTCAAAATCCTCAACAACATGGTGCTGGTGGAGACGGTGGTGGCGCTGTCGGAGGCGCTGGCGGTGGCGACGCGTTGTGGCGTGGCCGGCAATGTGCTGTTCGAGACGCTCGCCAAGGGCTCTGCCGACAGCTTCGCGCTGCGCAATCACGGCATGAAGGCGATGCTGCCGGGCGCGTTTCCAGAGCGCGCATTCTCGACGGAGTATGCACGCAAGGATCTCTCCTATGCCTTGCAATTGGCAGAGGATACGGGCGTGCAGGCGCAGGGCGCGCAGCTGGCCTCGCGACTTCTGCAGCGGGCTTCGGACGCAGGATGGGGCGACCTTTACTGGCCGGTGGTGAGCCGCGTGATTGCAGATGCGTGAGGCCTGCGCCTACCGCTCGCCGAGGTGGGCCAGCGCCTCCTCGGCGGAGACATAGATGTGGGGTGCGAAGCCACGGGCGGACAGGGCGCTGCCTAGCTTCATGCGCAGGAAGCCCGACGTGGTGTAGCGGGTGACGTCGAGGTAATGGCGGCTGACGATGCGGCCGACCATCTCCGTATAGCTGTCGATGAGGTCCGGCAGGATGTGGAAGCCCGCGTAGTTGACGATGGCGTAGACCTTGCGGCCGATGGGAGCGAGGGCCGCCTGGAATTCGCGATCGATGGCGTCTATATCGGCCTGCGAGCGCACGTCGAGGCGCTCGAAATTGACGAAGAAGAGGTTCTGCTCCGCGTCGTAGCTGAAGCGGCGGGAGAGCGGGATGTCGAGCATCAAGTCGCGCAGGCCCATGGGCTCGCTGCTGAAGATGCGGGCGTCCATGAGGCGCGGGGCGTGCACGAGGGGCCTGAACTCCATGTGGGCGAGAATATCCTTGTCGACATCGACGCCGGGCGCGACCTCGACGAGTTCGAGGCCCTCCGTTGTCAGCTGGAACACGCAGCGCTCGGTGACATAGAGCACGGGCTGGCCGCGCTTGAGTGCGTAGCTGCCCGAGAAGGTGCGATGCTCGACAGTATCGATGAACTTTCGGGTGCGACCCTCGGCGAGGATGTGCAGCTTGCCCTGGTCAACGCGCACGGCGAGGCCGTCGGCGCTGAAGGTGCCGACGAATACGACGCGCTTTGCGTTCTGACTGATGTTGATGAAGCCGCCGGCACCTGCAAGGCGCCTGCCGAACTTGGAAACGTTGAGGTTTCCCTCGCGGTCTGCCTGCGCGAGGCCGAGGAAGGCGATGTCGAGGCCGCCACCATCGTAGAAGTCGAATTGGTAGGGCTGGTCGATCACGGCCTGGGTGTTGATGGCAGCGCCGAAGTTGAGGCCAGAGGCAGGAATGCCGCCGATGACGCCGGGCTCCGCCGTGAGCGTGAGGAGATCGAACACGCGTTCCTCGGTGGCGACAGCGGCAATGCCCTCGGGCATGCCGATGCCGAGGTTGACGACGGCGTTGGCCTTCAACTCCAGGGCGGCGCGGCGCGCGATGATCTTGCGCGCGTCGAGCGGCAGCGGCTCGATGCTGTCGAGGGGGACGCGGATCTCGGCGGCGAAGGCCGGACTGAACTGTTCCGAAAAGGTCTGCATGTGATAGGCGGGCTTCTCGGCGACAACGACGCAGTCGACGAGGATGCCGGGGATCTTCACCTGGCGCGGATTGAGCGTGCCCCTCTCGGCAAGGCGCTCCACCTGCACGATGACGATGCCGCCGGAAGCGCGTGCGGCCATGGCGATGGACAGCACTTCGAGGGTGAGAGCCTCGCGCTCCATGGTGATGTTGCCGTCGACATCGGCGGTGGTGCCGCGCACGATCGCTACGTTGATCGGGAATGCCTTATAGAAGAGATATTCCTCGCCCTCGATATTCATGAGGGTGACGAGATCGCGCTCGGTGCGGGCGTTGATCTTGCCGCCGCCAAGGCGGGGATCGACGAAGGTGCCGAGGCCTACGCGGCTGAGATGGCCGGGCTTGCCGGCTGCGATGTCGCGGTAGAGATGCGTGATGACGCCCTGGGGCAGGTTGTAGGCCTCGATACGGTTGGCGACAGCAAGCTCCTGCAGCCGCGGCACCAATCCCCAATGGCCGCCGATGACGCGTGCGACGAGGCCGTCGTGGCCGAGGTGGTTCAGCCCCCTTTCCTTGCCGTCGCCCTGGCCCGCAGCATAGACGAGCGTGAGATTGGAGGGGCTCCCCTGCCCTGCGGGGGAGGCTTGCCGGGCTTCCAGGAAGCGCTGCTCCAAGGCCACGGCGATGTTTTCGGGAAAGCCGATGCCGACGAAGCCGCCGGTGGCAATGGTGTCGCCATCGTGGATGAGGCGGACCGCCTCGCGGGCGGCGACGACCTTTCCGCGCGCGATGGCGTGAAAGTGCCTGTCTGCCCGATTGGTCATGGTGCCCTCCTCGCGTTTTGGTTGAAAGGTGGCGCAGGCGGAGATCGGGCGCAAGCGCGCGGCCGTGAGGAAGCGGTCCAGGCCGGCAAAAGGCAGCAGGGCCGCCTCCTGCCGGAAGCGGCCCTGCCGAACGAGCTGAAGATCGGGTGATCTCTGGCTACGGCTTGAACTCGTAACCGGGCTTGAGGGCGACCTCGGCCGGGATGGGAGGGAGGTCCGAGAACAGATCCGGATGCTTCTGCATTATGGCCAGCATGTGCTTGGGCTCGATATGCTTGTTCACGTCGAAGGTCGACTTGATGACACCGAGGCGGCTCAAGCGATCCTGCGCGGACCAAAGGGCACGGAAGTTGTTGGCGGACAGACGCCTGTCGGCCTGCTGGATGTTGAACTGCATGGCGGCTTCGGCGATGTCGGCCTTGAGGCCGGGGATCCAGCGCGTGGCGACCTGCGCTGCCTGCTTGGGGTTGGCCCGCATCCACTTGTCAGCTTCAGAGACGGCAGCGAGGAATTTTTCGATGGTGTCGCCGTTCTTTTGCACCCAAGGACGGAGGGCGACGTTATAGCCGAGGTAGGCGATGTGATCGCCACCGCGAATGATCTCCACGGCGCCCGGTACGTCCTTGAGGGCGACGATGGGCCAGGGGTCCCAGGCCGAGAATGCGTCGATGCCCTTGGCAAGCAGCGCCACTGTCATTTCCGGCGGAGGCGTGTTGACGAGCGTCACGTCGGCCGGCGTCAGGCCCGCCTTCTCGAGTATGGCAAGGATGTAGAGGTGATTGATGGTGCCGAAGGAGGCAGCAATCTTCTTGCCGCGCAGGCTGGCGAGGTCACCCTTCTTGATGCCGCTCTCGGCGCTGGCGATGATGGCCATGGTGGCGTCCGAGCCGAGCTTCGTGGCGTTGCCGCTGTAGTTGCCGAGCGCCACGAGATCCATACCGCGCAGTACCGCGCCGATCATGGGCACGCCCACCTGCACGATTTCGCTCTCGCCCGCCTGCAGCGCATTGAGCGCGTCGACGCCGGTGGCGTAGGGGCGTGCGATCGTCACGTCGAGGCCGTGCTTCTCGAAGAAGCCGCGTTCGAGCGCGATGGGCAGGCCAACCTGGTCAATGCCGGTCACCATGCCGGCCTTGAGTTTCACGGGTGTCTGAGCGTGGGCGGGCAGACCGAGCCCCACGAGCAGCGTTGCAAGCATCACGAATAAGCGCAGCACGTCATCCTCCTTCTTGTAATGGCTCCACGCGGCGCACCCAGTAGGGCCGGGCGACTGCGTCGAGATCGATACGTTTCACTCCGCGGACTTCGACAGTGTTCTCGTTGGTTCCAGAGACGCGTCCGTGCCTCTGGAATATCTGGATATGAAAGCGCTCCGGCGGAAAAGGCAATGTCACGAGCACATTCACCTTCTCGCCCTTGCCTGGGAAAGGACCGGCGACCTTCGCAGGGGCATGCAGGGAAAGCCAAGCCTCCCAGAGGGCGTAGGCGACGGCGAGCGTGACGAGCACCACCCCTTTGCGCGAGCACAGGAATGCACGGACGAGCCTCATGCCGCGCGCACCTTTTCCAGCACGTAGGCGCACAGGCGCTGGAACTCGGCGTCCTTGTTGAGGGCATCCCATTTGCGGGGACGGGGCAAGTCCAGCCTGACATCGTCGAGAACGCGGCCCTTGGTGAGGACGACCACGCGGTCGGCCAGGAATACGGCCTCGCCGACGTCATGGGTGATGAACAGCACCGTATTGCGCTTTTGCGACCAGATGCGGGTGAGTTCTTCCTGCAGCGTCATGCGGGTCTGCGCATCGACGCTGGCGAAGGGCTCGTCCATGAGCAGGACGTCGGGGTCGTTGGCGAGCGCGCGGACAACGCCGACCCGCTGCTGCATGCCGCCGGAAAGCTCGGTGGGGTAGCGGCCGGCGGCTTCTGAAAGGCCGGCAATGGCCAAGTACTCGCGCGCGATCTTTTCGCGCTCGGCGCGTGCGACACCGCGCATCTTGGGGCCGAAGGCGACGTTCTCCAGCACGGTCTTCCAGGGGAACAGCGCAAAAGACTGGAACACCACGCCACGGTCGGGGCCCGGACCCTTCACGGGCCTGCCGCCGACGAGGATGTCGCCGCCTGAATGGGGCAGGAAGCCCGCGATCATGTTGAGGATGGTGGTCTTGCCGCAGCCGGAGGGCCCGACGACGGAGACGAATTCGCCGGCCTCGACCTGCAACGAGACGTCGTGGATCGCCTCGACGCGGGTGCCGGAATAGGGGTCGAAGTAGGTCTTCGACAAGTTCCTGAGGGTGAGGCTTTTCATCGGGTGACGAGCCCCCAGCGCTGGCCGGTTGCGCGTTCGATCGGCGCCAGGACCCAGCTGTCGACGATGTACCAGAGCACGCCCAGAATGATCATGCCGAGAAAGATCTCCACCACGGAGCCGGCGCGGCGGGCGTCGAACATGAGGAAGCCGATGCCGCTGGTGCCAACGATGATCTCGGCGGCGATCAGCGCACGCCAGCCGTAACCCAGCCCGTTGCGGAGGCCGGTGATGATGTTGGGAAGGGCGCCCGGCAGGATGACCTCCCACACAACGCTCATGCGGCCGGCGCCAAGGCTTTGCGCGGCGCGCTGCAGGACAACGGGTACCGAGCGCACGCCCAGCACCGTGTTGAGCACGACGGGGAACAGGACGGTGTAGACGATGACGAAGGTCATGGTGACGAGGCCATAGCCGAACCAGATGACGAGGATTGGAAGCCAGGCGATGTCGCCGATGGCCTGCAGGAAGAGCAGCACTGGCCACAAGGCGCGATAGGCGAAGCGGTTCATGCCGATGAGAAGGCCGAGCGGGATGCCAAGCGCCATGCCCCAGGCGGCACCTACCGCCAGGCGGATGATGCTGTCCTGCAAATAGTCGGGCAGCACGCCCTTCCAGACGAGGTCGAGGAAGCTGCGCCAGACGTCGACGGGTGACGGGAAGAACGCCTTGGGGAAGACCTGCAGGTGAGCGACCAGCGACCAAAGCGCGACGACCGGCAGGAACGGCATCAAGGTGGCGATGACGGGGAAGCGTGCGGTGAGGCGCACGTAGGCGCCCCAGATCTTGAGGAGGGCCATCATGCGCGTTGCACCAGCCCCCAGCGTTCGATGGTGGCGCGCTCGAGCGGGGCGAGCAGGAGCCTGTCGATGAGCAGCCAGATGATGCCAATGACGACCATGCCGAGCACGATCACTTCGGTGCGGTAGAAGTCGCGCGCCACGAAAAGCATGTAGCCGAGGCCGACATTGGTGGCGATCATCTCCGCGGCGATGAGACCGCGCCAGGCGAAGCCCAGGCCGGTGCGAATGCCGGTGACGATGTTGGGCAGCGCACCCGGAAGCAGGACCTCGCGCAGCATGGCCATCGGGCTGGCCCCGAGGGACAGGGCCGCGTTGCGCACGGCCATGGGGATGGTGGAGACGCCGAGCAGTGTATTGTAGGTGACGATGAAAAAGACGGCGTTGAAGATCACGAACGTGATGGCGCCGAAGCCGTAGCCGAACCAGAGCGTGGCGATGGGAATCCACGCGATGCCGGCGAGCACGGAGAAGAAGCGCAAGAGCGGCGAGATGAACGTCGAGATGAGCGGACTGATGCCCATGGCGATGCCGAGGGGGACCGCCAGCAAAATCGCGAGCGTGGTACCGACCGTGACGCGGAGCAAGCTTGCGGCAACGTGCTGGGCAAGGGTGCCATCGGCGATGCCTTCGCGGGCGGCGGCGAGAACCTGGGGGAGCTGCGGGAAAAGGCGCGGGTTCACGTCAAACAAGGGCATGAGCCAAGCCCACGCGGCGAGCAGCACCGCGAATGGCGCAATGAACCAGACCGCAGCCGCGAGCCGCCGCCCAAACGTCATATGTCTCCACCCTTGTCGCGGCAGCCCGTTGCCTGGCGTCGCGCGCGCAAGAGTGCGCCACGCGTGAGGAAGCAGGAGCCGCCGTCGTTGCTGTTGTTTTTCGAGATGAGATTAGGACGGATCAACGGAGGCGGAAAGGGACCCTGAGGCGGAGGCGGGGGCATTACAGTGTTGCTGG
>JBDHTJ010000023.1:0-39656 GCA_039808585.1 Hyphomicrobiaceae bacterium | reverse complement strand
GGCGAAAGACTTGAGCGCGAGGATGGCGCCAAGAAACGTTAGCCCGCCAGCAACCCATATTGGAAAGTAGCCCGGTCCCATCTTGCGCGCGGAACCAAGCTCGTAGTCGCTTGCAAGTACGATGAAGGTGGCGAAGATGCCTATGGCCAGGAAGAGGAGACCGGCCCAGAAGTCCTTCGGGTTTCTCAACGGCCTGTCCGTATTTCACTGGAGTTGGAAATGCCGGGCATCCGAAACGATGCCCGGCGGTAACGCGATGCGTGTCACAGCTTGATCCCGAGGTCCGCAACCACCTTCTTGATCTTCTCCAGTGCGGTTTTCATGAACGACTTGGTCTCGTCGGGCGACCAGATCGAGGGTACGGACCCGAGACGTTTGACGGACTCCTGCCACCCCTTGTCGTTCTTCACTTCGCCGAGCAGGTTGACCCAGAACTTGACGGCCTCAGGATCCATCTTGGGCGGACCGAGAAGGCCGCTCCAGCCGATCGCGACTTCGAGACCCTCAAGTCCCATCGATTTCGAGGTGGGGACGTTGGGGAAATCTGCGAGCTTCTCGTTGCCGAGCACGATGAGCGGACGCAGGGCGCCGCTCTGTACGTGCGCGCTCATCTCGTTATAACTTTGACACACAAAATCGACCTCGCCCTTCACCGCTGCAAGTGCTGCCGGTCCGCCGCCCTTGTAGGGAATATGCGTCGCAGCCTTCTGAGGATCACCGATCCCTGACTTCTCAAGCAGCATTACAGCGCCTAAGTGTAGGACGGTGCCGGGGCCAGCCGAGCTGTACGTCAGCTTCTCGGGCGTCGCTTTGATGGCGGCAATGAGTTCCTGAATAGTCCTGTAAGGCTTGTCTTTCGACGTCGCGCACGTCACTGGATTGACCTCGAGCATGCCGAGAACGGCCCAGTCGAGGGGATCGTACGGAGTCGTACGCAGCGCCGGCACGGTGGTGTGCGTGCCAACCCGCGCGAGCAACAAAGTGTAGCCATCCGGCTTGGCCTTATAGACCTCGGTGGCTCCGATAATGCCGCCGGCGCCATCCTTATTGACGACGATGATCTGGTTCGCGCCAAGCTTTGTAGCCGTGGCAGCTGCCAGAGAGCGCGCAGCCTGATCCGATGCGCCGCCCGGAGAGTACGGTACGATAAGTGTAATCGGCTTCTCAGGATATCCGGCCGTAGCCGGGACAGTGGCGGAAAGAGACAGAAAAGCTGTTGCCGCAAAGGCAAGAGTTCTGAATTCCATCATAGCGTTTCCCCTAGTCGCTGATCTGCAGGCATCTGCACTTGTCTTGTCGAACCCATGTTAGCTCGTTGGTTATGGCGTTTGCATGCAGTGACTGCAAACCTCTTTTGCATGCGCAGCGTGCATCGCGCTTGGAGACCGCATAGGCTCGAGAACTCTTTGTGAAGGGCTCAGTTCGACGGCGCTTCTCGTTTGTCGAAAAATGCCAATCTCGCTTCGCAAAATGGACGGGGACACTGACCAATGCCGAGGAGTGAGCCATCAGCACGTGCCGTTATCCACGTCGCCCAGGTTGTGCGATACCTAGGCGTCATGCCCGATAGTAGCTCAACACGCTTTCATGCGGCGCGCATCAGATTCGGAAGAAAACATAGGTAACGAGGACGAAACAAGGCACGAGAATCGCTCCCGACCACAGCATGTACGCAAAGAAGCTCGGCATGCGGATCCCCTGCTCTTCGGCAATGGTCTTGACCATGAAGTTGGGCGCGTTCCCGATGTAGGTGTTCGCCCCCATGAACACTGACCCGGCAGAGATCGCCGCAAGCGTCGCGGCAAGCGGACCCATGAGTGTCGCAGCGTCGCCGCCGGCGAGATTGAAGAAAACAAGATAGGTTGGAGCATTATCCAGGAAGCTGGAGAGACCTCCCGAAAGCCAGAAATACATCGCATTTATCGGTTGCCCATCAGGAGTCGTGACAAGAGCGACGATCGGCGCGAACACGCCTTGCTTGCCCGCCTTCAGGATTGCGATTGCAGGAATGATGGTGATGAAGATGCCCGCAAAAAGCTTTGCCACCTCGATGATCGCACCCCAGCTGAAACCGTGCTCGGCATGGAAGGCCTTTGGAGTGAAACGCCAGGAAACCCAGGTGATAGCCAGAAGCACGATGTCGCGCACGAGGTTCTGAAGCTCGAGCGTGATACCGAAGATCTCCAGGCCCATGTTCGGTCTCCACACGCCGCTGACCGCCACCACCAGAAGGATGACGAAGAGCAGCGCGATGTTCAGGCCGCCGACGACTCGGATCCTGCTGTCCGGCGTCGGATCGGGCTTCGGAGGGTAGTTCTCGTCGATATGAAAAAGATACCAGTCGAGGACATAGAACACCGCCAGCAGCAGGATCACGCAAAGCAAAACCGGCTGGATCAGGTGAATGGTCGGCCAGAAAAAGCTTACGCCCTTCAAGAAGCCAAGGAAGAGTGGAGGGTCGCCGAGGGGCGTCAGCGCGCCGCCGATGTTAGACACGAGGAATATGAAGAAGATTACTACGTGGATATTATGCAGTCTGTTGTCATTGGCTCTGATGACGGGCCGGATCAGGAGCAAGGATGCTCCGGTTGTCCCTGTGATGCTGGCGATCGCGGTGCCTATCGCAAGAAGTAGCGTATTGAGAAGCGGCGAGCCATGCAGGTTGCCGCGGACGAGAACACCCCCCGCCACGGTGAACAGAGAGAGCAGCAGAATGATGAACGGCAGGTACTCTAGTAACACCGTATGAAGGAGTTCACGCGCTGCAATTGAGGGTCCGATGAGGACCGAGGCGGGAACCAGGAATGCGAGTGCCCAGGCAGCGGAAATCTTTCCGTAGTGGACGTGCCACAAGCGCGGGGCCAAAAGAGGCAAGAGCGCGATCGAGAGCAACATCCCCACAAAGGGGATGATCCAGGCTGCACTTAGAGACGCCCCGTCGAGGGAAAGCCCTGCAGGCGCAGAAACGGCCACGCTCGGTAGAAGTACGTTCATCGCCGCGATGATCGCCGCGCCGACGAAGAGCCTTTGTCTTTGACAGGGCATGGCCGCCAGATCCTCCGGCTTGTTTCAATCCGCACGCTCGGGCTCGGTCGAGAGCCGCCGGGGCGCTTCCCATCACGCATGCCCGAAAGGGCATGCCCGCAAAGGCCGAAGCACCGATAACCGGGGCCTTGTTGATAGCGTTGCTCTGTATGACCGGGCAATAGCGCAAGCGCAGCGGGCGCTCATTCAGCTCAGGCCGACATGCCCGGCTCAAGGCTCAAGCCGGGGCGCCGGAATCTGAACTTATGATGTGCCGGCCCTCGAGGCCCCATCTTCAAGAATCATGTCGGAGCCCTTTTCTGCGATCATGATGGTCGGCGCATTGGTGTTGCCCGAAGTGATCGTCGGCATGATCGAGGCGTCGACGACGCGCAATCCCCTGATCCCGTGCACCCGCAGCCGCTCATCGACGACCGCAAGGTTGTCGCGCCCCATTTTTGCCGTGCCGACAGGGTGATAGATCGTGGTCCCGATGCGGCGCGCGGCGGTGAGAAGGGCATCATCCGTTTGTATTTCGGCGCCTGGCTGATGTTCTCGCTCGATCAACTCGGCCACGGGCTTGGACGCTGCAATGGTGCGGCCCATCTTCATGGCTGCAATGGCCGTCTGGCGGTCGGTTTCCGTTGCAAGATAGTTCGGATGGATGAGCGGCGGATCGAATGGGTTTGCACTGCGGAGTTGGATCGAGCCTTTGCTCTCCGGCCTCAGCTGGCACGGTGAGATCGTAAATGCCGAGAACTTGTGCAATCCATCTCCCGGCTTGTCTGCCGACAGCGGCTGGATGTGGAACTGCACATCCGGCGCCTCGAGCCCCGGTCGGGTCGACGCAAACGCACACACCTGGCTTGCGGCCATCGTGATGGGCCCGCGGCGGGTTGCCAAGTACTGCATCGCCATCCCCACCTTGCGGAGCGGATTTCTCACCTCGTCATTCAGGCTCATCCGCCTGTTGAGACGGTACACCATGCGCAGTTGCAGGTGATCTTGCAGGTTCTCACCCACCCCGCGCATATCTCGGAGGACCTCGATGCCGTGCTTCTTGAGCTCGAGAGCAGGGCCCACACCAGAAAGCATCATGATTTGTGGTGTGCCTATCGCTCCGGCGGCCAGGATCACCTCACCGCGCGCGCGCGCCGTACGGCGCAGCCCATGCCAGAGGTAGTCGACGCCTACCGCGCGACCATCTTCTATCAGCACCTTGCACGTATGCGCTTCTGTGACCACGCTCAGGTTGCGCCGCCGCCGCATTGGACGCAGATACGCAACCGCTGTTGAGCATCGCAGCCCATTGCGCGTCGTGTTCTGGAAATAGCCGATACCCTCCATCTGGACACCGTTGAAGTCATCGTTTTTCTTGAAGCCGGCGTTGACCGCAGACTCGATGACGATGTCGCTGAGTTTGCGCCGCATGCGCACGTCCGAGACTGAAAGTGGGCCGCCTTCGCCATGAAACGCGTCTTCCCCGCGTTCCTGGTTTTCCGAGCGCTTGAAGTACGGCAGGACGTCCGCAAAGCTCCATCCGGCATTGCCCAGCTGTCGCCACGTATCGAAGTCCGTGGAATGCCCGCGAATGTAGAGCATTCCATTGATGGAGCTCGAGCCCCCGAGTACTTTCCCCCGAGGCCACTGCAGGCGACGGCCATCGAGGCCAGGGCAAGGCTCGGTCTCGAAACACCAATCTGTCGCCGGATTATGCATCGTCTTGAAGTAGCCCACCGGCAGGTGGATCCAGATGTTGTTGTCGGGGCCACCTGCTTCAAGAAGCAGGACACGCAAGTTGTCCTTTGCGCTGAGCCTGTTGGCAAGTACGCAGCCCGCCGAACCTGCGCCCACGATGATGTAATCGAAATCCGCGTCCACTGTGCTTAGCCCCATTTGTACCCGACCGTCGCCAACCACGGCACCAGGATGAGCAGGAGCGTGAAGGCCAGCAGCGCTGTGACGAATTTGAGCGCAGCCTTGCTGACCGCTTCGATGCTGACCCTGGAAAGCGCCGAAGACACGAATAGGTTGACACCCAGCGGCGGGGTGAGGAATCCGACTTCGCACAGCACGACGAACAGGATCCCGAAGTGGACCGGGCTGATGCCCAGCTTCACAACGACCGGCAGGAATATCGGCGTCAGGAGCACGATCTGGCTCAAAGTCTCCATGAACATCCCGACGACGACCAGGAGTAGCGAGATCATGATCAGGACCAGGATCGGGTCTTGCGAGATGCTCAGGAAGATGGCGGCGATCTGATCAGGTATCTGATACAGCGTGAGCAGCTTGCCGAAGGCCATCGCCGGGCCCATGATGATCAGGACGGCGCCGGTGAGCTTGCCCGTCTGGACCATGGACTGGGCGATGTCTTTGAGCGAGAGCCGTTGCGCTATCGCACCCACGATCCCGGCATAGACGACGGCCAGCATCGAGGATTCGGTCGGCGTAGCAAAGCCCGTGTAGATCGATCCCAATACGACCACTGGCATGACGAGCGCGAACTTCGCATCCCACACGGACCCGATGAATGCCGGAGCGCTGAACGGTTCACCCGTTGCACGGTATCCGCGTCTCTTACCGATGATGAAGCACATCGACGAGAGAACGAATGTCAGCAGCAAGCCAGGCACGATGCCGGCAGCGAACAGCCCGGTGACCGAGACGTCTTTCGTCATCACCGCGTAGATGATCATGGGATTGGAAGGCGGTATTAGGATTCCCAGCGTGCCACCCGTCGCGGCCACAGCGGCTGCGAACGGTGCCGGATAGCCATTGCGGACCATCGTTGGGATCATCACGGCGCCGATTGCGGCAGTTGTTGCCGGTCCTGAGCCTGACAGAGAAGCGAAGAAGGCACAGGAGATGATGGTGACGACAGCGAGCCCTCCGGCAATGTTGCCGACGAGCAGGTAAATGACGCGTATGATCTGGTCTGTCAGCTTGGCCCTCATCATGAGTTCGCCCGCCAGGATGAAGCCCGGGATGGCGATGAGGGGAAACAAACCGGCGCCGGTGTAGAATGTCTGCGCCATGAAGACGAGAGGGATCGGCGTCAGCATTAATCCGGCAAGGGCGGCGATACCGAGAGAATACCCCACAGGGATGCCTAGCAGCAGCGCTATGGCCAGTGCGCCGAACACGACTCCGGTGATGCTGCTTTCGTCGAGTCCGAACATGCGCCCCTACAGCTGCGTTTTTGCTGGATCGTATTCCGGCTCGGGCTCGAAGTAGCTCTGCACGAGGCGAATGCAGGTCAGCGCGAACGCCAGAGGCACGATGATATAGATCCACTGCATCGGGATCTGTAGGGAGAGACTTGGCTCCGGGCGCTCAAAAGCGCTCTTCACGAGGAGAGCCCCCTGCCAGATCATGAACAGGTTGAATGCGAGCCAAACGACGTCGCCTATTAGGAAGCGCCAGCGCCGAAGCGGCGGCTGGATCCAGTCGAGATGTGCCGAGACGCGAAAATGCGCTCCTTCCCGCGTAGCGATCACGGAACCGAAGTATAGGAGAAAGACAAAGGAAAAAACCGCAAGCTCCTCCGCCTTGTGCGACAGCGCGGTGAAGAACGGGTGGGTTACGAGGTAGCGCACGAAGGCCGAGTAGCTCAGGCAGACGACGAGTGTCGTGCAGCACAGCACGACCATCGTCTGCTCGAAGTAGCGGTCGACAAGGCGCAGCATGTGCATGAAGGTCCTGAACTCCTGCCGTCGGCCGGCGCGCTTTGCCTTCAATCCATCACTGCGCTTTGCCTGCGCGCAAATATGTTACTTGGCATCGATGACGCGCTTGATCCACTCCTCGCCGATCTCGCCCTTGTACTTTTCCCAAACGGGCTTGACCGCCGCACGGAAGGGTTCGAGGTTCGGCACGTTCACTTTCACGCCGATCTTCTGCAGGTTGGCAAGACCCTCCAAGTGGGACACCGTCGACAACCAGCGCTGATATTCACCGGCTTCGCGGCCCGCGCGGAGGATTGCATCCTGATGTTCTTTGGGAAGCGCCTCGAATGACTTGTCGTTCACAAGCATTACGGTGACACCGTAGAAGACCGGCACATAAGAGTAGAACTTCAGGAAGTCCGTGAATTTCATGTCGATCATACCCTGCGGCGGGCCTTCAAGGCCGTCCGCTGCACCCTGCTGCAGTGCCGCATAGAGCTCGCCCCAGTCGATGGCCGTCGTTGTGGCGCCGAGAGCGCTGTAGGAATCCAGCATCACCGAGTTCTTCGGAAGCCGGATCTTGATGCCCTTCATGTCATCGAGTTTCTCGATGGGGCGCGTCTTGTTGATAATGCCCCGGTCGCCCCATTCGAAACGAGAAATGATGCGCACGCCGGAGGCTTTGCGATAGTTCTCCAGCAGCTCCTGCCCGATAGGCCCATTGAAAACGGCATCGACATGGTTGCGATCGCGGAAGATGAACGGGAGCACCGTTACGTCGAGTGGCTTGTACCACATCGTTGCGTTGTTGATCGCCACCACCGTGAAGTCCAGCGTGCCAAGCTGCACATCCTTCGCCGTATTTTGTTCAAGACCAAGCTGTGAGCTTGGAAACACTTTCACCTGGATCGCACGCCGCGTGTAGATTTCGGCCAACTCGGCAAAACGCTTTGCGCCAAGATCGTAGGGCGAGCCTGGCACCACGCCATGGGCGAGGCGCATTGTCTTCTGGGTTTTCTGCACATAGGGGAGATCGACAGTTTGCGCAGCGATTGGCGTGAATGAACTAAAGACTGCAGCAATTGCGATTGCAACCACACTTCGCAAGGACATGGCGCTCTCCGATGTCGTTCCCAGCCGAACCAAGCAGAGAGTTGCATCTTGAGGATGCGATTTCAATTGCAATCGAAGGGCGTTTCACAGGCCGAAACGCAAAGCGGCAGCAGCATCGCCGTGCGCTTCTTGTCCATAAGACCTGCATAATCGCGAAATGCGTTGGTTATCAGGGTTCAGCCACAAAGGACTTGTGCCGGATAAAAGTTCGATTGCTATGACGTGCAAGAGAGAGATGCCGAGCCCGCAAAAACATCGTCGTGGCGCTGCGTCTTGATAATGTGCCTGTTAGACCGCAGCACCGCTTCGCCTCGAACCCGAGGCTCGACCAACAAAGGAGCGCTCGATGACGTCTTCCTCAAGCCCGGAATTGCCGAGTGTCGATGCCACGAGCCACCTCTTCCAGCTCGAAGGTGCAACGGCACTCATCACAGGCGGTGGCGGCGGCCTTGGTCGTGCCATGGCCTGGGGGTTTGCCTGCTTCGGCGCGGATGTCGTGATCCTCGATCGGGATCTTGCAGCTGCACAAAAGTGCGCGACCGAGATCAAGAATGCCGGACGCCGCGCTTGGGCATTGCAATGCGATGTCAGCGACGAGAAGGGCGTTGGGCGCGCCGTTGGTTCAGCCCTTGAGCAGGCCGGAAAGATCGACATATTGGTCAACAATGCTGGCCACAATATCCGCAAGCCGCTTCTCGAATACTCCGTGGAAGAATTCGACTCGCTTCATCATGTGCATGTGCGAGGAACGTTTCTCCTGTCGCGCGAGGTTGGTCGGCACATGCAGGCTCGGCGGCAAGGCAATGTCATAAACATAGCTTCCATCCTCGGTTTGGTTGGCGCAGTGCAGGTCGCGCCATATGCAGCTGCCAAAGCCGCGATCGTGCAGGTGACGAGGGTGCTCTCCCTGGAGCTTGCCCCGCATGTTCGCGTTAATGCTTTGGCGCCGGGCTATATCGACACGCCCCTCACCCGCCAGCACCCGGCCGACAGACGCAAGTTCATCACCGACAGAGTGCCGATGGGGCGGTTTGGCGAAGCCAGCGAATTGATTGGACCCGCCGTTTTCCTGGCGTCGAGCGCCGCGAGCTTTGTCACTGGAACGGTGCTGACGGTCGACGGCGGCTGGACCGCGCAGTAGCGCAGGCAACGAAGTTGAGCGTCGCTGCCGGATATCGGCAATGCGCCCATCATGCGTTGCGATCCGTTGCTCGGGTTGACTGGGTGGTCGCCAGTGTCATGGCGATGCCAAGTACCACGAGAAGCAGGCCCGCCATAAGTGATGCGTCGATCTTCTCCCCGAGTGCCAGGGCAGAGATGAGAATACCGAGGCATGGCGTAGCAAGAAGGCTCATTGCCATGGTTCCGGCGCGAAAGTGGCGCCCGGCTTCGACTGCGGCCCAGTAAGCGAACGCCGTCGACACCGGACCGATGAACGCAAGCGCGAAAATGGCCGTGCCCGACAACGCTGGTGGCGGCCCCTCCAAAACAAGCGCTACTGGCAGAAGGAGCAGGACTGCAGTCAACATCTGCCACGGTGCCAGCTGAAATGGGCTTGCTCGAAACGTGTGTCCCCTTATGAATACAATGGTAAGCGCCCACGACAGAGAGGCGCCAAAGAGGGAGGCATAGGCACCCAGGGCGGACGTGTCGCTCAGCGTTACGGACGGCGCGGCAATTGCGAGCAGGCCGGCCAAACCCAGCATGACGCCGAGCGTGGCTCTGAAGGATGAGCGCTCGCCAAGCCACAAGGCTGCCAAGGGCACCACCCACAATGGTGTTGAATAGGCGATGACCGAGGCGCGCCCTGGCTGCAAGGTTACAAGTGCGTACGCCATGAACGCGGCGTAAGCTCCCATTTGCAGTGCGCCCGACACGAATATGAGAGGCCAATCTTCTCTGGGCGGCCACTGCCAGCCGTCTTTGATGACAACTGCAGGGAAGACGATCAGGCACCCGATCGCGTAGCGCATGACTCCGAACCACACTGGTGGAACATGCGCGACAGCGACCCTTATGATCGGCCAGCTTGATGCCCAAATGACGACGAGGGCGACAAGCAGCCCCGATGGACCTCCAAGCAGGCGCGTTGCGCCTGATACTCCGGTCGCCATACTCACTCTCCGTTCTATCGCCAGCCAAACTATGCGCACCGCGGTTCGCTGCGTGCGTTGCGTTCGGCCAGACTTGGATTGCACAGACGCATGCTCGGGTACAGCTCCGTTGAATGACCGGTCGGAGCATTATGACGTTCTTCGAACGGCACGCGCCTTGTGCAGTGCGCCATCACTGCGTCTGCGGGGTCGCAGATCGTCACAATCCGTGAAGCGTGAGTGGTCCGTCACTTGCCCGAACTCAGACCAGCGCTTCGGCATCGCCGAAGCGACGGGGCGAGATGTCGAAGCGTGATGTCGAAGATGACAAGTTTGAGGTTCGTCCGCATCCTGGTAGTCTATCGGTTGAGCGCTCATGCCAAGGTAGGCACATTGAGCGAACTTTTGGGTTGCGTCATGGCGATGTACCACGCTGGCAATCGTGAGCTTCAGGATCAATTCGGATCGACTAGACTGGCCGATCGCCTCGTCGAAAAATTGTGGCGCAATCGCTTCAGGGATGAAGATAAAGCTTTCATCGAGGGCGCCGGATTTTTCTTTCTGGCGACAGCTGATGCGGAGGGGCGGCCTGACTGCTCGTTCAAAGGCGGACCGCCAGGGTTCGTTAGCGTCCCGGCGCCGGATCTGCTCGTGTTTCCCGACTATGATGGCAACGGCATGTTCAAGAGCATGGGCAACATCAAGACCAACGCCAATGTTGGTCTGCTGTTCATCTCCATGGGGGAGAAACCGCAGCGGCTGCGGGTGAATGGCCGGGCAAGCGTGCACCTTGACGATCCAATGATGGAAAGCCTGCCGGGCGCACAACTCATTGTTCGAGTTGTGCCGCAAGATATCTTTCCAAATTGCCCGCGCTACATCCCCGACCTGGGCAATGCAAAACCTTCGGAGTACCTGCCGGGAGATGCCGACCCCAAGGAACCTGCTTGGAAGGGTTTTGACGCCTTCAAGGATGTTGTTCCCGCGCGCCGCCGATAGTCTGGTGGTATTGCAGGTTCCGACTTGCCTTGTCTGAATCGAAAGCTTCGGACATGAGGACATTCGTGGGGCGTCGCGCCGCGTTCGCAAGGTCATGAGCGTCCATCGCGCCATCCACAAGCGCGAGCTGTGCCGATCGCAGTGCAACATGTACGGGCGAATTCACTCGTGCGTCAGCCCGACGCTGAATCCGCTTGCCCCCGGTTCATGCGCCACGCAAAAATGACGGCATAAAATAGAAAGATGGGAGGCGACATCGCCATGAAGGCACTTATGAATGTTTGCGCGAGCATTTTGCTTCTAGCGGGCTCTGCCACAGCGAGCCTAGCGCAGAGCCCGGTCAAGATCGGCGCAATCTATCCGTTAAGCGGTAATGCTGCGAGCGCAGGCGCCTCTGCCAAGGCAGCTCTCGAAGTCGCGACCGATATCATCAACAACGCACATCCAGAGCTTGGTGACCTTACGCTCGCCAAGGCGGCCGGGCTTCCGGGTTTGGGCGGGGCGAAGGTAGAGATCACTTTCGCCGATAACCAGGGTACGCCCGCTGCCGGCCAGAACCAGGCGCTGCGCCTGATCACCGAGGAGAAGGTAACCGCCCTCATTGGTGCCTACCAATCCGGCATCACGCTGACGGCGAGCGCTATCGCAGAGAAGTATGGCATCCCCTTCCTGTCGGGTGAATCGGTGGCAGCCAACCTCACCGAGCGCGGCTTCAAGTGGTTCTTCCGGACTACGCCCGTCGCTTCCGACATTGCCAAGATCTACATGGATTTCCTCAAGGAACAGAAAGGCGCGGGCACCAAGGTCGATCAGATCGCCATCGTCAACGAGAACACCGAGTACGGCACCTCCATTGCCAAGGTGATCCGCGATGCTGCCAAGGAAAACGGCTTCAACGTCGGCATCGAGATCCCCTACAGCGCCAACACGACCGACGTGCAGGCGCAGGTTCTTCAGCTGAAGGACAAGAACCCCGACTGCATCATATTCGTCAGCTACACCTCCGACGCCATCCTCTACATGAAGACCATGCAGGCGCTCGGCTACAAGCCGCCGATCCTGATTGGCGACAACTCCGGCTTCTCCGACGCAGCGTTCCTCAAGACCGTGGGCTCGATTGCGCAGGGCGCCATCAATCGCTCGGCGTGGGACATCGGCAAGCCCGGCAGCGTGACCTTCCTCGTCAATGAGATGTACAAGAAGAAGACCGGCAACGACCTGGATGACACGTCTGGACGCGCCATGCAGGGCTTCCTCGTCCTCGTCGATGCCATCAACCGCGCCGGCTCGACGGACCCCGCCAAGATCCAGGCGGCGCTGCGGGCGACCGATCTCAAGCCTAACCAGCTCATGATGGGTTATCGCGGCGTCAAGTTCGACGACAAAGGCAACAACTCCCTCGCCGCGGCGCTGCTCATCCAGGTGCAGGGCGACAAGTACGTCTCTGTCTGGCCAAAAGCCGGTGCGGTGGCGCCGCTCAAGCTTCCCTACAAAGGCTGGTAAGAGGCGACCTAGTGTCCTTCAGATCGCGAAATTCGTTCCGAGCGTGCCGCAGAACGAGACGAATTTCGCGATCAGGACGCTAGCGCCACTTTCGCTCGGATCGGAGGGGCCCGCAGGGTCCCTCCTGCTGCCACCCCGTGGATTTCACCAATGTCGATGTCCCTCATACAGGTACTCGTGGGCGGCCTGCTGCTCGGCGCGGTCTATGCGCTGTTCGCATCAGGCCTCACGCTCATCTGGGGCATGATGAACGTGATCAATTTCGCGCATGGCGATTTCGTCATGATCGCGATGTACATCGCGTTCGTGATTTTCAAGTTGTTCGGCGTTGGCCCCGCAGCCTCAGTCCCGGTCGCAGCGCTTGGGCTCGCCACGCTCGGCATTATCGCCTATTTCGGCCTTGTGCGGCACGTCATGCGCGGCCCCATGCTGGCGCAGATCTTGGGCACCTTCGGCCTCGCGCTACTACTGCGGTACTCCATCTTCTGGGGCTTTGGTGCCAATTTCCTCTCGCTGCCGCAGGACCTAGTGGGCGGCACGTTCGAGGTGATGGGGCTGCGCTTGCAGGCCTCACGACTGCTGGCGGGCGCACTCGCTGTTCTCCTCACAGCGGGTCTTCACCTGATGCTCAACCACACGATGCTCGGCAGTCGCATGCTGGCCGTGTCCGAGGACGCCATGGCAGCCCAACTCATGGGGATCAGGCCGGAGCGCATGCAGGCGGTAGCCTGGGCTCTTGCGGCTGGCCTAACCGGCATCGCCGGAGCACTCATAGCCACATTCTTCTACATTTCGCCAACAGTGGGTGAATCGCTGGGCATCGTCGCGTTCGTTACGGTTTCCCTCGGCGGCTTCGGCAGTATTCCCGGCGCCCTCGTGGCTGGGCTCGCAATTGGTGTCATCGAGTCCCTGTCGGGCTACCTGATAGGCGCGGTCTACAAGGACATCGTCGTCTACACTCTGTTCATCGCGGTGCTGTGGTTCCGCCCGCAAGGCCTGATGGGGAAAACGTGATGCGTCGCGCCCTTTGGCCTGCCCTCGTCCTGGCTATCGCCCTTTTCTATCCGCTGGTTTTTGCAAGCCCCTTCCAGCAGCGAATGGGCGCCCTGGTCATTCTATACGCAATCGCGGCCTCGGCTTGGAACATCGTCGGAGGTTACGCGGGCCAGGTGTCCGTGGGGCACGTCGTCTTTTTCGGCTGCGGCGCGTATGCAAGCCTTGCCGCCTATCACCACTTGGGCCTGCCACCGATTGCCGGAATTCCGGTGGGCATCTTGGCAGCCGTTCTCATTGCAAGCGTCATTGGCGTGCCGACACTGCGGTTGTCGGGGCACTATTTCAGCATGGCCACGATTGCGGTTGCCGAGCTTGCACGTCTCATCGTGACGAATGTCGAGTTTCTTGGCGCCGCCGTCGGCATCAGTGGCCCGACGGTGCCGCGCACGGTGCTCGATCTCTCCTTCACCTCTGCGCTGCCCTACTACTATATCTTCCTGGCTGTGCTGGCCGGGATCCTTTGGATCACGCATCGCATGGCCGTAAGCCGCATGGGTTACTACCTGCGCGCTATCAAAGACAATGAGCGTGCCGCGCGCTCTCTCGGTGTCGAAGCCGGACGCTACAAGCTCTACGCGTTTATTCTAAGCGCCGGTCTCACCAGCATTGCCGGCGCGCTCTATTCGACGATGGTCGGTTTTGTCGATCCGGAGAGCGGCCTGGGAATCTTGCTCTCTGTGAAGATCCTCATCATCGCCGCGCTTGGCGGCGCCGGTTTGCTCTTCGGCCCGCTGCTTGGCGCAATTATCCTCGTGCCGCTGGAGGAGATCTCCAATAGTGTGTTCGGCGGCCAGGGAGCCGGCATCACCTTCGTGGTTTATGGAGCCATCATCATGATTATCGCCCGCTTCTATCCGGGCGGCCTCCTGAAACTTCTGCTCTCTCTCGGCGACCGCGTGGGCAAGCAGCCGGCGAAGACCGCAAAGGTACCCGATGCTGCTTGAGGCGCGCAACGTCACGATGGAATTCGGCGCCTTCCGTGCCGTCGAGAACGTATCGGTCGATATCGCCGAGGGCGAGATCCTTGGCCTGATCGGGCCCAACGGCGCCGGCAAATCGACATTTTTCAACTGCCTCACTGGCGATCTTACGGCCACCTCCGGCGAGGTCGTGCTGTCGGGCGAAACCGTGACGGCGCTGCCACCGGAAGCCCGCGCGCGCCTCGGCCTCGCGCGGACCTTCCAGGTGCCGCTCACCTTCGAAGGCATGACGGTGCTTGAGAACGTGATGATCGGGGCCTTCCTGCGCCATCCGCATGCCGACGCAGCCCGCGCCAAGGCTATCTCCGTATTGGCACAAGTCGGCATGGCCGATCTCGCCGATGCACCGGCCGGCAGTCTCGGTACGCCCGGCCGCAAGCGCCTCGAGATAGGCCGCGCCCTGGCCACCGAGCCAAAAGTGCTGCTGCTTGATGAGTCCATGGCCGGCCTCACACCCGCCGAGGTGCGTCGCGCCATCGAACTCGTGCGCACGATCCATCGCTCCGGCATCACGCTCGTCATCGTTGAGCACATCATGGAGGTGATCATCTCGCTCGCCGAGCGCGTGATCGTGTTCCATCAGGGCCGCGAGATCGCACGCGGCACCCCGCAGCAGGTAACCGGCGATCCAGCGGTCGTGGAGGCCTATCTCGGCAAACGCGCAGCTGCCAGCGCTTCTCGGAGTTTCGGCGGAGGCGCGCAATGACCTTGCCCCCCGCCAGCCCGCTGCTCGAGGTGAAGAATCTCGAGGTCAAATACGGCGACCTGATCGGCGTCGCGGATGTCTCGCTGTCCGTACCCAAGGGGGACATCGTTGCGCTTTTGGGCTCGAACGGCGCCGGCAAGACAACGACGCTCAACGCCATCGCCGGCCTGATCCCCGCAAGCCGTGGCAGCATCCATTTCGCGGGCGAGGACGTCACGGGGCGGCCCGCCTACGCCATCGTGCGCAAGGGGCTTGCGCTCGCGCCTGAGGGTTGGCGGCTGTTCGTGCAGCAGAATGTGGAGAAGAACCTGCTGCTCGGTGCCACGCCTGTGAGCGAGGAGGCGCATCGCCGCCGCCTGCTCGACAAAGTCTACACGATCTTCCCCAAGCTCGCCGAGCGGCGCCTGCAGCGGGCGGGCACGATGTCGGGCGGCGAACGCCAGATGCTGGCCGTGGGTCGCGCGCTGATGAGCGACCCGCAATTACTTCTTCTCGACGAGCCGAGCCTCGGCCTGGCGCCGACGATTGTCGAAGGCATGTACGAAACGCTGAAGCAGTTGCACGCGGGCGGCCTCACCGTGCTGCTCGCCGAACAATCGGTGGAACTTGCGCTCGAGGTTTCGCAGCACGCTTATGTGCTGCAGATCGGCCGCAACGCCAAGTCCGGGCCCTCTGCTGAGTTGGCCCGCAGTCCTGAAGTGCAAAAAGCCTATCTCGGCATGTAGGATGGTGACGATGCCCGCGCACGATATGACCGCCGGAGTGAAGCTGTCGGAGGGCGGTTATGACATCGAGATCGTCGTGCAGGGCTATCCAGGCAAGTCCGTGTGCCACGGCGGTCTTGGCTGGAGCACGATCGTGTTGCTGCGTGGATCTGGTCGCATCGCATTGATCGACACCGGTTCGTTCGCCCAGCGCAACCTCATTCTCGAACGCCTCAGGGCCAACGGCTTGTCGCCAGCGGATGTCACCGACGTCCTGCTCACGCATTCGCATTGGGATCACTCGATCAATTGGGTGATGTTCCCCAAGGCACGTGTCCACATCGAGGCAGGCGAACTGGCTTGGTCCATCGCCGAACCTTGGGGCACAACCCCAGTGCCGGAACTCTACGTGCGCGAACTCGATCGCTCCCCGCAGTTGCAGCGCATTGCTGCCGGTCAGGAGGTGCTGCCCGGGTTGCGCGTGCATTCAGCACCCGGTCACACGCCGGGCCATGTGGTCTTCGCGCTGCGGGGGCCCTCGCGTGACATCATCTTCACCGGCGACGCTGCCAAGAACCGCGCTGAGATGCTGTCGCGCACCGCCGACATGACCTACGACCAGAATGTCAGCCGCCACTCCATGGAGATGATTTGGGCGCTTTGGCGCGAGCGCCCGAACTCATTGCTGGTGCCAGGGCATGATGCGCCGATGGTGCTCGAAAACGGCGAGCCCCGCTATATTGCGAAACTGCAGGCGGGGATCGCCGCGTGGTTCGGCGAGGATTTGCAGACGATGACGACCGTCGACATCGCCCGCCATTAGCCGATTCCAGTCGGAGGTGCTCTAAAGGCGAGGGATCCAGCCCGGACGGCTCAACATGTACTCAACCATTGCCGGCGGAATGCTCAAGGCATTGGCTATCTCAATTTCATCCCTCGGCATGGCCGGCAAGATCGATGATTCGTTCTTGCTGCGGACTTTGGCTAGCCATTCCGGATCGACGATCACAGCGCGTCCTACGGCGACCAGATCAGCTCCCAGCTTGATCACACCCTCAGCATCAGCGGCCGTTTTGACTCCTCCACTTGCCATGACTGCCGTGCGCCCTGCAACGGCGAGGGAAATTGCCGTGATGGGACTCTCTTCCGGCGCATTACTCCTTTCGATCGGACGATCATAGACCCGGATCTCTCCCATTGGCCTGCTCATGCGATAGTCATCAAGCGAAATGGAGATGTAGTCGAGGTTCAACTTCGCAAGCTCATTACAAAGCAGTGTGGCGTCCGCGAGCCCATAGCCATCCGCCTCCGCCTCGAACGGCGTAACGCGAAACCCCGCGATCAGCTTTGGACCAAGCGCGTCACGAACCGCTTGCGCGACAGCGAGAGGAAAGTTCATGCGCTTCTCGAGCGTCCCTCCCCAGTTATCGCTGCGATGATTGGCCCGAGGCGAAAAAAACTGATGAACTGCGTAGTGGTTGGCACCGTGAATCTCGACCCCGTCAAAACCAGTGCTTCGAGCGAGGGAGGCAGCTTTTCCAAAGCTTGCAATGAGGTTTTCAATCTCTTCGGCCGTCATCGGCCTTGGCGTTTTTGCGCCCGGACGCAGGGATGCTATCGCAGACGGCGCACGCAGACGTCCCTCACCTATCAATTCAGGTTTTGCGATGCGGCCGCCGTCATAGATTTGGAGAATGGCAAGTCCGCCCGCAGCGCGCATCACTTCGGCAAGCCGCTGGAGACTGGGCATGTGGCCATCATGGACCGCACCTATTCCCTGCCAGGATCGCCCGTCTTGTTCAACGTAAGCGGCCGAAGAAATGGTGGCTCCGAAGCCGTTGGCCGCACGACGCCTTACGAATTCGATCTCGCTCTCGGTCGCCGTCCCATCTGCATTGGAGGAGTTGGTGGTCAAGGGCGCAATCGCGAACCGATTTGCCATTTCCAGCCCGCAATTGAACCTGAAAGGGGACCAAACAACCATCGACCAAACCTCCGACATTCCTCAGGTTGCGCGACTGCGAATGGGCATCCAATCGCGTAACTCTATGTTGCGTCGCGCGCAGCCTCATCTGATACTCGACATTCCGCGTTGCCTCAAGGAACCGCACCGGCTCTCATGGAATTGACGCGAGCAATTGCGCCACTTTCCACCGTTGCGGTCTGGCGAACGTCATGATGCGAGGATCTTGGGAAACGACACCACTGGTAGTCTATGCGCGAGGGGAATGAGCTGGCCAACGATCGTCAATTTGAAGTTTGAGGAGCCCCGCATGCCCACAACCGCGAATGGCCTTGCATTCGAAATCACTGATTTGCGTCCTGCGTGGTGCCGTTCCAATCCAACGACACCCGTCCTGTTCCATCACGGCATTGGCGCCAACCTGGAAATCTTCGACGCTTGGATTCCCATTGTTGCAGCTCGTCATCCCGTCGTGCGCTTTGACATGCGTGGCTTCGGACGCTCCAGCGTGCCTCCACTCGACCACACCTGGTCGCTGGATGCATTGATCGACGATGTGTTGATCGTAGCTACTGAGGCTTTCGGCGAGCAGCAAGTCCACGTGGTGGGTGAGTCGATTGGCGGCACCATTGCGCTCGCCGCAGCCTTGAAGGCACCTGCGCGGTTCAGGTCAGTCGCGATGAGCAACGCCGCAATCAACGGAGGCGGGATCAAGCATGCCCCTGGTTGGAGGGCCGAGATCACGCGCATGGGCATCAAGCGCTGGAGCGACCGTCTTGTTGAGATGCGCTTCATCCCCGAAACGACGCCGGCACAAATCGTGGATTGGTTCGCAAACACCCAGGAAAAATCACCCGAGCATGTCGTCATTGGCCTGGGTGAGCTTCTCATCCAGACGGATCTCAGCGACCAGCTCCCGAGCCTCGACTTGCCTCTTCTGCTTATGCTTCCGGACCGCAGCCCCTTCGTGTCGCTGTCCCAAGCGAGCCGCCTTGCCGAACTTGTGCCGCACGCAGACATCGCGGTTTTCCCGAATGCGCGGCATGGACTGCCATTGTCGCATGCGACGGAAGCGGCCTCCACATTGTCGGCGTTTCTTGAGCGGGTTGAATCGGGTCGAAAGCCAGTTTCTCGATCTTCTGCCCCCTCGGCATGAGCCGATCCGGACGAGCATCCAAGCCAAATCCCACCACTCCGCGCGGGCAAACTCGGCACCCTCGCCCGCTTCGTACCGTGCATTTGGCGGGTTCTACGCCCGCCCCAGGGCCTTCAGCGCGCGGGTGTGGATAGGGTTGATCGACACTGTCGTCTTCCAGGCGACGATCGCTCCCGTCTCATCGCCCAGGGCCCTCAGGCATTCGCCCAGGTGGAAATAGGCATCGGCGTCCGGCTTCGCCCGCGAGCCGAAGTTGGCGATCCAGCGCTCGATGTCGTCCTTTGCGCCGGCGTAATCTTGCATCGCAATCCGGCACATAGCCCGCCCGCGGCGCGCGCGGCTCGAATCCGGGTAGGCCTCGATCAGCTGGCTGAAGAGGGCATGCGCTTTTCCAAAATCCCCATTCTTCAGCGAGTTGGAGGCTTCGGTAAACGCAGTCTGTTTTGGTGGAGATGATGCGCGGCCACGCCCTCCACCAGCGAACAGTCGAGCCATGAACGGCGGTATCAACCGCATGGCGCGTACACGCTATGCTTGCTCCAGATCATGTGGGTGCTCCTGCCGGTTGCGCGGCTCGTCGCTGACCTGGGTGCTTCCTCCGGGGCATTCTGGTTGCTTATCTGAAGCTCTAGCATAACCGCTTGAACAGAATTTACAGCCGATCGCCATAGATCTCCCATTTTTTGCTGTCATGTCAGCTGCGTGCAAGGCGCGGCGGCCCAGGCGAAAACAAGCTGTGGATTCCGCATCGCCTTTGATGACACGAACGAATCGCGTAGAGCCTTGTAAAGACGAGCGATGGAGGGCATCCATGACGAATGTCCTTGTGGCATTGTGGTTAGGTATCGGCATCGGCACCGTGGTTGGGTTCCTACTGTTTCGTGCCGCGCGCGCCGCACCTCAGGAGTAGCGTCACCTTCTTCTGGGTCAGGTGACGACTGCTTTCTGCCGCAGCCTCTAACCGGTGCGGCCCCACGCCCTTTGAGCTAATCATTTCCCGCGATAGCCTGTTCTGCCCAGAAGGGTTAGGACCGAGCAACAGACTTCAGGCGGCGGTAGAGAAGGCGTGCAGGATCAACCATATCGTGCTTTGAAGGGGCATTCCGCGGCCGACGCCCAACCAGCGTCGCGCATGTTTTTGCGCGCTGTGGCCCTCGGTGCTTGGCTCTGGCTATCCGCATTGCCAGCAAACGCTGACGGCGCATGTGGGGATGCCTTCAGTCGTTGGGTGAAAAACAGCGAGGCAACCTACCAGTCACAGCCGAAGGCGGCTGCCAAGCCCGGGGAGAATGCGCGAGAGGCCTGCTTGCCCAATGAGGCTGCGCGCAAGTCCCTCCAGCGGTCCCTCGCATCGGTCCGCCGGCATTGCGAAGCGCCCGATGCGGGTGCAGACGCAGAAGCGACCAAGCCCCTTGTGGAGATAAATGCCGACGTGCTCGCCACCACGCCAATCTGCGGAGGTGGAAGCCGGCTTGCTGCCAGCCCGAGCGAGGCCGACGGCAACTCCTGCTTGTCGCTCAATCAGGCGGGCAGCGTTTACTACCTCGCCAACACCCGGTGCACGGGCTCGAAGGTCATTGCGGTCGTTGAGATCAAGTTGTCGTCAGGCGCCATCAAATGCCGGGGGCACGTCATTGCTTCGCAAACGAAGCTCGGCACGACCAAGCCCAATATCAATTACGAGTGCGTCGAAAACGGCAGCGACTGCTCCACCAAGAGCGTGAAGGGCATCTTCCCCTATTGTTCCTGGTGAGTGCCTGAATTGCAGTTGCCAGGCTAACGCTCACTTTGAGCCGCTTCGAGTGACAAAGAGAAGCGGACGCAGGCCCTGGCGAGGCTCGATGTCGGATCGATCAGTCTGAGGTAGGATTGATCGGCCTCCACGGCCAGCGGAAGTTCCGTACATGCCAGCAGCGCCGCATCGCAACCGGCCGCCTCCAGGCGCGCCAGTGCACGTGAGGCAGAGGCGCGTGCCTCGACATTGGCGTTGCGCTTCACCGCGGCGATGGTCGCGAGCACTTCGCTTTGCGTGGCCTGATCGGGAATGAAGAGTTCCCCAACCTCGGAAGAGATGTGCTGCTGATAGATGCCCGCTTTGAGCGTACCCAGCGTGCCGAGGAGGCCAATCCGGCGCGGCTGGGGAGCGAGGCGCTGGAGCTCCCAAAGCGTTGCGGTGGCAATGTGCAGCATGGGAACGCGCGTTGACGCAGCCAACGGGGCGAACCACGCGTGCGCCGTATGGCACGGCATGACGATGAGGTCCGCGCCGGCACGTTCCAGCTTCGCAACGCCCGAGAGGAGAGCCGGCAATGGATCGTCGCGCCCTTCCAGGATAGCACTCACGCGATCTGGGATCTGCGGCACGCAATGCACCAGCATGGGCACGTGGTCTTGGTCTTGCACAGCAGGTGTCAACTCGATCACCTTGCGCATGAAGTCGACGGTGGCCATGGGGCCCATGCCCCCCAGCACTCCGATGCAACGACGTGAGTTCGTCAAGCGCGCTTCCTCCCTGGCATGGCGTTCTGCCACGACGCGGTCAGTGCCTTACGAATGCATCTCGGCAGTGCGTAACCAAGACTTGCCGGGCACGGCGTCGAGCAATGCCCGCGTATAGGCATGTTTGGGGTTGGAAAAGATGTCCGCCGTGGGCCCCTGCTCGACGATGACGCCGCGCTGCATCACGGCAATCTCCTCGCATACCGTCGCCGCCACGCGCAGGTCGTGCGTTATGAACAACAACGAAAGATTGAGCGTGCGCCTGAGTTCATCGAGGAGTTCAAGCACCTGCTTCTGCACCGAAACGTCGAGGGCAGAAACGGGCTCATCGGCAATGATCAGCTTCGGTCGCACCGCCAGCGCCCGGGCAATACCGATGCGTTGGCGCTGTCCGCCGGAAAACTCGTGGGGGTAGCGCGAGGCAGCCTCGGGTCGCAGCCCAACCAGACGAAGCAGGTCTTCGACACGGCCCCGCGTCTCTTCCGAGGACACCCCTTGCATGCGGGGCCCGAGCGCTATGATCTCGCCGACGCGCTGGCGCGGGTTGAGGGATGCCATCGGGTCCTGGAAGACCATCTGCATATCCTTGCGTAGCGGTCGCATGGCCGCACGCGACAAGCCCGATATGAGCCGTCCATCCAGCTTGATCTCACCGCTTTCGGCCGTCTCGAGGCCGATGATGCACCGCGCCAGCGTCGATTTTCCCGAGCCGGACTCGCCCACCAGCGCCAGCGACCGCCCGTGACCAACTTCGAGTGTCACGTCCGCCAGCGCCTTGGTGCCACCGACTTTTGCCGCGAACCACCCGTTGCGTCCCGCGTATGTCTTTTGCAAGTTGCGAACTTCAAGCAGGGGTTTCGCGACGGCCGCAGCCTCCACGGCCCGTGGCGACAACTTGGGCACGGCGGCCAGCAATTCCTTGGTATAGCCCGCTTGCGGATTGGAAAGCACGACTTCGGCCGGTCCAACCTCGACCAGCTGGCCATGCCGCATCACCGCGACACGGTCTGCGATCTCGGCGACCACCCCGAAATCGTGCGTGATGAACATGACGGCCGTGCCATGCGAGCGCTGGAGCTCGCGTAGAAGATACAGGATCTGCGCCTGCGTGGTGACGTCGAGCGCCGTGGTGGGCTCGTCGGCAATGATCAGCGCCGGCTCCAGCGCCAATGCCATCGCAATCATCACGCGTTGTCGCTGGCCGCCCGAGAGCTGGTGCGGATAGCTGCGAGTGATGCGCCCCACATCGGACAGATGCACGTCTTCCAAGAGCTTCTGCACCCGCGCCCGGCGAACCTGCTTGGAAAGGTCGGTGTGGATCTCCAGAACCTCTTCCACCTGCCGGCCAATCGTCATCAAGGGATTGAGGGCGACCATAGGCTCCTGGAAGATCATGCCGATGCGGCTGCCACGAATGGCCCGCATGTCACCATCGGCAAGCGTGAGCAGATCCCGTCCTTCGAAAAGGATTTGCCCGTCCGTCACGCGCACGTGGGGTGCTGGCAGCAGGCGCAGGATGGATTTCGCCATCACGGACTTGCCCGATCCTGATTCACCGACGACGCAAAGAATCTCGTTGCGGTCGATCTCCAGCGTTACGTTCGACACCGCCTCCGGCCGGTCCGACCAGGATGGCAGCGCCACCTTGAGCCCTTTGATGGAGAGAACCGGTTCACTCATAAGTCGGCGAGCCTTGGGTTCAGGGCATCGTTCAAACCTTCGCCCACAAGATTGATCGACAGAACCGTGAACAGGATCACGATGCCGGGAATGGTCACCAGCCACCAGGCATCGCGCAAGAACGAGCGCCCCGAACCGATCATGAAGCCCCAGCTCATCAGGTTCGGCGCCCCCAGGCCCAGGAAGGACAGCGCGCTCTCAACGAGAATGGCGCTGGCCACCAGCAGCGAGCCGGTGACGATCAGCGGTGACAGCGCATTGGGCATGACCTGCCGCAGAAGGATGGCGCTGTCGCGCTGCCCCGCGACTACGGCGGCCTGCACGAACTCCCGCGCCTTGATCGAAAGAACCTCGCCACGGACCACGCGCGCGATGGGCGGCCAACTGACGGTGGCGATAGCGATTACGAGATTGAGTGCGGAGGGGGAGAGCACCGCGATGAGAACGAGCGCAAACAGGAACGACGGAATGGTCTGAAAGAACTCGGTGAGCCGCATCAGCATGTCGTCGATCAGGCCGCCCCAGAAACCAGCCACTGCGCCGACAAACGTGCCGAAAGCGACAGCGACGACAGTGGCAACAACAGCGATGAGAAGCGTGGTCCTTGCCCCGTGCACGAGGCCCGAAAGCACGTCGCGTCCCAGGCTGTCCGTCCCGAGCGGGTATCTGCCGAAGGGAGGCTCGAAGGGCTTGGCTACGATGGCGAATGGATCAGCAGGTGCCAGTATCCCTGCGAACATCGCAGCAAGCACGACGATCAGCAGCCAGCCCCCAGCAATCGCAACGCTCGGATTGCCGAAAAAACGTTGGCTGAATGATTTCAAGGCCAACTCCCTCAGCTGATCCGGATGCGCGGGTCGAGCAAGACGTAGATGACGTCGACCGCGAGATTGACGAGGACGACGAGGCACGCCGACATGAAGAAGATGCCGAGGAGGATGTTGAAGTCCCGGGCAAACAGCGACTGGTAGGCGAGCTGACCAAGGCCAGGCCACGCGAATATGCTTTCCACCACCACTGAGCCTCCCAGCAGGCTGCCCACCTGGACGCCCGCCATGGTCACCACGGGCAGCAGGGCGTTGCGCAGTACGTGACGCGTATTGATCCTGTTCTCGCTCAAGCCTTTGGCACGGGCGGTCGTGACATAGTCAAGCCCGCGTTGCTCCAACATCGAGGACCGCATCAGGCGCGCATACAGCGCCAAGTAGAACAGGCACAGCGTGATGGAGGGTAGGATGAGGTGCCGCGCGACGTCGACGACGCGGGCAAACCCTTCATTGAAGGCCGCGACGTCCTCCATGCCCGACGTCGGAAGCCAATCGAGCTTGATGGAGAAGACCAGGATCAGCATCAGGCCAACCCAGAACAGCGGCGTTGCGTAGAAGATGACGGCCACCACCGAGATGGCATGGTCCTTCCACGTGCGCACCCACAATGCGGCCATCACGCCGGCGAGGCTGCCGATACCCACGGAAAGCACGAACGTCGTCCCCATCAGGAGCAGCGTTGGCCACAAGCGGGCGAGCAAGAGCTCGAATACGGGTGCGTTCTGGCGGAAGGAGTAGCCGAGATTGAGCGTGAGCAGATTGCTCATATAGTGCCAAAGCTGCACGAGCACCGGCTGGTCCTGACCAAAGCGCTGTCGCAATTGGTCGATGTATTCCTTCGGCGCGCCACCGGACTCTCCTGCAAGCACGGTCGCCAGGTCGCCGGGTGCCAGTTGCAGAAGAAAAAAGTTCAGGACCACGATCCCGAGAATGACCGGTACAGCCTGCAGCAAGCGCCGAAAGACGTTGCTGAGCAGTGCAGTGCCGTGCATGAAACCGTGCCTCTGGTAAGCGATCCACTGGATCGTCTTGGTCGTCTTGGTTGCCTAATGCATACCTTATGCCACATGGCAGGGGTCGACCCCGGCAGCAAATGCCGGGGTCGATTGCGGCGCGGCTGATCGCGCCGAGATCAGTCCGATACCGATCCGCTCACTCTTTGTACGCACCGGCGTAGTTGCCGTAGATGCCAAGCGGGGAGGTGATGACATTCTTGAACTGCTTGTTGACGAGCGTCGGGAACTGCACCTCCAACACATAGACGATCGGCGAGGCTTCCGACGTGATACGAACCAGATCCTTGTAAAGCGCCGCGCGCTTGCCAGGATCGATCTCCACCGTCGCCTTGTCCATGATGGCGTCCGTTTCGGGCGACGTCCAGCGTGCAGCGTTGACGAACACCGTGCCCGGACGAATGCGATCGGAGTGGAAGCTGCGATGCACGCCCAAAACCGGGTCGGCAAGATTGTAGAGGAAGTTCGATGTCATCATGAAATCGTAGTCGGTGTAGACACGCTTCAGCCACTTGGCGACGTCCTCGTAACGCAATGTCAGCTTGATGCCGACCTGGCCAAGCGCCTGCTGCACGTACTCGCCGAACCGCTGCCATTCCTCACCGTACGGCGTGAGGTCGTGCACCATTTCGAAGCGGACGCCGTCGGCCTTCCGCGGCAGGCCTGCTTCGTCGAGCAGCTTGTTGGCGCGTGCGATGCGGTCGGCAACCGTGTAGTCAAGGCCGGGCGAATAGAGCCCTGACGGCGCGAAGTTCGAGCTGATCACGCCCGTCGCGGGCTTTCCAAAACCAAACCAGATGTTGTCGATCGCGAACTTGCGGTCGATAGCGTAGGAAATCGCCTGGCGGACCTTGGCGTTGTCGAGCGGCGCCTGCTTGGTGTTGAGCATCAATTCCACCACGGGCGAGATCATCTCGTAACCCTTTGTGGTGACCTCGATCGATGGCATCGCTGCCAGCTTCTTCACATCATTGTAGGGCACCGCGCCAAATCCCGCCACATGCGCCTCGCCCTTCTCGAGCACGGCCGTGCGTGTGCCGCTGTCGTTGATGAAGCGCACGACGACGCGATCGAGGTAGGGCTGACCGGAGCGCCAGTAATCCTTGTTCTTGTCGAGCCGCACGAACTCACCGCGCCGCCACTCGACGAACTTGAAGGGACCGCTGCCGACAGGAGTGTTGGCACTTGGATGCGTTTTGATGTCGCCTTCCCCATAGACGTGCTTGGGCAACAGCGGGCTTTCGTAGCCCGACAGCGCCATGATCAAGTAGGGGGCGGGATTGGACAGCTTGAAGACAACGGTGTGCGCATCGGGAGTGTCGACCGCGGTAAGCTCCCGGAAGGTGGCAATGCCCCGCGGATGCACCTTCTTCAGCACGTCCATGAACGTGAAGCGCACGTCCTCTGAGGTCAGGGGCTTGCCGTCGTGGAATTTCACGTCGCGGCGCAAGTTGAAGGTGATCGTCTTGCCGTCGGCCGCAACCTCGAATTTCTCGGCGACCGAGGGCTGCGGTTTCAAGTTAAAGTCATACTCGAGCAGGCCATCGAAAACTTTGGCCGTCACCTGGCCGATCGGCCCCGAAGTGGAGATGTAGGGCGCAAGATTGGGCGGCTCGGGTTGGGTGATCTGCACCAGCGTGCCACCGGGTTTCTGTGCCGATAGCGGCCCACAGGCAAGCATGGACAGCGCGGCCGAGCCAATCGCGGCTACGAGCGTCTTGAACATTGGCGTCATCAAACCCGACCTCATCTCTTGAATTGCGATGTTGCGGCCCGCCATCGGGCAGGGCCCATCATCCATTGCCGACCCATTGTCGTCTTGCCCAGCCGCGGCGTCAATTCAATCAAAGCGATCGGCCGGGCAACCCCGGACGTCTGTGGCAGTAGCCGTCCCCGGGCCCCCCAAAATCGCCTTGCCAATGCCGCGCGCCACCTGCTCCGTTGGCGGCGGCAGATCGCCGTTCGCGCGCGGTTTGCCACGTTCCTTCAGCTGGTCGCGGCCAAGGAGGGATAATCCGTGTAACCCGCGGCGCCTCCCCCGTAGAACGTCGCGCGGTTATAGGGTGTAAACGGCGCCCCGAGACGGATGCGCTCGGGCAAGTCCGGATTGGAGATGAAATAGCGGCCGAACGCGATGGCGTCCGCATGCCCCGCAGCCACCATCTCCTCGGCGCTGGCCGCCGTGAAGTTGCCAGCCGTAATCAACGGCCCGTCCCAAAGCGGACGGAACAGCTTGGCACCCGATGGCACATCCTTGTGGTCCACCTCTCGCTGGCCGGCACCACTGGCGCGCGGCTCGAGAAGGTGCAGGTATGCCAGGGCCCGCTTTTTCAGCTCGCCCGTGACATAGCCGTAAAGGGGCATGGGATCGGCCTCGCCGCTGTCGTTGGCGCGCCCGTAGGGAGAGAGCCGGATACCCGTGCGTTGCGCCCCGACCGCAGCGACCACTGCGTCCGTCACTTCCAGCATCAAACGGGCACGATTTTCGATCGAACCGCCATAGTTGTCCGTGCGCACGTTTGTGCGTGATTGCAGGAACTGCTCGAGGAGATAGCCGTTGGCGCCGTGGATCTCGACGCCATCACAGCCCGCAGCGATGGCATTCCGCGCCGCCTGCGCATAATCAGCCACGATGCCAGCAAGTTCCGCCGTCTCCAGGGCGCGCGGCGTCTCGAAAGGCGCGCGCTGGCCCGAGGCCGTCATGGTATCGCCGGTCGCTGCAATAGCCGACGGCGCCACTGGCAGCGCGCCCCCCGGCTGCAGCGTCGAGTGTGAGATGCGGCCGACGTGCCAGAGCTGCAAGACCAGGATGCCACCTTTCGCATGCACCGCATCGGCGACAGCGCGCCAGCCCTCGATCTGCTCTTTCGTATAGACCCCGGGTGTGCGTGGCCCATAGTGTGCAGTCGGCGAGATGGGCGAGGCCTCTGCGATGATGAGCCCGCCCTTGCTTGCGCGCTGGCCATAGTATTCCGCATTGAGGGCGGTGGGGGCATTGCCCGGCACGCTTGCCCGCATGCGAGTCAGTGGTGCCATCACCACGCGATGCTGAAGCGTCCAGGGACCGATGCGGAGCGGCGTGAACAGTTTCATTTCCCAATCCCTCTTTGGCGATCTCCGAATGGATCGTCGGCAAGCTTAACCTCAACCAGGAGCCCTGGTCGAGAATCCGTATGCGCACATGTATTTGGGAGTTTCCGCCTTCAGGCGGGGGCCGCGGACGGCGTCCGCTTCCCTCTCCGCACGATCAGCGCAAGAACGACGGCCGCCGCAGATGCAGCCGTGTACATGACGAAGGCATTCAAATAGCCGATCATGGCGGACTGCCTGCCGATCTCGTTGGCGACCTTGGCCAGCCCCGCCTGCGTATCGAAATTCCAGCCGCCGGTGATCCACGGGTTCGTCAGCGCCGGATTATAGGGCGATATGAATTCCGTCATGCGGCTGTAGTTGGCGCCGGTGGTGCGCACGATTTCGGCAATCGACAGCGAAATGAAGAAACTGGAGCCGATGTTGCGCAGGAGATGAAAGACAGCGGACGCCTCGGCCCGATCTGCCGGCCGCAGGGTGTCGAATGCAACGACGGACAGCGGCACCCAGATCACGCCCACCGAAAACCCTTGCACGACACTGTTGGCAATCAGCAGCGACAGGGGCACGTTGAGATCGAAAGAAAGCATGATGAGGCCAGTTATCGCCTGGATGGAAAAGCCAACCGCCATTCCGATGCGTGGATCGATGCGGCTCATGAGACCAGCCGTCAGGAAGCCGACCGTCATGCCAGCGCCGCGCGCACCGATCACTTCGCCCACCAGCGCATCCGGGAACCCGGCGTGCTGCTGCAGCAGAGGGGGCAGCAGCACCATCGGCGTAAAGTTGAGCATGCCATAGATGGTAACGAGAACGAGCCCGATCGCGTAGTTGCGATCCTTGAGCAGTCGCAAGTTGAGATACGGCTTGTCGGCCGTGAGGCAGTGCGCGACGAAAATGTAGAATGCGACTGCGCCGATCAGGCACTCGAGCGCAATTTCCGTTGACGCGAACCAGTCTAGACGCACGCCGCGCGCAAGCACGAGTTGGATGGCCGCCATGGCGATCGTCAAGGCGAGAAAGCCCGGCCAGTCGAGCTGTGCCTTGCCCTCATCCCTGTCGTTCCTCAGCGTCAGGGTGAGACCGATATAGGCAATGAGGCCGATCGGGACGAGCATGTGGAAGGCCCATCGCCAGCTGTAGGCTTCGGCAAGGTAGCCTCCAAGGACAGGGCCGATGACGGGCGCAACACCCACTGCCATGCCGTAGATCGACAGCACCATCGGATGCTGCTCACGCGGAAACGAATTGAGCAGAATGGTTTGCGAGAGCGGGACGATCGGAGCGCCGGTGCCGCCCTGCAGGATGCGCCAGAGCACGAGCATTTCGAGCGACTGCGCCATGCCGCACAGCATGGTTGCCAGTGAGAAGACGAGAACCCCAACGCCCATCACATGCTTTGAACCGAACCGGGCAACGAGCCAGCCCGTCATCGGCGTCACGATTGCCGTCGCCAGGATATTGAAGGTCATGACCCAGGCAATCTCGTCCTGGGTTGCAGACATCGCGCCCTGCATCTGCGGCAGGATCGTGGATGTGGTGAGCAGCGCCGTGGAATAGAGCGACGACGCCAGAACCGTATTGAACAGGATCAGGTAGCGCTGACCGCTCGTCAGCTGCCGCGCTGCAGCATCTGTATCCATCCAGGGTTTTGTTCCAAGCAACTTTATGTTGAGAGAATATATCCTAGCTTACGAAACGCGGTGACGCTATGTTTCGTGCTTATGGCCAAGGAAGAAGACAATATCGGCGTTATGATCTCCGACGTCGCGCGCCTACTGCGAACCGTGTTCAACAGGCGCGTCCGCGACTTGGGGCTCACGCGCGCTCAGTGGCTGGCTCTGACCCGCTTGCATCGGCGCCCAGGGGCATCCCAATCCGAGCTTGCGGAAATGATGGAGATAGAAAGCCCATCGGCCGGACGCCTGATAGACCGCCTGGAGGCCAAGGGCTGGGTTGCGCGGAAGCCAGACAAGAGCGATCGGCGCGTCAACCGCCTTTACCTGACGCGAGAGGCTGAGCGCCTGCACAAACGTATCTGGCGTCTCGCCGAGGCGACCACGAACGACGCCCTGGTCGATCTCGCTAGGCGTGACGTCGCCCAGCTTGCACGCTTGCTTCGCACGGTGAAGGGCCGCGTGGCGGCGTTGGCGGAGGCCGTGCCTTCGCAGATGCGAGCGTCGAACCACGCCGCCCGTCCAGGCGCAACACGGAAATCGCCGCCCCGAGCCCCGCGGCGCCGCAGCACCGATGGAGTGGCGCTATTGCCATGAACCGCGCGCGGCTGATGCGTATCTCTTCTGCCTTCCAACCCGCGTGGTGGAGCGAATTGCGCACGCTTGTCTGGGCACGGTACAGCAGGCCGATCACCGTGCTGGGTCTGCCGGCGGTCGTGACATTGGCCGCTTTGGCGTTCTGGCTCAGCGGCGGGCGCTATGCCACGACGGAAAACGCGTTCGTGAAAACCGATATCATCCAGATGGCGAGCGAGGTGCCCGGACGCATCATCGAGCTGAGCATTCGCGACCACGCCGAGGTGAAGCAGGGGGACGTGCTCATCCGCCTTGACCCCGCGCCCTATAAGCTGGCTCTTGCGAAGGCAGAAGCAGAGTTGGATTCCGCCAGGGCCACCGTCGAGCAGGTCAAGGTGAGTTTGCGCGAAACCAAGGCGGAATACCGGGAAGCCGAGAGCCGGCTTGCCTACCTCGAAATGCAAGCCAAGCGGCAGCAGGATCTCGCTTTGCGTGGTG
Source organism: Hyphomicrobiaceae bacterium (assembly GCA_039808585.1). Taxonomy (GTDB): domain Bacteria; phylum Pseudomonadota; class Alphaproteobacteria; order Rhizobiales; family Hyphomicrobiaceae; genus AWTP1-13. The sequence continues at coordinate 8,832 of JBDHTJ010000023.1, read as the reverse complement.
CCAGTCCTGCAACGCGACTAGAACAGGCCGATAGCGATGCCATGCAGGCGCGAGACCGCGCCTTGATGCTTCGCGAGCGGATCGCGCGCGTGGAAGCCTCGCTTGGCGGCAATCCAACCAGGGAGACAGATGAATATGCCCTTGTTCGCGAGAAGCTTGCCCTGCGTGATCGTGCCGTCCTCGACCTGCGCTACACCGAGATCCGTGCCCCGCGCAGCGGGCGGGTGGTAAACTTCAAGTCCCAACCCGGTGAGCAGATCAAGCCGCAGACACCGCTTTTCTCAATCGTCGTGGATCGTAGACCGTGGGTTGAAGCGAATTTCAAGGAGACGGACTTGACCCATGTCGCGGTGGGACAAAAGGCGACGGTGGTGCTGGATATATACCCGGACATTGTCTGGGACGCAGAGGTGGAGAGCATCAGCCCCGCGACCGGCGCCGAGTTTGCAATTTTGCCGCCGCAAAATGCATCGGGGAATTGGGTGAAGGTGGTGCAACGCCTGCCCGTCCGCCTTCGGCTTCTTGAGAGGCCGAATGAACCCGCCCTCCGCGCCGGCATGACGGCATCCGTAAGCATCGACACCGGTCGCCGCCGCAACCTTGCTAACTTGCTGGGAGCCGGCACGGCCATTGCCCCAGCGGCCTCACCTGCCCGAGAAGCGCGACGTGAACCGAAGCCTTGAGCGGCAGGCATTGGCCGGCAGGCTCGCGGCTTATGCAAAGGTGGGAAAAAACTGAAAAACCTCTTCGTGCTCGCGCGTCGCGAGAATGAGAAGATCAGAAGCCTGGTGAAAACTGGCAGATCGTCGCAATAGCTGGTGGATCATGGCCGACGAACGCGAAGACGCAGGCGAACCCAATGCTGAAATGGGTGCGGATGAGGGCAAGTGGTGGGTGGTCGAGCTCCTCATGTGGGTCCCGGAGCTGTTTGTGGCCGCTGTTCGGATTGTCGTCGGCATCTTCGTTGCGCTGCTGAGTTCTTGCAGCTGAATGAATCGCCTTCCTGGGTTGTGCAGCGGCGCGCTGGCAAGGCCTCGCACAATTGATCTGCTAATTCCTGCTTGAAACAGCCTGGAGCAGGGCGAGACCTGCAGCGATGTAGGCGCTTGCGCGATGAATTGTGGCGAGAGCCGCGGAGCGCGATGCTTTACGGCCTCGATCGCCTGCAAATGGCGCCACATCAGCTGACACGACCATAGAATAACAGGCCCATGTCACCAGATTAACCTTGCGGCGGAGGCGCAACGCGCGCTTGGTGTCGGGAGCACTTCACGCGCACACGGGCCTCGTCGATGAAATTCAAGACTGACGCCCTGGTCGGATTTGCCCTCTGCCATCTGCTCGCTCTATTGGCGTTCTTTCCCTACTTCTTCAGTTGGAGCGCGCTTGTCGTACTGTTCCTAGGCGTCAATATCTTCGGCGTGATGGGCCTGAACATCGGTTTCCATCGTCTTCTGACGCATCGGGGCTTCGCCTGCCCCCTCTGGTTCGAACACACCCTTGCCGTTCTAGGCACCTGCAGCCTCGAGTTTTCTCCACCCTTATGGGTCGCGGTCCATCGCCGCCATCACCATTACTCCGACGAGGAAATGGACCCGCATTCACCGTTCGTGGGGTTCGTTTGGGCGCATTTTGGCTGGCTCCTCACGCGCAGCGGAGACATGAAGTCGAAGCCGCTGATCGAGCGCTATGCGAAAGACCTGATGCGCGACCCCCTCTATGCATGGCTCGAGCGCCGCAGGCGGTGGATCCTCGTCGCCTTCGCTGCATGGGGACTGTTGTTTTTGGCAGGGGGCGCTTTCGGGCTGCTGTCTGGTGCCAACAACGCCGAGGCTGTGAGGCTCGGGTTGAGCTGGCTCATTTGGGGTGGGGCCCTTCGCACCGTCCTCGTCTGGCACATCACGTGGTCGGTCAACTCGGTTGCGCATGTCTGGGGCTATCAGAACTATGCCACGCGCGACAATAGTCGGAACAACATCCTCGTTGGTTTATGGGCCGCAGGCGAAGGGTGGCACAATAATCACCATGCCGATCCAGCGTCCGCGCGACATGGACACAAGTGGTGGGAACTCGATTTCTCCTATCTTCTTATCCGGCTGTTTGAAGCGTGCGGCTTGGCGTGGGATGTAAAGAGGCCTTCGCGGCAAACAATCCTGGACGCCCGTCCCTAGGATTTCCCAATCCGCTCTGCCCAGCAGCCTATGCCTCGCGCGGCATGGCATTCTCCAATCACGCTGGGTTCTGCGCGGATCTCTGCTATGGGTCACAGGCGGCGCACATGCTGCCGTGGCATCTGCACGCGAGAGAGCATCCCATGAGCAGCAGCATTGCAACCCTGATGCATACGATAAAGGGGCTCGAGCTTGAATTGGAGGCCGAGATCGCCAAGCGCCATGCAGAGCTGCGCATTGGGCTCGAAGGAGGCAGGATCGCATTCGAGGAAGAGGTTCTTCGGCGTCATGCCGAACTGAAGACGCACCTTCTTGCGTACATGCGCAATGCGCGGCCGCTGGTGGTGCTGACAGCGCCCCTGATCTATGCGCTGATCGTCCCGATCATCCTGCTGGACGTGTGCGTGATCGTCTATCAGGCCATCTGCTTCCGGGCCTATGGGATAGAGCGCGCGCGCCGGCGCGACTACTTCGTCTTCGACCGAAACCATCTTGCCTATCTGAATGCCCTGGAGAAGTTCAACTGCGCCTATTGCTCCTATTCGAACGGAGCTATTGCCTTCATCCGGGAGGTTGCGGCGCGTACCGAGGCGCACTGGTGTCCGGTCAAGCACGCACGCCGCATCATCGGCGCGCACGACAGATATCGCGAGTTCCTTGAATTCGGCGATGCCGAAGCCTATCGCGCTTGGATCGCGACATTTGCAGCACACGATGGATCTGGAAGGGCGGATGGACGTTGAGCCCGGCACCGATGCGGGGGTGAGCCGGGGCCTCGCGTCGCGAAGGACGCGCAGCATCGCCAAGTGCTGGCTTCGTCCAAGAGAGGGACGCGGCTGATCCTTGCAGTATGGGCATAATGCCTATTATTTATGCATAACTTGCCAAATTTTCATGCAGCACGCATGATGCGATCATGGACAAGACGCAAATCGTCCTTGAGATCGTGATGCTGCTGCAAGGCACGCCGCTGGACGATTTTGCCCGGAGGAACCTTCTTGCCGATGGCAACCGAGCCATTGTCCGGTGCGCGATGAGCACGACGCTGGCCACGCCCGAAGGCGAGCTTTGCAAGCGCAGCATCGCCACGGCGCTCCAGCGATACTCCTATCGTTTCACGGCCATGCAGCTGGGCGTTCTGGCCGACCTTTATGTGAGCGCGCTCAATCACCTCGAGCCGCAGGCTCTTCCCCGCGTCCGCGACAGCATGTGCGATCCGGCCTCGGCGGAGGCGCAGCGGGACGCAGATGCCGCAAGCGCGGTATGCAAGCGGCTATCTTTGGATTTTTGATCGGCAGAGCGGTGGGGCCAACCGCAGAAGCATGCCGGATCGCGCCTCCCGGGGCGATGCAGGCGCGCGGGATGCGCTAATACGAAGCCTGAGCTTGCGCTCGCAAGCTCAGGATCTTTCAAAAGGAATAGAGCTACAGAACTCCGTGGTCCGGTATGGCGGACACCTGAATGTCTGAGGCCAGGAGTGTCGTGAGCGCCAACGCCGGCCCACCAAGAGCCTGAGGGCACCTACCCCTCCGCTCTTGGTGACAAAATTTGCGCAGCTCAGGGGCTTGCCTGATTGGCTCCGCCAATGCCTGGCGTCCCACCGCTATCTCCGCCATCTCCGTTGTCCGTCGAACTGGGCGACGAGTTCTTCTTCTGCATGGAGTAAATGGCCGCGCCGGCACCCACGACGGCACCGCCAATGAGCAAGCCCGTGCCCACGTTGAACCCTGACGGAGGCGGGGCGGGCGGATTGGCGCCCGTGGTGATCGGTGCGCACGGCGCCTTTGCTGCCACGTTCGCAATCACGCCGGGCGTCACCGGCATAAGGCAGCCTTCTGGATACATGATTTGCGCGGTGGCGCCAGGATTGGCGACAACGATATCGCCTGGCTTCAAATCGATGCCCGGCTGCGCAAGCTCGAAACCTTTTCCACGATTGACGAGAACCTGGCCACTCACTGCAACAAGTGTGGCTGCCTGCACCGTCGACGCAAAACTTACCAGGGCAGCAACACACCCCGCGATGACTTTCCGCATGGGGATTGCTCCTGTAGACACTAAAGCCTGAGCATTATGTGCTTTGCGCCCCTGCAACAAGCTTCACGTTCTGCTTATGCCCGCTATCCCCGGATTTCCGGCCTCTTGAACGTTGTGAAGCGACTTATCCCCAGAATCGCTTGCCCAGATCGCGCCATTTTCTTGGCGGCCGCGAATCGATCCGGTAAGCGTGGCTTCGTGTTCGCAAGTGTTTTGTACCGCGTCCCATGCGTAACGCGCCGGAGTACCGGCAACAGATAATTGTAAGTGCGGGGGTAGTTTGATGTCGCGTCTGCGAATTTTGCGTTGCCTCGTTGTGGGGGCAGCGATGGTTACATCTGCGTCTGCGGCGATGGCGCAGAGAGCGTACGACAACATCAGTGTCACGCGTCCCTACAAGTGGACTGGCACCTACGTAGGCTTCCAGGCCGGCTACTCCGCATCGCACGTGGATGCGGTCTCGGGCCCCTATGGCGGACCGTACAATCAATCCTATAGCTACTGGTCCACCGGTTTCCTGGGCGGCGCACATCTGGGCTATAATTGGCAATATGGCCACTACCTCTTGGGCGCCGAGGCCGATATCGATGCCTCCAACTTCTCCTCCAAGACGACCGGCTCGCTGGGCTATGCGCGCGAGAGCCGCATCGATTGGCAGAGTACGCTGAGGGCCCGCGCAGGCTGGATCTCAGGTCCGTGGATGCTGTTTGCGACGGGCGGTCTGGCCTTCAGCCAGGGCACCACGTCGAGTTCGCTTCCAGGCGCGTTGTCACCGTTTGCAACCAACGGCGAGCGGCACTGGGGCTGGACTGTGGGCGCGGGCTTCGAGCGCGCCATCACGTCCGACACGACATTACGTCTCGAGTATCGCTACCTCGATCTGGGCAAGGCGACATTCTCGAACGCCTCAGTCAACTCCCAGAGCCAGAACGATCTCACGACGCATCAGCTTCGCGCCGGCATCAGCTTCCGCTTCTGAGGCGGCGCCAACATCGCAATTCGTGAACGGCAATCGCACGTCCTTCACGGCCAGGGCAAGCCACGCGCTTGCCCTGGTTTTTCTGCGTGTCCCGAGCGCTGACCAAATCAAGAAACGAAAAAGCGTAGGCATTGCCGTTACTGTATTTGGTTTGCGAATTAACTTTCGCCATGGAAATTGCGTTCCATTTATCCGTGCAGGGATATTGTTGCCTTGTACCGGTACTTGGGGTGCCAAATGGAAAATCTGCGACAGCCACGCGTTTTGTTGATCGGCACGGTTCTCACGCTCACGGCTCGTGTCGCGCGATGCCTTCATCTGGCGCGACTACCCATGGTCGTTCTGGGAACGCGCGAGCTTTCCGTGTGCCGGTTCCTTCCGGGCTGCCAGAAGTTCATAGTCTGGAAGGACCTGACTTGGGTGGATGGAGAGTTGGGCGGTGGCCTCTCCCAATTGAAGAGCGTGTGCCAAGCCTTCGACATCGACATCGTGGTGCCTGCCGATTACGACACGACGCTGTTTCTGGCCCGGCATCGAGCAGCGCTCGGGCATGTAGCGGTCGGGCCGCTTCCGGCTCCTTCGGCGATGTCAGAAATCCACAACAAGTGGAAACTTGCGGAACGCATGCGATCACTCGGAGTGATGCATCCAAGGACGATGCTCGCCCATGACGTACAACGTCTTGCGCAGCACGGGCTATCGTTCCCGATCATCACCAAGCCTGTCGATGGGTCGGATGGGTTCGGTATCCGCGTATTTCATACGCGGGCCGCGCTGGAACAGGCCATGGCGGAACAGGCGTTTACTTCCTGGCCGCTGCTCGTCCAGGAATACATCCAAGGCAGGGATGTCGATATTTCGTTCGTTGCGGTGGACGGGCAGATCGTCGCGCATTCGTGTTTCGAGCATCAACCGCATGCAAGGCGCTTCTGCACCGCACCTAAGCTTCTGCGTGCCGTCGCGGCCGTCGTCAGCAGCTACGGGTACACAGGCGTCGGGCACGCGGACTCCCGCTATGACCCGGAACGGGATGAGTATTTCCTGTTGGAGATAAACCCCCGCTTCTGGGGATCATTGCTCTACGAGCTCAACGCCGGCCTCAATTATCCGGCACTCTACGTCGATCTCGCATATGAGCGCGCGTTGCCGCGCGAAGCGGCCATCGCTCCACAGGATGTCTCGTTGCCGTTGAGCGAAGCGCTGATGATGCGGACGATCGGCCAGGTGCAGAGGCTATACCATCTGCAGTATCGTCTTTCGGCATGGGCCCACAGCGGCGCCGGCATCGCCAGTAAGGCGAGCAGTCGATAGCGGCCAGGACTGCGCACGGCAGCTTTTCCATCGCTGCCGCGGTGACCTTGCCGATCCCGAAGCTGGCCACTCAGCACGGCATGGGCGACGGCCTCACGGCGCTACAGCTTTGGCGAGCATCGCCTTCCACCTCGCCCGGTTTTCGGGCGTCCACACGTCGGCAGCATCGTAGAATTCGGGTACTGCCCGCATCCCTGGCGGGATCACCACCCAGGGCAGCTTCGATGCAGTGAATATGTGGATATCCGGCGGCAAGCGCTGCGGCTCATCGAGCGTGCCGACGCGGACGAAACGCGAGAGCGCGCCAGAGCCCGCATAGTTGCTCCACACCGCGACCTTGCAAGCGGGACACCGGGCGATCTTCTGTCCTTTGCCGCTTTCCGAGGGTGTGTTGATGATTTCCGGCTCGGCGCCCGTGTGGACCACGCGCTCTGCCTCATACACCGCGTTGAGCGCATGCGCCGAACCGGTTTCGCGCTGGCACCAGCGACAGTGGCACGCGTGCACGATCATGGGCGGGCCGATCAGGCGATATCGCACCTTCTTACAGCTGCAGCCGCCTTCGAGGGTATGCACGGGCGCCTCCACCGGTTGGACTCGCGCGGCAAATCTCGCATGTCGTGGCCACACTCGACAACGAAAGCGGGTTCAGCGCTTTCGTCCCTGATGAGCAGATGCTGCGATGCAGCGTAGGGACGCCCCGCAGCTTGCCCGTTCCCCGCTTCTGGGAAACACTGGATCATAAACTTCGGCTCAGGCGCCAACTCCGGGGAAAGTGATAATGGCGGAATGTGGAGGAAGCCAGCGCATGAGAAGTTCGACGAAGCGAACGCGGGACGAAGCGCAGGAGGCCGTAAGCCTTTGGCTTCAGTGCTTCGAGACGGCCTGTTCTGCTGCCGACCCCGCCGCTTTCGTGGACCTGTTCGAAGCCGATTGCCATTGGCGCGATCTGCTCGCCTTCACCTGGACGATCGAGACGCTTGGGTCACGCCAGGCTATTGCCGACAGGCTGGCCTCACACGCGCACCGTGCCGGCCTGCGCAATATCCGCATCGATCCGCAGCGTGCGGCTCCGCATTGGGCCATGCGCGCAGGGATCGAGAACCTGGAAGCGTTCTTCCGCTTTGACACGGCGCATGGAGAAGGCGCCGGCGTCGTACGCTTCAGGACGATCGAAACCGACCGTCCTTTGCGGGCCTGGACACTGCTGACCACACTGGAAACACTGCAGTCGAAAACAGCGCACGCCGCGTCCGCAAAGGCCCACGCCCGTGATTTTCGCGGGCCCAACTGGCTCGACCTGCGTTGCCAGAGTGCGGCCTATGCCGATCATGAACCCGCAGTGGTCGTAGTGGGAGCGGGGCAGGCGGGCCTGGCTATCGCGGCGCGCTTGGGCGCACTTGGCATCGACACGCTCGTCGTGGATCGGCACAAGCGCGTGGGGGACAATTGGCGCCATCGCTATCACGCGCTTACCCTTCACAACCAGACGCACGTCAACCATCTGCCGTTCATGCCTTTCCCGCCGACGTGGCCCGCCTACATCCCGAAGGACAAACTTGCCGGATGGCTCGAGGCCTACGCCGAGGCGATGGAGATCAACTGCTGGACGGAAACGGAGATCGCAGGCGCTGACTATGATACCGACAGCGGCCGATGGTCGGTCACGCTGCGTTCGAGCGATGGCAGCGATCGGCGGCTTCATCCCCGCCACATCGTGCTCGCGACCGGTGTCAGCGGCATCCCGCACATGCCCGAGGTGCCCGGATTGCGCGCCTTTCGCGGCACGCTGCTCCACGCCAGCCAATACCAGGACGGCGAGACCTGGCAAGGCAAGCGCGCCATCGTCATCGGGTCGGGCAACAGCGGGCACGACATCGCGCAAGACCTCTATTCGGGTGGCGCACACGTCACACTGGTACAGCGCAGTCCGACCATGGTGGTGAACCTGGAGACGGCGCAATTGCCTTACGCGCTCTACAGCGAGGGAATGTCGACCGACGATTGCGATCTCGTGACGGCGTCGATGCCGCTGGCCCTCGCACGCGAAACCCACAAGCGCCTCACGACAGAAGCGGCACGCCAGGATGCCGACCTGCTTGCGGGCCTGCGCGCAAAGGGCTTCCACCTCGATTTCGGGGAGGATGGAACCGGCTGGCAGTTCAAGTATCTCACGCGCGGTGGTGGCTACTATTTTAACGTCGGGTGCTCCGAGCTGATCGTTGAAGGTAAGGTACACCTGCGGCAGTTCACCGACATCGATGAATTTTGCGCGGAAGGCGCCCGCATGAAGGATGGCGCTGTGCTGAAGGCCGATCTCGTTGTGCTCGCCAC
>JBDHTJ010000022.1:0-39849 GCA_039808585.1 Hyphomicrobiaceae bacterium | reverse complement strand
GATTTCTCCACCCAGACGCCGTAGGCGTTGGCCACGGCCTTGTCCTCGTCGGCGCCCAGTGTCACCGCAAGGTCGTACTTCTTGCGGAACTTCTCGTGGCTCGCGACGCTGTCGGGCGATACGCCGATCACCTCCGCGCCTGCCTTCTTGAATTCGGCCGCCAGCGCGGTGAAGTCCTTGGCCTCGCTGGTGCAGCCGGAGGTATCGTCCTTGGGGTAGAAGTAGAGGACGACGGGCTTGCCCTTCATCTTGGAGAGCTTCAAGGGGCCTTGCGCTGTCGCGATTTCAAAGTCGGGTGCCTTGTCGCCATCTGCCAGCATGGTTCGCCTCTCGCTCGTGTCGGGTTGCCGCCATAACGCGGGGGAACGCGTTCACGGATCACTGAGCCTACTGGCCCGGTGGGATCATATCAAAGCGGCGCGGGCGAGGGGCGAGGTCAATTCGCCTTGATGCCGAGCCGCTTGACGAGTTCGGCATTGTTTCTGAGATCGGCGAGCACCAGGTCCTGGAATTGGGCCTGCGTCATTGGCAAGGGCTCGACGCCGTTTGGCTCGAGCCGGTCCTTCACCGACTGCACGGCGAGGGCCTTCTGAACCTCGGTGTGCAGGCGGGCAACGATCTCCATCGGCGTCTTGCCAGGAGCGAACAGCCCGAGCCACGTCTGGGAGGCGGAATTCGGGAAGCCTGCCTCGATGACGGTGGGAACGTCCGGCAGCACGGCGAGGCGCCTTTCGGCGCTCGCGGCCAGGGCCTTGAGCCTTCCCTCCTTGATGAAGGGCAGCGCCGTGTTGACGGGGCAGAAGTAGTAGTCGATGCGGCCGGCGATGACCTCGGTGAGGGCTTCCGAGCCGCTCTTGAAGGCGACGTGGGCCGACTCGTAACCGGCGACGGCGCGGAATTTCTCAGCAGCCATGAAGACGGCCGACCCCACGCCGACGGAGGCGAAATTCATCGCGCCGGGCTTGGCCTTGGCCGCGGCGACGAATTCCGCGAGCGTATTGTAGGGCGCGTTCGTGGGCACGATCAGCACGGAGGGCGCCGCGCCATAGGCCACGACCGGAATGAGATCCTTCGCGGGGTCGTAGGCGAGGTTCTGGTAGAGCGCCGGCGCGATGGCGTAGGCGCTTGCCGTGGAGAGCAGGGTATAGCCGTCGGGATCGGCCTTGGAGACGGCGGCCGTGCCCGTCGTGCTGCCGCCACCGGCGCGGTTTTCGATCACCATGGGCTGGCCCAGTTGGCTAGAGACCTGCTCGAGCACGATCCGTGGCACGACGTCCGTGGCGCTTCCGGCCCCGAACGGGACCACAACCTTGATGGGCTTGGCGGGCCAGGCCTGCGCAGAGGCGTCTGAGATGAATGCGGGCAGGGTCAGGGAAGCGCCCAGGCCGCACAAGAGTGCGCGTCGGTTTGGAAGGCGATGCTGCATGTCGCGGTGCTCTAGATTCGGAAGGATTTCAACGGTGACAAAGCTGGCATGGTTTAACGCCTTGCGCTACGTGAGCTTTTGGGCAGGTTGCCTAAGAATGAGGCTGCGCAGACGATGTTCAACGAGCTCTGGCAACGTGCCCTGGCTGTGTGCTCTGGCAACGAGCTCTGGAATCTCGCCGTCTGTTACAATCGGCACAGCGCCTGGCGCCTGCCGGGGGCAGTGTGCCCGCGGTGCTTTGAGCCGTGCCGCAATGCGGGTAGGTAGAAGAGGCACGTCGCGTGCCAGCGGGGAGCATAGCCCACGCAGCACGTCAGCTGCCGTCACAGGTCCAGGACAGGGCCGGGAAAGACCGGGGAGACAGTCATGAGCATGCCAGCTGCGGCGGTCGGTGAGCACGGGATGGGCACGACGGGCGCGCCCGATCTCGGCAAGCGTCGCCTGCCGATGGTGCACAAGCTCGCCTACAAGAATCTGTTCTACGACCGGCTCAGCCTTACCGTGACGCTCGTCGGCATCGTGTTCTCGGTGGTGCTGGTGGCAGTGCAGCTCGGCATGTACGAGGGCACGGAGCGGCTCGTGACGTCCGTCATCGACAAGGCGCCAGCCGACATGTGGGTGGTGCCGATCGAGACCAAGAGCTTCGACGATCCCTTTCCGCTGACGGGCCGCGAGAAGCAGGCCATCCTGTCCACGCCGGGCGTGGCGAAGGTCAATGAGATGCTGGTCAGCTTCGTCAACTGGAAGAAGCCGTCCGGTGGCATGACCACGGCCTCCATCGTTGGCCTCGACGACCTGCCCAACAGTCCGCTGCCCTGGGACATCGAGCAGGGCAGCAAGCAGTCGATCCTGGCGCCGTCGGGGGTGGCGGTGGACGCGGTCTACTTCAAGGAACTGGGCGTCAAGGGCCTGGGTGACAAGGCTGAGATCAACGGCATGTCGGTGACGGTAAGCGCCGTCACGCGCGGCATCCGGTCGTTCACGACGGTGCCTTATGCCTTCACCTCGATCTCCAATGCGCGAGCGCTCATCGACGCCTCCGCCGAGCAGGCCACGTTCATCCGCGTGCAGCTTGCAAACGGTGCCAGCTTCGACGAGGTGAAGAAGCGGCTGGCATTCCGGCTGCCGAATACGGACATCATTACCCATGCCGAGTTCCGCAAGCGCAATATCAATCGCTGGATGTTCGAGACGGGGGCCGGCGTGGCGCTGATCGCGGGCACCGCGCTCGGCATCATCGTCGGCGTCGTGATCGTCGCCCAGACGCTCTATTCCAGCACCAAGGATCACTTGAACGAGTTCGCGACGCTGCGCGCGCTCGGCGCCTCGGCCGGCTACATCAACAAGGTGATCCTAATCCAGGCGGTGCTGTCGGCGGTGATCGGCTATGCGGTGGGCATGAGCCTCAGCATCTTCATCGTGTGGATGTTCAAGGTGACGGAATCCGAGCTGCCGATTGCGATGACGGCGACGCTTGCCGGCGCATTGTTCGTGTTGACGGTCGGCATGTGCGTGATCGCGGCCGTGGGCGCCATTTTCAAGGTGATCCGCATCGATCCCGCCGCCGTGTTCAGCCGCTGATTTCCAAGGACGAGACAGATGAGCAACCAAGGCCAACCTGCTGCACTTCTGGAAGCCCGGGGCATCGTCAAGGTGCTGGGCGTCGGGGCTGCAGAGGTCCGCGCCCTCAAGGGTGTGAACCTCGATCTGGTGCCCGGTGAACTGACCCTGATGATGGGACCGTCCGGCAGTGGCAAGACCACGCTGCTGTCCATTCTCGGCTGCATCCTGGGGCCCACGGAGGGCACGCTCAGCATCGGCGGGATTTCCACGGAGGGCATGGGGCCGGAAGGCCTGGCCGACATTCGCCGCAAGCACGTGGGGTTCGTGTTCCAGGCCTACAACCTGGTGCCGACGCTGACGGCCATGGAGAACGTGATGCTGGCGCTCGATCTGCGCGGTGCCTCGCTGGCCGATCAGCCCGAACTCGCCTTCAAGGCGCTGAAGGCGGTGGGGCTTGCGCATCGCGTGAATGCCTCGCCTTCGAAGATGAGCGGCGGCGAGAAGCAGCGGGTGGCGATCGCGCGGGCGCTGGCGGGATCTCCCTCGGTGATCCTCGCCGACGAGCCAACGGCGGCGCTCGACAGCGAGAACGGCAAGCACGTGATGGCATTGCTGTCGGAGGTGGCGCGGGACCATAGCCGCGCCGTGCTGGTCGTGACGCACGATCACCGCACGCTGTCCTACGCCGACCGGCTCGTGCGCATCGAGGATGGCAAGATCGTGGGCCGCTCGCGCCGGCGCATGAAGGAAGGCAAGTCTGCCGACGCCGGCTTCGAAAGCGGCAGCCATTGACCGGAACGGAGGCTTGGGGCGACCGCCTCTACGCCGCCTTCGCCATGAAGGCTTCGACGGCGGCGCGCTGCTCGGGCTTGAAACGCAGGCCGAGCTTCGTGCGCCGCCACAGCACGTCGTCGGCCGTGCGGGCCCACTCCTGCTCGATGAGATAGCGCACCTCGGCCTCGGTGAGGCCATGGCCGAAATCCTGGCCGAGTTCCTCCCGCGAGCGCGCCGCGCGAAGCAGACGCGGGGCGCGCGTGCCGTAGGCGCCTATCAGCCGCTGTGCCTCGTCGTCGGAGAGGAAGGCAAAGGCGCGCTTGAGGTCACGGGCCAGCCCCTGGCGCGCATCGATCTCGAAATCCCCGCCCGGCAACGGCAGCGTGCCGGTCCAGCCGGACGCGAGGCCGACGTGGCGCGGCAGAAGCGGCTCGAGCTTCTCGAGCGCATGCTCGGCAAGGCGGCGGTAGGTGGTGATCTTGCCGCCGATGACGCTGAGTAGCGGAGGCTTGCCCGCTTCATCCTCGAGTTCGAGGACGTAGTCGCGTGAGGCATTGCGCGCCTCGCCGGTGCCGTCGTCGTGGAGCGGTCGGATGCCGGCGAAACTCCACACCACGGAAGACGGCTTGATCTCCTCGCGGAAGAAGCCACTGGCGGTGCGGCAGAGATAGTCGATCTCCTCCTGCGTCGCCGTGGCGTCCATCGGTTCGCGGCCGACGTCATGGTCGGTGGTGCCGATCATGGTGTAGTCGCCTTCGTAGGGGATGGCGAAGACGACGCGCCCGTCGGGGCTCTGCAGGAGATAGGCGCGATCATGCGCGAAGAGCCTCGGCACGACGATGTGCGAGCCCTGCACGAGACGGACGTCGGGGCGCGCATTCTTGTGCAGGACCTGGGTCAGGGCTTGCGCCACCCAGGGGCCGGCAGCGTTGACGAGCACGCGCGCCACGGCCTGGCGCGACGGTACGCCTTGCGCATTGGACAGCGTCAGGCGCCAGACATTGCCGTCAGGGCGGGCTTCCACGACGCGGGTGCGGGTGCGGATATCGGCGCCGCGCTCGGCCGCGTCGCGGGCGTTGAGCACGACGAGGCGGGCATCATCCACCCAGCAGTCCGAGTATTCGAACGCCGTGCTGAAGATGCCTTCCTTCAGTGGGCGTCCAGCTTCGTCGCGGTAGAGATCGATGACGCGCGTGCCCGGTAGCCGCTCACGGCCGCCGAGGTGGTCGTAGAGGAACAGCCCCGTGCGCAGCATCCACGCCGGCCGCATGCCCTCCAGATGCGGCAGCACGAAGCGCATCGGCTGGATGATATGCGGGGCGATGCGCCACAGCACCTCGCGCTCCTTGAGGCTCTCGCGGACCAGGCGGAAATCGTACTGCTCGAGATAGCGCAGGCCGCCGTGAATGAGCTTGGTGGAGCGGGACGAAGTGCCCTGGGCGAGGTCCTGGGCTTCGCACAGGATGACGGAGAGACCACGGCCCGCCGCGTCACGTGCGATGCCGCAGCCATTGATGCCGCCGCCGATGATGGCGATGTCGAAGATGTCGGGCACGAGCGCACTCCCATCCTGCACGCGTGCGTGGAATAGCCCCGCCGCCGCCAGGGTTCCAGCGCAAAGTCGCGGCGCTCAACCGATCCGATCGGGAATCTCGATCTCGAAGGCGGCGCCCCTGCCACCTTCGAGAAGCTTGATCGTGCCGCCATGTGCGCTCACGAGTTCATGTGCGATGGCAAGGCCGAGGCCCGTGCCGCCCTTGCGACCGGAAGATCCCTGGAAGGCCTGGAAGATGTGCGCGCGGGCCTGGGAGGACAATCCAGGGCCGTCGTCGCTCACCACGATCTTCACCCGGTTGCCGGTGCGCCGCGCGGAAATCTCGATGGTGCCGCCGCCCGAGCGCTCCACCTGCTCGATCGCCTGCACTGCGTTGCGCGCGAGATTGGAAAGGCAGCGGAAGAGCTGGTCACGGTCGGCGTCGATGCGCAGGGTGTCCTCGATGTCGACGCGCCAGCCGACGGCGCCTTCGCGCGGCAGTCCCAGTCCGTCGCCGATATCGACCACGAGCGGGCGCAGGGGGATGAGGTCGCGCCTGGGCTGGGCTTCTTCGGCGCGGCCGAAGCGGAGGGTCGATTCGCAGAAGGAGATGGCGCGATCGAGAGAGGCAATGAGCTTCGGCGCAAAACGCTGGACGGTGGGATCGGGCAGGCTTGAAAGCCGATCGGAGATGAGCTGCGCGCTGGAAAGCATGTTGCGCAGGTCGTGGCTGATCTTGCTCACAGCGAGGCCGAGGGCTGCAAGCCGGCTCTTCTGCTGAAGGGTCTGCGTCAGCTGCAGCTGCATGTGCGCCAGCTCCCGCTCGGCCGTGCCGATCTCGTCGGTGCGCTTGGAGGGCACCATGATGCGGCTCGTATCCTCGGGCCTTTCGGAGAAGCGCAGGATGTTGCGCGTCATGCGCATCATGGGCTGCACGAAGAGGTTGTTCAGCGCGAAGTAGACCAGCGCGGCGGTGATGATGGAAATGATCACCGAGAGGCCCAGCACGTTGAGGCCGTAGCGGATCATGGCCTGCTTGAGCGGCTTCTCCGGCAATACCACTTCGATGAAGTCGCCGTGGTCGCGCCCGGGCTCGCCGATGATCCGGATGACCCGATCGGCGGGCGCCCAGAAGACGGCCAGCGCCTGGCCGATGAGGCGGGTGCGCAGCTGCAGCTCGTTCAGGATGCTCGTTCCGTTGGCGCTGGCGCGGAAGTCGTAGGTGTCGTCGATATCCATCGGGCCGTCGGCAGGGAGCACGAGGCGACGCTCGTTGTTGCGCTTCAACGCCACGGCGCGCACGTTCGCGGTTTGCAGAAGCTCCATGCGCAGGGCATCCGGCACCACGCCGCCGGGGACGCCTTCGACGGCGAGGGCGGCGAGGTGGGCAGCAGTGAGGCGATCGCGCAGCCAGGTTACGCGGAAGTTGGCGATGGAGGGCACGAAGATCAGCACTTCGGCCAGCATCACGAACATGACAGTGAGGAGAAGCAGCTTGGCCGAGAGGCCGAGACCACGCCGTTCCGCGGTGGCGGCCAGCGGTGAAGGCATCGCCTTGAGGGCCGCCGAAACGCGTGCGAGCAGCCGCGACACGGGTCGTGCCGGCAGCTCATCGACCTCGTCTCTGGCGTCGCGCGCCACCCGTTCCAGCCCTCGTTCACTGCGCGAGGCAGACCTTCTGCCTGCGTACCAATAACTTAGCCGAGCTTGGCGAGCCAACCAACGAGCTTGCGCACCAGGGGATTGGTGGCGGCGGTGGCATAGTAGCCGAACGCCAATCGCTTATTGATCTCGCTGAACGTCGGATAGGGCGAAATCCAGCCGGTCATGGCCTTGATGTTCATGCCCTGGGATACGGCGAGCGACCACATCTGGATCAACTCGCCCGCGTGCTGGCCCACGATGCTGGCGCCGAGGATGCGGCCCGACTTGCTGGTGATGACCTTGGCATGGCCCAAGGTGGTCCGCTCCGCCTGAGCCCGGTCGTTTTCGTGCATCGGCCAGCGCAGAACATTGACGCGTCCGTGCTTGCGGCGGGCGGCATCCTCGTTGAGGCCGACGTGGGCGATTTCCGGATCGGTGAACGTGACCCAGGGTACGATATCGGGGTCGGCCTTCGCGGGCAGTCTGAACAAGGCACGGCGGATGACGATGCCAGCGTGATAGTTGGCGACGTGGGTGAACTGCTGGCCTCCGATCACGTCGCCGATGGCGAAGACGCGGCGATTGGACGTGACGAGGCCGCGATTAACCTTGATGCCGCGCTTGTCGTATTTGATGCCCGCCGCCTCCAAATTAAGGCCGGATACGTTGGGTGAGCGGCCCGTGGCGATCAAGAGATCGTTGCCCTGGACGAGGGCGGGCACGCCGTTCTGCGTGATGTGCACGTCGATCAGGCGGGTGCCGCCGGTAATCCGCTCGACATGAGCGCCTTCCCGGATGTCGACGCCCTCCTCGGCGAGCCGCTTGATGACGAGTTCGGAGATTTCCGGATCGTCCTTGCCCAGGATCTTCATGGCTTCGATCAGCGTCACGCGGCAGCCTAGGCGTGCATAGGCCTGCGCCATCTCCACGCCAATGGGGCCGCCGCCGATGATGACGAGATGGTCGGGCTTTTCCTTGAGATCGAAGATGGTCTCGTTGGTGAGATAGGGCACCATGTCGAGGCCCGGGATCGCCGGTATCGCGGGCGCGGAGCCGGTGGCGATGACGAAGCGGCGGGCCTTGATGCGGATGTCGGCGGCGACGACCGTATCTTTCGACGCGAACTGCGCGTGCCCCTTCACAATCTTCACGCCGAGACCGGTAAAGCGCTCGACGCTGTCATTGGGCGCAATGGCGTCGATAACGCCGTGAATGTGGGCATGCACGGCGCGGAAGTCGACGGCGGGGGTGACGGGCACGATGCCGAAGTCGCCTGCCGTGCGCATCTCGTGGGCGCGGCGGCCTGCAGCGATCAGGGCCTTGGACGGCACGCAGCCGGCGTTGAGGCAGTCGCCACCCATCTTTGCCTTTTCGACCAGCGCCACGGAGACACCCAGCTGGGCGGCCGCGGCCGCGACGCTGAGGCCGCCGGATCCTGCGCCGATGACGCACAGGTCGACGCGCAGATCCTCGCCGCGTGCAGTGCCCAGCGCCTCGGGTACGCGGTCGGCGGCATTGGTGCTCATCACGGCGCCGCCGCCCGTGCGCATCAGGGTGCCGGAAAGCTTGGTCGGCTCAGACATTGGAGCGCCTCCACTTCTTGATGAGCACAGGTACGAGCGCGATCAGCCCCAGGAGGACGAGCGCCAGCACCAGATCGCGGCTGAAAATGGCGTTTGCAGGGATGGTCATCTTGCATAGGGCGGCAGGGCCCGCGGCCAGACAGGCCTCGTGCTTTGCGCGCGCAGCCGCGATGACGTGTCCGAGGCCCGCGCCTGCCGAGGCATATGCCAGCGTCGCGGGAATGATGCCGATGAAGGTGGCGGTCAGGAACGTGCGCAAGGGTAGGCCCAGCACTGCCGCCGCCACGTTGACGAACCAGAACGGGAAGGCCGGTACGAGACGCAGGAAGAGCAGGTAATGGAAGGCATCTTCCTCGAAGCCCGCGCGCAGCTTCTGGACCCAATCGCTCTGCCGCCGCTTCAGCCAGTCGCCGCAAGCATTGCGAGCCACGAGGAAGAGCAGGGTTGCTCCGGCGGTTGCCCCTACGACGGTCGCCGTGGTGGCGAGCAGGGTGCCGAAGGCAAGCCCGCCAGCGGCCGTCAGGAGGGCGCCGCCTGGGACGCACAGGGCGCCCACGAGCACATAGGCAAGCGTATAGAAGGCGACGGCCTGTGCCGGATGGGCCTCGATCATGCTGTGAAACCGGCCGTAGAGGTCGGCGAGCGTCTCGAGATCCAGGGCAGGGATCCAGCCTCGCCAGTAGGCGTAGGTTACTGCCCCAAGGAGAAGGATAACGGGGGCAATGCGCAGGACCGAGCCAAAGCGCCCGCCGCGGCCAGGGCAGGCGGTGGCGTCCCCAGCCGCTGGCTGAGGCATGCCCGGCCCTCGGGCTTCCCGTCTCAAGTCTTTGTCGGAAATGCTTTTCACGCCGCCGCTTCCAGTTAGGGGCCGGATGATACGCCGTCTGTTGCGGCAATGCGCGCCCGGGGCCGAGTTATCGCCAGAGATAATCTTTCCGGCAGGTCTTGTCCGGCCCCGTCGCGCAGAGTTGACGCTGCGCGAGCGGAGTTGATCGAGGCGGCAGGGGAAGCGAACGGGCCAGGGACTCCCTGGGCCTAGATCAAGCCCGCGCCTGCCGACGCCTCTAGGGCCAGGTGCCTGCCTCGCGATTGACTTGGGCCAGGGCCGGCCCTATAAGCCCGCAAACTTCCGCTCAGCTTTCGGCAAGCTTGGCATTCCGGCGACGGCCGGTGCCAGCCCAGCCCGTTGAGCGGTGCCACTGACGGGCGACCAGCCCCACGAGGAGACCGGACGTGAAACGGACGTATCAGCCATCGAAGCTCGTGCGCAAGCGCCGCCACGGCTTCCGCGCCCGCATGCAGACCACCGGTGGTCGCCGGGTTCTCGCCCGCCGTCGCGCCAAGGGCCGGGCTAAGCTCTCCGCCTGAAACGCCATTTTCCGCCACGGACGACGGATGGCTTATGCCCCAACCACCGGAGAGCGAGCCTCGTGGAGGTGCAGCTCCGGGAGACGTGGGGCGGAGCGTCAGCGAGCCGTCCTCGACCGTAGCGGTACCGGTTACGACGCTCAGGAAGCGCGCCGAGTTCCTGGCCACGCGCAAGGGTGCGCGGTGGGCTTGCCCGCTTTTCGTGCTGGAGGCCATCAAGCGGCCGGATGCCTCTGCGGAGCAGACCGCGCGTTTCGGCTTCACCGTGAGCAAAAAGGTCGGCGGTGCGGTAGAGCGCAATCGCATCAAGCGCCGGTTGCGCGCTGCGGTTTCCCAGCTGCAGGCGCAGTGGGCGCGTCCCGACTTCGACTACGTGCTGATTGCGCGCCGGCCTGCACTCGATACGCCTTTCCAGACCATCACGCGCGACCTCGCAACAGCCATCCAGCGCGTCAACACGCAACGACCTGCCTCTGCGTCGGGCCGAAAGCCGCCCCGACGCGGGAAACCTTCGTGAACGCGCATGCGCTCGCGATGAACACGCACGTAGCACCTGTGCACACCGCTTGAGCTACAACGACGGCCGCCACCGGCACCTTGATTTCGGAACACCAAATGCAGCAGCAACAAGACAACCAGAAGAATCTTCTTCTCGCCATCGTCCTCTCGGTCGGCGTGCTGCTGGCTTGGCAGGTGTTCTACGCGGGCCCGAAGCTCAAGGAAGAGCAGGAGCGCAAGCAGCAGATCCAGCGCGAGGCGGTGGCGAAAGGTGAGGCTCCGGCCGCGACCCCGGGCGTGACGGCGCCTGCAGGCAAGGCCGGCGCCGTGCCGGGTGCCGCGCCTGCTGCGGCGGCGCTGACCCGCGAGGACGCGCTCAAGGCCTCGCCGCGGGTGGCCATCGATACGCCGAGCCTGAAGGGTTCGGTTTCGCTCAAGGGCGGCCGCATCGACGATCTCGTGCTGGCGAAGTACCACGAGACGGTCGATCGCAAGAGCGCGAACGTGGTGCTGTTCTCGCCGTCTTCGGCGCCTCACCCCTATTACGCCGAGTATGGTTGGGTGGCGCCGCAAGGCAGCACCGTGGCGGTTCCAGGCAATGACACGCAGTGGACGCAGCAGGGCACCGGTGCGCTGTCGCCCGCAACGCCGCTGACGCTGACCTGGGACAACGGCGGTGGGCTGCTGTTCAAGCGCACGATCGCGGTCGATGCCGACTATCTCTTCACCGTCACGGACGAGGTCGAGAACAAGTCCGGTGCCGCGATCACACTCTACCCTTATGCGCTGATCTCGCGGCACGGCATGCCGACGGTGCAGGGCTACTACATCCTGCACGAGGGCTTGATCGGTATTCTGGGCGAGGCTGGCCTGAAGGAACTCACTTACGCCGACGTGCTCAAGGACGGCGGCTCGAAGAGCTTCAAGGACAAGGGCGGCGGCTGGATCGGCATGACCGACAAGTACTGGGCTGCCGCGCTCATTCCCGACCAACAGACGGCGTTCGAGGCGAGCCTGTCGGGCTCGAAGCGGAATGGACGCGAGTACTTCCAGACCGACTACACGCTGCCGGGCGTGACGGTGGCGCCGGGCGCCACCGGTGCTGCGAAGATGAACCTGTTTGCCGGCGCCAAGCGCGTGGACGTCATCGACGCCTACCAGTCGACGCTCAACATCAAGCAGTTCGGCCTGATGATCGACTGGGGCATGTTCTGGTTCTTCACGCGCCCCCTGTTCGCGTTGCTGCATTACTTCGCAGGGTTGCTCGGCAACTATGGCTTTGCCGTGCTCGCGGTGACCGTGCTCGTGAAGGCGGCGTTCTATCCGCTCGCCAACAAGAGCTACGAGTCCATGGCGAAGATGAAGAAGCTGCAGCCGGAGATGGAGAAGATCCGCGAGCGCTTCAAGGACGACCGCGTCAAGCAGCAGCAGGAGCTGATGGCGCTCTACAAGAATGAGAAGATCAATCCGGCTGCGGGCTGCCTGCCCATCCTGCTGCAGATCCCGGTGTTCTTCGCGCTCTACAAGGTGCTGTTCATCACGATCGACATGCGCCATGCGCCGTTCTTCGGCTGGATCAAAGACCTTTCGGCGCCGGATCCGACCTCGCTGTTCAACCTGTTCGGCCTGCTGCCCTATGCGGTGCCCGAGTTTCTGCACATCGGCGCCTGGCCCATCATCATGGGCATCACGATGTGGGTGCAGATGCAGCTGAACCCGCAGCAGCCTGATCCCGTGCAGCAGAAGATCTTCAACTGGATGCCAGTGATCTTCACCTTCATGCTGGCGAGCTTCCCGTCGGGCCTCGTGATCTATTGGGCCTGGAACAACGTGCTGTCGCTGCTGCAGCAGTATACGATCATGCGCAAGAACAACACGGAAGTGCACCTCTGGAAGAATATCGGCGCGGATCAGTGGAAGTCGCGCGTGGCGAACTTGCGCAACCTCGATCCCTCGAAGGTCAAGCAGGGGATTTCGGACGCGGCCAACCGCATCCGGAAGAAGTGAGCGGCAGGGGCGCGCGCCGCGCGCCTTGCCTTCACCCGGAGGACGCGCCATGCCGCAGGCCGAGTACAGTCCTGAGGAGCTTGCAGCAGGCGAGGCGTTGTTCCGCTCGGCTTGGGTTTTCGTGCTCTCAGCCCCTTCCCTCGAGTTCGTGCCGCCCATGCAGGGCGCGGAGGTTGCATTTGCCGGCCGCTCCAACGTCGGCAAGTCGAGCCTGATCAACGCGCTTGTGCGGCACCACGGTCTTGCACGCACGTCGAACACGCCGGGCCGCACGCAGGAGCTGAACTATTTCCGCTCGCCCGATCGCGACGTTTTCCTGGTCGATATGCCGGGCTACGGGTTTGCGCAGGCGCCGAAGGAGAAGGTGCGGGCGTGGGGTGAGCTGGTGCGCGGTTTCCTGCTCGGACGGCAGAACCTCGGCCGCGTGTTCCTGCTCATCGATGCGCGGCACGGCATCAAGAAGGTCGATCTGGAGATCATGGAGCTGCTCGATACCTGCGCAGTCTCCTACCAGGCGGTGTTGACCAAGGCCGATAAGATCAAGCCGCACGAGCTTGCCCAGGTGATCCGCGAGACGGAGGCGGCGCTCGCCAAGCATCCGGCCGCCTATCCGTTCCTGATCGCGACCTCGTCGGAGACGGGCCTCGGTATCGAGGACCTGCGGGCGGCCATCGCGCAGGTGGCCGAGCAGCACAGAGTGTGAGAGCACAGCGGGCTGCACGCTTTTGGCAGTTCTGCACGTCTCACTGGGTGAGGTGGGGAGCGGAAACGTTGCCCATGATCTTCACGAAGCCGCTGATGATGCTCTTGCTGTCATTTGCAAGCACGTAGTTCGTTCCTGCGCACGTCTTGAAGCCGGTGGTGATGTCGTCGTTGCGGGTGCTGCCGCCGCGGCGCTGGCTTGGTTGTCCCAGCGTGGCGTTGTAGCCCCAGTCCCACGTCATGGGGATGTAGGGCGTGTGGATGACGCCCACGAGCACGTTCTGCTTCTGCAGGCTGTTGCAGAAGTCCATGGCAAAGGCGTCGACCAGGTAGTTCAGAGAAGAATCCCAGACGGCATAACGACCCGGATCCTGCGCGCCATCCGAAGCGATGATGACCAGCTTTACGGGGTTGGACGCCGATGAGCCGTCTCCGCCCTTGCCGACGGCCGCAATGACAGAGGCGATGCCCTCGTTGAACATCGTGCCGCCGTCCTTGACACCGGAGGTGCTCGGCGCCGTAGGCAGGCGTTTGCGCAGCTGGGTACGACTGGTCGTCATGGACTGGTTTTCGGTGAATTTGGAATCGAAGCTCCAGATCGAGGCCTTGATGTAGCTTTCATCGGGATCCAGGGCGTCGAATTCGCTCATCAGCGCCAGGATGCCTTGGTTGATCGCGTCGTAACGCAGCGTTATTCCTTGCGCCTTCGCATAGGCGTAGGCATCGGCGTATTTCTTCGGACCGACCTTGATCGCAACGCCGTCGTGACAGGCAAAGGCGCAGCCTATGGTGTTGCGAAGGCTCTGCTGCGCGGACTCGTCTGCGCCAATTGCCATCGAACCCGACGTGTCGACCACGAGCGTCACCTCGATGTACTTCTTCGACGCCGCGCGGACGGACACGGTGCGCGAGAAGGGCACCTCCCTGATGCCGATGACCTGCATGAGAAAGGGCCTGAAGGTCGCGCGATAGGACGATGTGGTGCTCACGGAGTTTCCGGACACCGTCGCTGTGAGGCTGAATGCGTTGGAGGTAACGTTCTTTGCGCTTCCTATGTTGGCATTGAAGATCGTGAGGCCTTTCGCCTGAGCCTCCGATTGTGCTGTCGTTACAGCCGCGCAGTTCGATCCGCAACGCAGCATGGCTTGCTGGATGTTGGTGGTTGCGGCGAGCGTCGCATTGTCCAGAGCAGCATCGAAGCGTTCGCGGGCCCTGATCAGGTAACCGAAATCCAGCGCCATTCCGGCCGATGCCACCATGAGCACGAGCAGCACTGCCATGAGCGGCAGCATGGATCCCGCTTCGTCTGTGGAAATACAACGCGCGTGCTTTTTAAGGTCGAGCATTCTGGGGAAACGATGTGCCTGAATGAATGGATAATGCGCGCGGCGTAAATCTGGCGAGCAGTGTACTGCCAGGAGGTAAAGGACTTGCTTATACCGGATGTCACGCGACCGGCGGAGCCGGTAGCGTGCAGAAGGCTATGCGGAAGCGCGATTTCGCGTTACATGCGCCTCAACGACAAGCTGAGAGGAAAGGATGAGCGTGATGGTGCAGGTGTTCTCACGTCGGGGTTTTGGCGCCGTGGCGGCTGCGTTGTGCCTGGCCCCGCGCCAACTCTGGGCGCAAGCCTTTCCGGCGAAGCCCATTCGCATCGTGGTGCCTTATCCGGCTGGTGGATCGGTGGACGCGCTGGCGCGCATCCTCGCGCAGGAAATGCAGACTGCGAATAGCTGGACGCTGGTGGTCGAGAACAAGGCCGGGGCATCCGGCGCGCTCGGTACGCGGGAGGTTGCGCGGGGCGAGGCAGACGGGCACACGCTGGTGCTCGGCACCAACCAGACGCACGCGACCAACGGCTTCCTGATGAAGGAGCCCGGTTACGACCCTGTCGCGGATTTCGCGCCCGTTGCAGGTCTTGCAGACTTGCAGCACGCGCTCGTCGTGCCGAAGAGCTCCAAGGCCGGCAGCGTCGCGGATCTCGTGGCACTGGCGAAGGCGGAGCCCGGCAAGCTCAACTATGGATCGACGGGCAACGGCTCGGCCTCGCATCTCGCGATGGAGCTTTTCAAGGCCAAGACGGGTGTCGTCATGCAGCACGTGGCCTTCCGTGGCGCGGCGCCCTTGTCGCTGGAACTGGTTGCGGGGCGCATCGACGCCGCCTTCGTGACGCTGCCCTCGATCGTGTCGCTGGTGGAGAGTGGAGAGGTGAAGGCGCTGGCCATTGCCTCGCCCAAGCGAGCGCCACAGTTTCCTTCCATTCCGACGCTTGCGGAGGCAGGCATTGCGGGTGGCGAGGCGGATGCCTGGATCGCGCTGTTCGCACCCGCACAGACACCTGCGGGGTCGCTCGCCCAACTCGAGAAGGCTGTACTTGCGGCGATGGCGAAACCGGAGATTGCCGCGTTGGCCAAGGCGCAGGGCATCGCCGTGAACGTGCGTGCGGGGGCTGCCTTCAAGGCTTACCAGCAGGCGGAAGTGGCCAAGTGGGCCGAGCTTGCGCGCAGCATCAAGCTCGGTCCGGAATAGCCCTGTGCCAACGGGGCTGGCGTGCAACTCTCACGGCGTGCGATTGAGGGCCGCGCTCGTCAGGGCGTGCGCCTCGTCGAGCTTGGCCAGCACGCGGTAGTGCGCATCGTGCGACAGCCGCTCACGCAGCTCGTTGATGAGTTCGTCGCAGGATTTCAGATCCGCGTGCGCCAGGTTGCACAGGATGCGGTAGTCGTTGGAAATCTCGTAGAGCGCGTCGGCCACGGCGCTGCGGAAACCCGAGATCTTCGCCAGAAGCTCTTCCTCGGCCGCGCGCTGGATCTCGGCCGGTGAGGCGCCGGCCGCAGCTGACGGGCGTGGCGGTGGGATCGGCGGTGGCTTGGCGCCGGCATAATTGGGTGGAAGCTGGTTCCTGATCTGGCGCGGCTCCGGACGGGGCGCTTCCGGCAGGCGAGGCCAGTCGGCCCCCAACTGTTCGGGCTCGGAATAGCCCCTGCTCCTGCGACCACCAAACATGCCCTGCCCCCTAGCTCTGGCGCTTGCCGTGAAACGCGCCGCCGCACGCTTCGCCCTGCGCAATGAATTTCCCTCGGTCTGTCACTCAGGCTGCCGTTGCCGTTGCCGCTGCCGTCCGCTCAGGCGGGCTTGGGCGGTCCGGTCAGGTCCGCCACCAATTCTTCTGCTTCGGCGAGCTTGCCGAGCACCCGATAATGCGGATTGCGCGCCAGCCGCTCTTCCAGTTCCGCGGTGCAGCGGGCGCAATCCTTGAGACCGGCACTCTCGAGCTGGCGCAGGATCTGATAGGCGCTGGATGAGCGCGCCAGAGCGTCCTCGACGGAGCGCTTGAAGCCTTGCAGGCGGCGCAGCAGGTCCTCGGGACTTTCCTCCGCGAGCAGCTCTGTCAGGCGCGCGCCGAGGCTGACGGCCTCGGTATCGAGTTCGACGGCCTTGCCTTCGATCACCTCGAAGTTTTCGCGGGCGCGCCACATGCGCTGGGCGCCATCCATACGTCGTTCGGGCATCATGCCGGGTTTCATGTCGGGCTTCACCATTACGCCTACCCCCAAATGTCAGCGGCCTCTCGCGCGTATGCAGATGATTGCCACATCCATCCGCGCGTCCAATGCTTCACCCTCACGCGCGAAAGAGCGCGTGCGCAAAATAGACCCCGTCTTCTTCTTCTTGCTTACCCAGCACCCCGAATGCGTGGGTCACGTGTGACAATCAGGCCATCGAATTGTGGAGTTTGTTTGGTGCCGCTTGAGCAAATGCAACCTGCAATGCGCGTTGCGCGCGAACAGGTACTTTGATCAGCAGCAGTGCGTTGTCACGAAATGAGACGCGACAGGCGCAACTTTGCAGCACCGAACACCACCTCCTGGCCCGCTTCCTTCAGGACCACGACGCGCGTGCCGACCGCCTCACCGTCGACCTGTGTGCCGTTGGTGGACCCGAGGTCCTTGAGCGAAAGCCCCTGGCCGGTGGCGAAGCTGATCTCGGCGTGCGCGCCAGACACGGAGCTGTCGTCGATCACCAGGTGCGCGCGAGCCTTGTCGCGCCCGATGATCCACGTGCGATGAGTTTCGCCCGGCAACGGCCGCATTTCAAGCTGAACAGCGCGTCCGGACGGATCGAAACCCGAAAGCATCCAGCCGCGTGCGCTTACGGCAGCACTCGATCCGAGTGCAGCTGTGGCGGGGGCAGCACTGCCGCCCAGGAATTTGAATTCCGCCTTGCCGAAACGGATGACGTCGCCAGGGGCCGCCGTGCCGGCCGATATGGTGCGGCCGTTGAGATAGGTGCCGTTGGAGGAGCCGAGATCCGTAAGGGTGAGCTTGTTCGTCTGGCCGTTGAACTCGACAGAGGCGTGGCGCGAGGACACCGTGTCGTTGTCGACTACGATATCGCTGGCGCGGGCGCGTCCCAGGATCAGCGCCTTGCCGCTTTCGAGTTGGACATTACGGCCGCCGGCGATGGGCTGGAGTGCGGCCATGCCGGCGGGAAGGCCCGCAAGCTGCACGCTGCCCATGACGTTGCCCGCGGGGATTTCTGCCGGGGGCGCAGCCCTCTGCGATCGCGTGAAGCGGCTGATCTGTGCGCCGACCTGCTGCAGCGATCCTGCCCGCAGCGCAAGGACGAGGGCGGCTGCCGCAAGCGACGCGCTCAACACCACGATGATGGGCATGGTGTAGCTGGTGACGGCGACGGGGCTGCAGTGGGCGATGGTTGCAAAGGGGATGGACAACTCACGCAGCGTCCGGATCAGCTCGCCGGAATGAATGGAGAAAAACACGCCCTGTGCGTCCTTGCGCAGGAAAGTGTTGATCCCGACCACGGCGTTGCATTCGTCGAACAGTGGTCCGCCGGAGTTGCCGGGACTGAACTGGGCGTTGTGCTGCACGGTGCGGGCATGCAGAGAGCGCGTTTCGGAGCTGCGCATGTCGGCCGTATTCATGCGCGAAACCGAGCCGCTCGTCATGGTGGCGTCGAGGTTGGTGGGGTCCTTCAGCAGCGCCTCGAACTCCTGCTTGGTGCGCACCTGCACCGGATCGCGGATCTCGGCGGCGCCCGGAAAGCCCATGGTGACGACGTTGGCAAGCTTCTCGGGCTCGTAGTCGGCCAGGGTCAAAGCCTTGCCCGGAAGATCCTGGTCCGCCTCGAGAACGGCGATGTCGAGGTGCGGGCGCGTGGCCATGATGCGGGCGTTGACGAGCTGGCCTTGCCGGTTCTTGTCGCGGAAGGCGATGCGGAAGTCGGCGTTGTTGTCGACGACGTGGAAGTTGGTGACGACGATGCGCTTGCCGCTGACGAGGAAGCCGCTGCCGAAGCCGTAGCCCTTGCCGTTGGCCGGGAAGGCGTAGACCTTGTAGACGCTCGCCTCCACCTCGTTGAC
The DNA here is from genome assembly GCA_039808585.1 of Hyphomicrobiaceae bacterium. Classification (GTDB taxonomy): domain Bacteria; phylum Pseudomonadota; class Alphaproteobacteria; order Rhizobiales; family Hyphomicrobiaceae; genus AWTP1-13. The sequence continues at coordinate 21,367 of JBDHTJ010000022.1, read as the reverse complement.
GTCGAAGGCGCGGGCCATGCCGGCGCCGAGCAGCGGTGCAATGAGGGCGAGCAGGACAGGGAGCAGGGCCAGGAACTGCCTCAGGACGCTGGCGCGTGGCTCGGGGCGGCTGCAGAGCAGTGGTCTGGATGCTTGGGCCTGTTTCGTTGCCGTCTCAGTGAATGTCATCGCAGCCCCCGACCAACGTCTCGCGCTCTGCTGTCTGTGCAACACGACCGTGCATCGCTCTTACCCAGGAAAAGCGCGCGCAACTGCCTGCAAAAGCATAGCATCGGACGTCGGCTCTGCCAGCAGCGGAATTCGCCTGTCACTGGCTTGTCGTAAACGGGTCGGTAGGCTTGCGGCGGGACGCACCACGACATCTGTCGGCGTTTGATCTATATTTTTCATTGCTTCGCGCGCCTTGTGGCGGTGTCGACCGAGCCGAGGGGCGGATCTAAGGACGAGAGCGGGAGATATTTCATGCGATTGGCAATTCGACATGGCCGCAAGGCTATCGCGGCGCTCCTCTGCGCGGGCCTGGTGCTGGTGCCTGGCATCGAGGCAGCAAATGCCCAGTTCGGTTTCCCCGGCGTTCCTGGTCCCCGCATCGGCGTGCCGCTGCCCGTTCCGGGTGTTCGCGTCGGCCCGGGGATCGGGGTTCCCTTGCCGTTGCCCGGCATCTACGGCCCGCGCGGCCTGGGGCGGACGCTCGGCATCATCGGGGCGGTGGCCGTCGGCGCCGTCATTCTCCACAAACTCAGCGTCCAGGACCGGCGCGAGGTGGCGCGGCGGGCGAAGGTGGTGGTCGAGAAGGACCAGAACGAGCGCGTGGTCGACACCTACAAGAGCAAGGACGGCCGGCATCAGGTGACGATGACGGCGGAGCCGGTGCAGAACGCGAGCGAGTTCGTCGAGGACCCGGCGCTGCAGAAGGTGGCCGAGGCCAGCGCTGATGCGAGCGCCCCGAAGACGGCGGGGACGTCGGCGGCGGGCGAGTCAAAAGATGTGGTCAACATCAAGCAGCTGCCGTCGGATTCACCCTGCCGTCGCGTGACGACCGAGTACGAGGCGAGTACGCCAGCCAATGCGAAGGGCAAGGCCCAGGCCCAGCCGACCGTGCAGGAAGCGCGGCAGAGCAACGTCTCCATCATGTGCCAGACACAAGGCGGAACCTGGAAGCCGGCAGGCGCGTGAATCCTTGCTGCTGCTGATCTAGATTCTGAGGCATGCTCTCGGTGGACGCTTGAATGCGCCTGCTCAGTCTCTAGGCATGGCAGCGCTTCAGGTCGCCCGGAGCGCGGCGCCAGAACATCGTCTCGCTCAGCATCTTGGACCCCATGTAGCCCACGACCTTCAGGCGGTTGCCCATGGGCGTGATCTCCACGTCGTAGCGGCGATTGGCGTCGGGATCGAGGATCCAGCCATGATCCCAGGCGCCGCTTGCCGTGGGGCGAACGTTGCCGAGGATCTGCATGCCGCAGGCGCCGGCATGGCCTGCGCTCTTCAGCCAGACGACGCGGCCACAGAGGCCCCCACCGCAGCGGCTGATCTCGACTGCCCCACGGCCCGTGTGATCGATCCAGACGCCGGTGGGGTCGGCGCTTGCGGCAGCGGGTGCCGCGAAGGCGATGACGGCCAGGGTGGCGAGCTTGGCAAGTCTTGCGGCGGTGAACATCTTCCATCTCCAGCGATTGCGTGGTTGCGCTGGAGACACCTTCTCACAGCCGAGAAGTGCTGGAAGTTACCGCAGTTACAAGCAGTTGGTTAACGGACTGCCGGCTCGCCAAAGCCGCCGGGAGACTTGCCCTGCTCAGTAGAAGATGGCGTGGGGCATGCCGCCGCCCGCGCCCACCGTCTCGCCGTTGACCGCCACCGATTTGGGCGAGGCGAGGAAGGTGCACACGTAGGCGATCTGCTCGGCCGTGATCAAAGTGCTCAGCACGTTGGTGCTTGCCAGACGCTTCTCGATCTCGGCCTCGCTCACACCCTGGGCCTTGGCCTGCGCGGCAACGACGCCGGGCGTCGCCTCGGTGCGGGTGAGACCCGGGTGGACGCAGACGGCCGAAATCCCGTGCGGCCCCAACTCGTCCGCAAGGTTCTTCGTCAGCGCGGCGACGCCGACATTGCGGATGGAGCCGATGGTGGTGCCCGTCCTGCGCGCGCCGAGGCCGCTGACGTTGATGATGCGGCCCGACTTCTGCTTGATCATGTGGGGTGCAACTTCCCGCGCCGTGCGCAGGTAGCCCATCACCTTCGTGTTCATGTGGTCCCAGAATTCCTCGGTGGTGATCTCTGCCAGCGTGGGCGGGCGCGACTGGCCGGAGGGCTTGGCGGCGCAATTGACAAGAATGTCGACGCGGCCGAACGCCTTCACCACCGCCTCCACCATTGCCTTCACCGAGGCGTCATCGGCAGTGTCGCACGTGAACGCCTTCACGGTGCCGCCACCTGGGCTGCTGATATCGGCAACAGCCGGGTCGAGGGTCGAAAGGCTGCGGGAGACGAGGGCCACGGTTGCACCCTCTGCGGAAAGCTCCTTGCCGATGGCCTTGCCGATGCCGCGACTGCCGCCAGTGACGATCGCAACCTTGCCTTTGAGCTCGAGATCCATGGCTTCCGTCTCCAACGAGGGGTTCGCTTCATACCGGCGGCAGGATTGCCGGCGGGGCAGAGGGGCGGTCAAGCCGCGGGTTGTCCACATCTCCTGTGGCGAGCCCACAACGATGAGGCCGCTGGTGGCCCTGTGCCTGTACCGCGCCACGATTCGGCCTCATGAATTGCCTTGATCAGGCCTCCATTGCGCACGCATCGAACGGAAGGGGTGTTCCTTGTTTGCCCGGCGAAAGAATCGCGACGGTTTCGAGTGGCACAAGTACGTCCGCACCACCATCAAGCTCAGGCGCGAGCAGCGCAAGGAGAAGGTGCGTGAAGGCGCACGCGTGGCAGGTGAGCAGGTGGGTGCCGCGGGCGTCGCTCTGCTGGCCGGTTCCAAGGCGGCGGGGGTCGCGGCCTGGGAGGGCGCACGGGCCGGGCTCGGCTGGCTGTGGCTGTTGCTGCTGGCGGCCTGGAACATTCTTCTTCTGGCGCTGCTGCATGGGGCGGACAAGCTGGGGCTCGCGATCATGGCCTTGGGCCGTCTCCTGGCACGGCTTGCGGCGCCTGTCGGACCTTTCCTTTCGCGTCCCCCAATCGGGAGTGCGCTGGCGCTGATGGGGGCCCTTGCCATTGGCGCCGCCATCAGCCGGTATCGCACGGCAGGCTTCGATCGCGAGGCGATGATCACCACGATAATCGCAGCCGTGCTGTTGCTTGCGACAATTCCTCTGGCCATGCGGCTTGGAGGCCTGCGCCTGCCCGCGCTGCCGGGATTGCGGCTCAATCACCAGATCCTTGGCGGTGTCGTGATCGGTGCACTGGTGCTTGCCCTTGGCGCGCTCGGCCTGCGGCATGGGCCGGCCGGAATGGGTCTCGGCGCCATAGCCTCGAAGATCCCGGTCATCGGCGGCGGCGAGCCCATCCAGGGCCGCGCACTGGCGGTGGGTGGTGACAAGCTGCGCATCGGCAAGGATCTGGTGCGCCTCTCGGGGGTCGAGCTGCCGGAGCCGACGCAGCTCTGCGGCAAACCTGGCGGTCGCCAGTTCCGCTGTGGCGGACTTGCGGCCACCAGCCTCAACCGCATCGTCGCCGGCGCCGTCATCACGTGCACGCGCGACGGCACCGACGCTGCCGGCATCACCCTTGTCCGCTGCATGCGCGGCGACAAGGAGGTGAATGCCGAACTGGTGCGGCAGGGCAGCGCCTTCGCGGAAGGTGGCCTCGTCTCGACGCGCTACGGCGGTGAAGAGAAGGAGGCGCGCAACGGCAAGCTCGGCATCTGGGCAGCGGGTGAGAGCCTGCGGCCGTCGGAGTGGCGCGCGAAAGTCTGGGAAGAGGCGAAGAAGCGCGCGCCCGAAGGCTGCCCGATCAAGGGCACCATTGCCGGCGGGCAGAAGATCTACCTACTGCCGTGGTCGGCCGAGTACGAGCGTGGCCGGGTGCAGACGGCCCGGGGCGAACGCTGGTTCTGCTCGGAGAGCGAAGCGGCAAGCGCCGGCTTCCGCGCCGCGTCCTGATGCGCTCACCCTTCGGTTCGTCCCGAAGTCCAACGGCGCACACGCGTCGCCAAGCGTACGTCATCGTCGCGCAGGCGGCGATCCACGCAAGCCCGCGATCCTGCACACGGTAGCCCACCAGAGCATCCTCGCCTTCATTCTTTCCGAGGCGAGCACCCGAGAGTGGGAAGCTTGCTTCCTCGATACCTTTAAATCTGTATACTGAATTAATGCGCCTGCCATTGGCATTCGCACGCCAGTAGCGTTCCGGGAAAGTGAGGGGAGCGGGGCGTTTCAGCCAGCTCGTTTTAGCGCGCAAAAGAAGGGCATCGACGCCCCGCACCGCACACCGGGTCTCAGGCACGGCGCCGGATGAGCTTGCAATCCGGCCTATTCGTTCTTTCCTGAGCGGCGCTCTCGCGCGTTGTTCGAGGCGCCACCGGCTGCAACCCCGGCCTCGCACTATGGACGCCTCGCGACAGCGCCCCCTCGTGAGCCCGGGTGAGCCACTATCGCACGAGCCACCACGGGCGGGGATAAGTGCCACGAGCGCCGCTCGGGCCATCTCGTCAGCACAGCGCGCGGGCCTGCGCGTCAGGCCTTCTTCTCCCAGCGGCCTTCCTTGGATTGCTGCCAGTAGGTGACGGTACAGCCCGCGTCGCGCGCCTTCTTCCACTGCTGTCGGGCGCGTGCGAGGGCCTCGTCGTCGCGACCGTCGAACATCACCACGAAGCGGTCGTAGCCCGCGAAGGCGCTGCAGTCGGCACCGTCCACGAGAAAGCGCACCTGCGCGCCGTTGGGGTTTTCATCGCCTGTGGTGAGGAAGATCGGCTGCTTGTCGGGAAAACCGTCGCGGGCTGCGCCGTGCGGCAGGAAGCTGTCGTCGCGATAGGTCCACAGGTGATTGTCGAGCGCTTCCACGCGCTCCTCGTTGCCGGCCTGCACCACCGCCCGCCAGCCCCGTTCGAGGGTGCGCTCGAGCAGGTTCGGCAGCACCCGCTCGAGGGGAAAATGCTCCAGGTGATAGAACAGGACTTCCGTCACTGCGGGCTCACTTCACGAAAGGGTTCTCGCCGCCGCGCAGCTTGAAGCGGATGGGCACGCCCGGCAATCCGAAGGTTTCGCGCAGCGAGTTCGTGAGGTAGCGCAGGTAGGCCTTCGGCAGGGCATCGGGTCGCGAGCAGAAGGCAACGAAAGTCGGCGGGCGGGACGACGGTTGCGTCATGAACCGCAGCTTCACGCGTCGCCCCTTCGAGGCAGGCGGCGCGTGGCGCTGCAGCGCTTCGCCGAGCCAGCGGTTGAGATCGGGCGTCGACACGCGCTTGTTCCAGATGTCGTAGGTCTTGAAGACTGCCTCGCGCAGCTGATCGAGGCCGCGTCCCGCGCGCGCCGACAGCGTCACGAGGCGCAGGCCTGGCATCTGGGCAAGCCGATCCTCCAGCATCTCGCGCAGTTCCTTCATGCGCTTCTGCTTGTCGGTGACGAGATCCCACTTGTTCACGGCGACGACCAGGGCCCGCCCCTCGGTTTCCACCATGTCACCGATGGTGAGATCCTGGTGCTCGAAGGGACGTTCCGCATCGATCAGCAGCACGACGACCTCGGCGAAGCGGATGGCGCGCACGGCATCGCTGGCGGCAAGCTTCTCCGCCACCTCCGAGATGCGCGCCTTCTTGCGCAGGCCGGCGGTATCGAAGAGCCGCACAGGCCGACCGCCCCAGTCGAAGTCGGTTGCGATCGCGTCACGCGTGAGACCGGGCTCGGGACCGGTGATCATGCGCTCCTCGCCCAGAAGCGCGTTGACGAGCGTGGACTTGCCGGCATTCGGCCTTCCTACGATCGCGATGCGGATCGGGTGGTTGCCCGCTTCCTTCGCGATATCCTCTTCCGAGACAGCCTCGTCTGCAGCCTCGCCCTTCTTCTCGGCGCGCACCGGGGCAAGCCCCAGAGCCTGCAGGATGGCGCCGGCAAGCTCGCCGATGCCCTCGCCATGCTCGGCGGAAATGGCGATGGGGTCACCGAAGCCCAGCTGGAACGCTTCGTAGAAGCCGTCCGTGCCGCGGCGGCCCTCGCACTTGTTGGCCGCAAGGATCACCGGGGTGCCGGCTTCGCGCACGACCTTCGCGAAGGCGAGGTCGGCCGGCACGACGCCGTCGCGCGCATCGACCACGAACAGGGCAAGGTCGGCCTTGGCGATCGCCGCCTCGCTCTGGGCGCGCATGCGCGCCGCGATGCTTCCCGCCGCCGCTTCCTCCAGTCCGGCCGTGTCGACGACGGTCAGAAGGTTGCCGGCCACATTGGCCTCGCCTTCGCGGCGGTCGCGCGTGAGCCCGGGCAGGTCGGAGACCAGCGCCGTGCGCTTGCCCGTCAGCCTGTTGAACAGGGTCGACTTGCCGACATTGGGCCGGCCGACGATGGCGACGACGGGTGGCATGGGCTTAACGCTTTCAGGTCACGAACGGGGTGCGAGCGAATACCGCCCGCAGGCGCCGGCCGCAAGCGTGAACGACGCTCAGTTGAGCGCGATGAGGCGTGCCTTGTCGGTCAGGACGTACATGCGTCCGCCCGCCACGACCGGCGCGATGTAGACGGGAGCGCCCATTTCCTGGGTCGAGACGACCCGGCCCGTGACGGCATCGACACTGACGAGGCTGCCCTTGCCCGAGACGAGCCAAAGATGGTTACCGGCAAGGACCGGGCCCGACCACGTGCTGCCGCCCGGCAGCTTGGCCGTCCATTGGATCTTGCCCTCGGCGCGGGTGATCGCCATCACCTGATTGCCGGTATCGACGATGAACAGGGTGTCGCCGGCGATTGCGGGCGGCTGAATGCTGGGAACGTTCAGCGACCACATGCGCTCGCCCGTGCGCTGCGTGTTGGCGACCATGCGGCCGGCGTGGCCTGCCACGAATACGAAGCCGCGGTCGACCGCGGGACGGGAGGCATCGCTCATGGCGGCGAGGGAAGAGGCGGTGCGGGAGCGGGACAGAGAATCCGACCAGACGGCGCGGCCGTCCATGACGCTGAGGGCCACGATGTCGCCGGTGGGGTAGGGGACGATCACGAAGTCGCCGTCCACCGCCGGGCTCTGGTTCGTAAGAATGCTGGCCTTCTCGGGCATGCCCTTGAACGACCACAGCTCGGAGCCATCGCCGCCCGAGAAGCAGTAGACCTGTCCGTCGCGGCTGACGACGAAGACGCGCTCGGCCGATGCCGTCGGGGACGAGCGGATGGGTGATCCGACGCTCTTCTCCCAGAGCTTCTTGCCGGTGCCGAGATCGAGGGCGATGACGAGCCCGAAGCCGGTGCCGGCGTAGAGGCGTCCGCCATCGGCTGCGATACCGCCGCCGAAGCCTTCCTGGTCCTTCTCACCGGGAGGCGTGAGGCTGGCGGTCCAGACCGTGGCACCTGTCTGGGCATTGAAGGCCGTAACGCGGCCCGCCGCATCGAGGGTGAACACCTTGCCTTCCGCAACGATCGGCGAGGCCGTGACCTTGCCGTAGAAGCTCGAGCCCTTGCCGGCATCGGCTGTCCAGGCAACCTTCACATTGCCGGACAGCGCAAGATGGCCCGGTACGTTGCTCGGCACGCCGCCCGGCTGCGACCAGGCGTCGTTCATCCGGGGCGGCGGCAGCATGATCTGCTTGTCGCCCGCGGAGAGGTTGGTCGAAATGTTTTCCTGCTGGATGATCTCGACGCGCTTGCCGGGAAGCGGCTGCTCCTTCTCCGCGAAGGGGTTGAGATCGGTGATCTTCGGCATCGGCGGGAGGCTCATGCCCGCGACCATGTCGGAGCAGCCCGGCAGCGCCAGCAACGCGCACAATCCTGCGACCGCCGCCAGGGTCCGCGGCATGGTGCGGAGCGCGGCCACTTGCGCTGGTGCGTTGCTCTTCCTCATGCCGCTCCCACGATGTTGGCCCGCAGTACCTGCTGCGGGGCCGCGTTCATTTGCCTTTGCCTTCGACCTTTGGCGCGTTCGCCTTGGGGGCCTCGGCTTTGGGTGCCTCTGTCTTCGGCGCTTCCGGCTTGGGTGCGGAGGCGGCCTTTGCGATCTCGGCTTCCGTGATCATGGCCAGCATCAAACGCGAGCGCTCGGCGATGCTCGGCGGGACGTTCTGGTCGCCCATCAGCTTCTCGAAGCCCTGCTTGGCTTCTGTCTCCTTGCCGGCTTTCAGTGCGGCAAGCGCCAAGAGCTCGCGCGCACTGAAGCGCCATGCATTTGAATCGGCAGCCAAAGGCGTGAGCCGATTCTGCATGTCCGTCCAGTTGCCGGTATCGAGCGTCAACATGGCGATCTGCAGGCGGGCGTAGTCGGCGAACAAGGGATCGGTGTGGCGATCCTGGGCCACAGCCTCATACTTGGCGATTGCCGCGTCGTTCTTGCCCGCCGTCTTGTCGGCCGCTGCGAGACGCAGCTTGGCCAGAGTGGCGTAGCCGTTGGGGCCATTGCGGGCGATGTCGTCGAGGGCGGTGGGCTGATCCGGCTTTGCATCGGCCTTGGCGGCCTCGCGCACGGCCAGCGAGAACTTGGTGCCTGCGGCCTGCTCGGAGGCGAGCTTGCGGTTCTCGTAGAATTTCCAACCACCGACGCCGGCAATGATCAGCACGACCGCGCCGACGACGTAGGTCCCGTACTGCTGCCACAACTTCAGGAGCTGTTCGCGACGCAGTTCCTCGTCGACCTCTCTGGCCAGTACATCGCGATCGTCGACCATTCGGCCTCTTCTCCTTGTAACCACGGCAGTTGTTGCCGCCGTGGGCCTTCATAGCCTGGACCCTCGGGCGCCGAAAGGGGCGCCTTGTCCGAATGCACCGGACCGGGAATGCCGGCGCAGAAATGGCGGTGCGGCACAACGCCAGCGCTGCCAAAGCCAGACATCGGCTGGATTTCCGGCGAATTTGCGGCCCCTTGGCCTATCCGGGCAGGGGCAATGGCAGCTCCCATTGCGGGCTCGACAGCACGCGGACGGCGTCTCCCAGTGCAATGGCGCCGCCTTCCAGGACCCTGCAGGTGACACCGCCACGCCAATCGGGCGCCAGTGCCTTGAGGAGACCCGGGCGCACCTCCTCCATGCGACTGCAGGGATAGGTCTGGCCGGTCACCTCCAGGCGTACAGGGCCTATGGCCAGGATGGCACCGCGCGCACGAGGCAGGGTTATGCGCTCCACCAGCAGGTTGGCCCGCCGGCCTGTCCAGGGGAGGTCTTCGGCACCCAGATCGGCGAGGGCTGCCCGCCAGTCCTCCAGCGAAAGCACCGTGATCTGCCGCTTGAGGAACTTGAGGCCCTTGCTGTCGCCATGGAGCCCGGCCTGAGACGAGATCTGCCCGCTTGCGATGGCCTCCATCGGGGCGCGACGACGATCCCGGCGCGCGATGCCGCTGAGGATGCCGTGGGTTTCGGCATCGGGTTGGTTTTGAAGCCGAAAACCGGGATCTGCCATAATTTGCGCCAGAATTGCCTCGCCTAGTCGGAAGGCATGAGCCGTGGGGGATTGTCGCGGCTCATCTGCCGCCACGATAGGTGCCTCGCAATGGGAGGCAAGGCGCGATTGGGCTTGCAGAGCCCGTTTGGCGCATCATCGTAGCGGCAATTGCCGGCGGAAGGTGTCAACCCTGCCCGTCGGGACGCATGGACCGGCACCCCGTTCTGGTGTATTTCAGACACGGGGTGGAGTTAAAGTTGCGTAGCGTACGAGGGGCAGCATGGACAAAGATCCGTCTTCCGCGGGTAACGGGGGCGTTCCGGCTGACCAAGAGCGCGAGCGTCAGTCCCAGGATCATTTCCCAGCAACGCAGCACTCCGGTGCTGGGCATGTCCCCCAGGCGCAGGCCGATAGCCGCGCAGACGGCATGCAGTTTCCACCGCAGTTGACGGCAGAGCTGGCACAGCTGCTCGCGGCCTCGATCGCCCAGCACGGCATGCCAGGGCAGCCGGCCGCCAAGCCGGGGCAGGGCACGCCAACGAATTCCGAACTCGCCAGCCTTGCAGCGATCATGGCGGGTACGCAGACCGTGCGTAAGCCGCTGCCGCCCTACCGTGACGATCTCTCGACCCTCAGCTACAGCCGCGTCGAGCTCAGCCGGCAGGGGCATCCTCCGCAGCCTTTGCAGCCCCCGCACACGAGCTACCCGCAGCCCCTGGCGCCGGCTCATGCTGCCGTGCAGGATGACGAGCCCATGCCGATCCCGTCGACATGGCGGCAGCCGGCCGCGCATGACGAGGACCGTCCGTTCGCCAAGCAGCTGGGTGCCGCGGCGATGGGCCTTGCCGCCGGTCTGGTGGTGGTGGTGCCGGCGGTGCTCTGGATGACGGGGATCATCGGTCCGGGCAAAACCAAGGGCGACATTGCAGGCGCCGACGTCAAGACGGTGAAGGTGCGCCCGCTGGACCGCCCCGCCGAGACCGCGACCTATAATCCGGGTGATGCCACGCTGAATTCACCGAGCAGTGCCGAACCCGCCACGCCGCAGGCGTTGACCACGGCCAGCATGACCAAGGCGCCGATCCTCGACCCTGCGCAGCATGTGGAGCACCTGCTGGTGCAGGCGCGGCAGCGCATCGACAGCGGTGATGTGATGGCGGCGCGGGAGATCCTTGCGGGGGAGAGCGCGCCATCCGCGCCGTTGCTCTTTGCGCTCGCGGAGACCTACGATCCCAATATGCTGGCGGCCTGGGGCAGCCGTGGGATTTCTGCCGACGTCCAGCGCGCCCGCGCCCTTTATGCCAAGGCCCTGGAGCAGGGCTTCGGCCGCGCACTCCCGCGTCTTGATGCCCTAAAATAAAATCGCTCAACTAAGCGGCGAGCGCTGGTGGAGCAACCTGCAAGAGCGGCCGGAATACCTTGTCGAGGTCTTTCGTGCGCTGCTTCGCCTTCCCCTCGAGTTTGGTCAGTTCCTCAACGTTGGCCACGCCCAACGCCTCCGTCTCGGGCCATTTGAGTAGCGAGACAGTGCTGCTCGCAAAGATCACGAAAGCAAAATCTCTCAGAAGCACTGGATGCTTCTGAAGCGCTTCCAGCTCATGGAAAAGCTTGGCAAGCGATTTCGACGTATCGCTGGCGCCGATGTGCTCTTTATTTGCTGCCAGCGCGCGGGCAAATGACCGCTCGCCCATCGCCTTGCATGCCAGCAGGCAGAATGATGCGATGGAGTGTGATGTGCGCGCATCCTCGATAACGCGTTCGGCACGATGCAGACACTCAGATTGAATACGATCGGCAAGATCGAGCGAGGCCATCCGCCTCGCATGCCGCTCGGCCAGCAGATAGGTGATTGCAGAACTCAAGACAGCCAGGGTTACCAGCAATATAGCTGCTATCGGAATTGCTTCATCGACCATGACACCTACCTCTTTCGGGATGGTATCTCATGTGCGGCGGCCGGGGGTACGTTTTTTCATCCGCGCCTCCAAACCGGCCAGGGCGTCCAGTTTCTTCTTGTCCAGCGCGAGCCGCTTAAGCTTTTCCTCGTGCTGCAGGTTGAGGATGTGGATGACCAGCACAGCCCCCATAAATGGTACTGCAACGAGCACGACCGCGATCGTATCAACGCCCCGCCACAAGGCCACGAGACTTACGAGAAGTCCCAACACGAGAGCTGCAAGGGCGGCCTGACCTTTAAGGTGCCCTATTAGTTGGGACAGGGCGGCAAAAACTGGGCGGCGGGCGTGCGATTCGTACGATTTTCTGGCCCCGGCCCGGTTCTGCGCAGATCTCCGCGCCATCAAAAACGTCCTTAACAAACACTTGAAGCCTCAATCCTTGGCACTTGAACGCGATTTGTATCCAAGCGCAAGCTTTGGATGCGCCTTGATCCAGCTCAGGCGTCGCATTCGACGAAGGGACGTTGGACGAGCGGGGATGCCTGCCGATAAATAAGGCAAATCATACGAAGCGCCCCCGGGAGGAAATGCATGTCCGGCAAGACTTACAGCGTGCCTGCGGAATGGTCGGCGCGTGCCTTCGTCGACCAGGCCAAGTACCAGGCGATGTACAAGCGCTCCGTCGAGGATCCGAACGGGTTCTGGGGCGAGATGGGCAAGCGGCTCGACTGGATCAAGCCGTACACGAAGGTGAAGAACACCTCGTACGATCCCCACAACGTGTCGATCAAATGGTACGAGGACGGCTCGCTCAACGTCGCCTACAACTGCGTCGACCGGCATCTGGCCAAGCGCGGCGACCAGGTGGCGATCATCTGGGAGGGCGACGACCCCACCGTCGACCAGAAGATCACCTACAAGCAGCTGCACGAGCGCGTGTGCAAGTTCGCCAACGTGCTGAAGGCGAACGGCGTCAAGAAGGGCGACCGGGTCACCATCTACCTGCCGATGATCCCCGAGGCCGCCTACGCGATGCTGGCGTGCGCGCGCATTGGTGCGGTCCACTCCGTGGTGTTCGGGGGCTTCTCGCCCGACAGCCTTGCCGGCCGCATCGTCGACGCGGAATCGAAGTTCGTGATCACGGCGGATGAAGGCTTGCGCGGCGGCCGCGTCGTGCCGCTCAAGAAGAACACCGACGAGGCGCTGAAGAAGTGCATCGGCGACGAAAAGGTGCTGATGGTGCGGCACACTGGCAATGCCGTCAACGTCGTGGCGGGCCGGGATATCTGGCTGCACGATGAATTGGTGAAGGTGGATGCCAACTGCCCGATCGAGGAAATGAACGCGGAAGACCCGCTCTTCATCCTCTACACGTCAGGCTCCACCGGCAAGCCGAAGGGCGTGCTGCACACCACGGGCGGCTACCTCGTCTACGCATCGATGACGCACCAGTACGTCTTCGATTATCACGACGGCGACATCTACTGGTGCACGGCGGACGTGGGCTGGGTGACGGGCCACAGCTACATCTTGTACGGGCCGCTCGCCAACGGCGCCACCACGCTGATGTTCGAGGGCGTGCCGAACTATCCCACCGCTTCGCGCTTCTGGCACGTCATCGACAAGTGGAACGTCAACACGTTCTACACGGCGCCGACCGCCATCCGCGCGCTGATGGGTGCCGGCGACGACTTCGTGAAGCGCACATCGCGCAAGTCGCTGCGGCTTCTGGGCTCCGTGGGCGAGCCGATCAATCCGGAAGCGTGGGAGTGGTACTATCATGTCGCCGGCGATGGCCGCTGCCCGATCGTCGACACGTGGTGGCAGACCGAGACCGGCGGCATTCTCATCACGCCGCTGCCGGGCGCGACGGCCCTGAAGCCGGGCTCCGCGACGACGCCGTTCTTCGGCATCCAGCCGGCCCTCGTCGATGACAAGGGCGAGTTCCTGCAAGGCGCTGCCACGGGCAACCTCGTCATCCTCGACAGCTGGCCGGGCCAGATGCGCACGGTCTACAAGGACCACGAGCGCTTCGTGCAGACGTACTTCTCCGCCTACAAGGGCATGTACTTCACCGGTGACGGCTGCCGGCGCGACGAGGACGGCTACTACTGGATCACGGGCCGCGTCGACGACGTGATCAACGTGTCCGGCCACCGGCTCGGCACGGCGGAGGTCGAATCCGCCCTCGTGTCGCATCCCAAGGTCGCCGAGGCGGCGGTCGTGGGGTATCCGCACGACATCAAGGGGCAGGGGATCTACTGCTACGTGACGCTGATCCAGGGCTATGAGCCGGGCGATGAGTTGCGCAAGGAACTCGTGGCGCACGTGCGCAAGGAGATCGGCCCGCTTGCCACCCCGGACATGATCCAGTTTGCGCCGGGGCTGCCGAAGACGCGGTCTGGAAAGATCATGCGCCGCATCCTGCGCAAGATCGCCGAGGACGATTTCTCCAACCTCGGCGACACCTCCACGCTGGCCGAGCCGGCCGTGGTGGAGGATCTCGTCAGCAACCGGCAGAACAAGCGCGCCTAGTCCTTGAAAAGGGGCCTCTGGCAACGCTTTAGATGACCAAGATCAGGCACGCGCCCTAAAGCTTGCGGCGCGTGCCTTTTTATTGCGCAGCGCGTGGCGTATTTGCCTTTATCAAGGAAAATTTTTCCTGCCTGTGCATGATGTTCCCGTGCTGCGGTATGCTGAGGGTATCGTTGCGGAACCCTGATGCTGCACATACCGAACAGATACACGCCGAGCTTGCCGGAGCCGGCGCCCGACACTGAGGACGTGGGGCACTACGCGCCGCCACATGCCGGTGCGCACCCGCACCATCCTTATGCCCGCACGTGGGAAACGCTTCCGGCAGCGCACCACGAGCCGCAGGCGCCGGAGATTGCCGCCCCTGCCCCCGAGATGGCCGAGCCGATGCGCATGCCACGCGTGGCGCAGCGCCCGTGGAATGGCCAGGTCGCGCACGCGCCCCGATACGCTCCACAGACACCACCCTATCCCGACCCTGCAGCGCACGGCTGGCCGCAGCATCAACTCGTGGTGCCGCACAGAAGCGGGGTGCAGCCAGCGCCGGCGCAGCCATCGGGACCAATGCATGGGTATGCCCACCCCGCATCACGGCCTGCTGCACAAGGTTATGCCCAGCCGCCCTCGACTTCCGTTGCTGCAGTACCGGCCCGACAACCCGCGCAGCCGCAGGTGGAAGAACCGGTGCCCCTGCCCGAGGCTCGCGTACAGTATCGTGGCGGCAGGGTTCTTGCGAAAGTTGTCGGTATCGCGGGATGGTTGTTTGCGGCAGCGGGCATTGTGAGCCCTGCGCCAGTGCTCGCAGGCTTCTTTCCGGTGCCGGTGTCCGTCGGGTCGATGCTCACGGTGGCCGGCGTGCTTCTCGGCGGGGGACTGCTGGCGGTGCTGGCCTCGCACGTGTCGATCGCGCTTTTCGACCAGGCCGATGCCTTGCGTGAACTTGCAGCGTTGGAACGCGTGAAGTTGAGCAGCGAGCGTCGCTGATCAGCACGCAATCCCCGCCTCTCGCTGTCACGGTCGCACCGCACCCGCACCGACAACGACGGCGACAGCAACTTATTCCAGCGCAGCGATAAGAGCTCAGCTGCCGCGGCGATGCTCTTCCAGCCGCGGCATGATCTCGACGAAATTGCAGGGGCGGTGACGATTGTCGAGCTGCCACTTCAGAATTCCGCCCCAGGCATCCTTGCAGGCACCGGGGGAACCGGGCAGGCAGAAGATGTAGGTGCCGTGCGCGACGCCGGCGCAGGCGCGCGACTGGATGGTGGATGTGCCGATCTTCTCGTAGGAGATCATGTGGAAGACAACCGAGAAGCCGTCGACCTCCTTCTCGAACAGTGGCTTCACGGCCTCCGGCGTGACGTCGCGCCCGGTGAAGCCGGTGCCGCCGGTGGTGATCACGACGTCGATCATCGGGTCCTTGATCCAGCCCTCGACGATGCCGCGGATTGCCGCCACATCGTCTTTCACGAGCTTACGGTCGGCGAGCACATGGCCGTCCTCGGCAATCATCTTGGCAAGTGTATCGCCGCTCTTGTCCTGCGAAAGATCGCGGGTGTCGGACATGGTCAGCACGGCAATGCGGACCGGAATGAAGGGGCGCGTTTCGTCGATGCGCGACATGGGGGTTGCCTCTGGTTCAGGAGATGGCTTTGCCGTCGAGCAGGGCTCGCACGGAAAGAAGGTCGCGCCAGGCCTGCCGCTTGGCGCCGGGCGTGCGCAGGAGATAAGCGGGGTGGAGCGTGGCGAGCGCCTGCGCCTCGTGACGCCCGATGGTGATGGGGCGCAGCTTGCCCCGCAGCTTCATGATGCCGTCGGCAGCGTCGAGCACGGCCTTGGCGGCGGCGCCGCCCAGCGGCACCAGGATGCGGGGCGCAACGAGCTCCACCTGCCGTTCGAGGAACGGCCGGCAGACCTGCGCTTCCTGTGGTGTCGGCGTGCGGTTTCCCGGTGGACGCCAGTAGACGATGTTGGTGATGTGCACGTCGCTCTCGGCAAGGCCTGCGGCCGCCAGCATCTTGTCGAAGAGCTGGCCCGAGCGTCCCACGAACGGCCGGCCCTCCTGATCCTCGTCGCGGCCCGGCGCCTCGCCGATGAACATCACCGGCGCACGCTCGGCTCCGCGGTAGAACACCAGGTTCTTGGCGGTGGCCTTCAGGGCGCAGCCCTCGAAACGCTGCAGCATGGCCTCGAGGTCTGCGAGGCTGTTGGCGCGCTGTGCCTCGCTCCGGGCCGACATGATGGCCGCATCGGGCGCCGTGCCTGCGAATTGTCGCGGGGGCGCGGCAGGGCGCGCCGGGGCGGACGCGGGCCGGGGTGAAGGCGCGGCCGACCTTGGCTCGACACGGGCTGCCGGAGGCGATGGTGCAGCCGGCGCCGAGGGCCCGCCCCCTGGCATCCTGAAAGCCGCGCCGGGGACACGATTTGGATTTTGCAACCAATCGGTTGGGGCCTCGTCCACGAGGTCCGTCACGCCCATGGCGCGGTACCATTCGAGGACTTGGGCAAGAGCTGCGGTTTCGGTGCGGTCCGGCATGGCGGACATTCTATGGCATGGGGCTGCATTTGGGAAAATGCGCGCCTCTGCCTCTCCTAAACGTCAACACCGCTTGACGCTGGGCCTGACCTCGACCAAACCCAAGCCAAAAGGCGAGATCCGAACGTACGAGGACGGCGCGATGGCCAGCGAAGAGGAAATCCCACCCCGCGAGGCAATGGAATTCGACGTTGTCGTCGTGGGGGCCGGACCTGCGGGGCTGGCGGCCGCGATCAAGCTCAAGCAGCTTTCCGCCGCGGCCGGCACGGACGTCTCGGTGGTGGTGATCGAGAAGGGATCGGAGGTCGGCGCCCATATTCTGTCGGGTGCGGTGATCGATCCGATCGGCATCAGCTCGCTCTTCCCGGATTGGAAGGAGAAGGGGGCCCCGCTCGAAACGCCGGTGACGGACGACCGCTTCTACTACCTCGGGCCCGCCGGCAGCATCCGCATTCCCAACATGATGATGCCGCCGCTGATGAGCAATCACGGCAACTACATCGCGAGCCTCGGCAACGTGTGCCGGTGGCTGGGCGAGCAGGCGGCTGAGCTCGGTGTCGAGGTGTTTCCGGGCTTCGCGGCGTCAGAAGTGCTCTACGACGAAGCCGGCGCCGTCGTCGGCGTGGCCACGGGCGACATGGGCGTCGGGCGCGATGGCAAGCCCACGGATCGCTACCAGCGCGGCATGGAGCTGCGCGGCAAGTACACGATCATCGCGGAAGGCGCGCGCGGCTCGCTTGCCAAGCAACTCACGGCCAAGTTCGGGCTCGACAAGGGCCGGCAGCCGCAGAAGTACGGAATCGGCCTGAAAGAGCTTTGGGAAGTGCGGCCGGAGCTGCACCACCCGGGCCTCGTCCAGCACACGCTCGGCTGGCCGCTCGACAACGGCACGGGCGGCGGCTCGTTTCTCTACCACTACGGCAACAACCTGGTTTCCGTGGGCTTCGTGGTGCACCTCAACTACACCAACCCCTGGCTGTCGCCCTACCAGGAGTTTCAGCGCTACAAGACCCACCCGCTCATTGCGCCGACCTTCGAGGGCGGCAAGCGCATCGCCTATGGTGCACGCGCCATCACCGAGGGTGGCTGGCAATCCATTCCGCGGCTGACGTTCCCAGGCGGCGTGCTGGTTGGCTGCGCCGCCGGCTTCATGAACGTGCCGCGCATCAAGGGCTCGCATAACGCCATGCTGTCGGGCGTCGCAGCGGCAGAGGCCGCCTTCGCCGCCGTCAGCGAGGGCCGTGCCCACGACGAGCTTGCCCGTTATACCGACAGCGTCATGTCGGGGCCCATCGCGCACGACTTGAAGCGCGTGCGCAACGCCAAGCCGATGCTGTCGAAATTCGGTACTGCCCTCGGCACGGTGTTCTCCGGCGCCGACATGTGGGCCAATACGATCATCCCCGGCGTTGGCCTCGGCTACACCCTGGCGCACGGCAAGCCGGACTACGCGGCTCTGAAGCCCGCACACCTCGCCCGCAAGATCGACTACCCGAAGGCAGATGGGGTGCTCACCTTCGACCGCCTGACCAACGTCTCGTTCTCGGCCACGAACCACGAGGAGGATCAGCCGGTCCACCTCAAGGTGCAGGACATGGAGCTGCAGAAAGAGTCGGAGCTGGACACGTACGCAGGCCCGTCTTCCCGGTATTGCCCCGCGGGCGTCTACGAGTGGGTGGAGGACGGCGGCAACAGCAAGTTCGTGATCAACGCCCAGAACTGCGTCCACTGCAAAACTTGCGACATCAAGGACCCGAACCAGAACATCAACTGGACGGTGCCGGAGGGCGGCGGCGGACCGAACTATCCGGGCATGTGAGGCAAGGCACGGGCCGGCTGCGGCAAGTCCCTTGGACGATAGCAATTATCATCGGCCGCACTGGGTTTTGCTCGCGCGGGCTCATGTCGCGGTGCCGCCGCATTTGCCAGTCTACATGCACTGCCCCGCGCGCTCTCGAAGCTGCGGTGCCTTCATGCTCACGTCTTGATAACGACAGCTTCCCGGGCGGCCTGATTGTGTGCCGGGCCGGTCGTGCACATGGCGCCGACTCTCCGGTTGTTTGAGTCGCAACGCCGGTTCTTTCCTGCTAGCGTTCCTTCTTCACGAGAGGGAATCAAGGCGGGGCTCCAGGTCCGCCATAAGAGGTTACATGCGCGCTCGTCACTTCAACCTCGGTGCTGTCGTTGCCGCCGCGGCGCTTGCGGCGATGCTCGGTTTTGTCGGTGCCAACGCCGGCGTCGGCCCCAATGCGGGCAGTGCGTCTCCAGGTGAAAGCGCCGAAGGCCATTCGCTGCTCGGCAGCTATCTCGCCGGCCGGGTGGCGCGCGGGCAGAACGACACAGAAGCGGCGGCGCGCTACTATCGCGACGCGCTCGTGCATGATCCAAACAACGAGCTGCTCGTGGAGCACGCCTTCCTGATGGAAACGTCGGAGGGGAATTGGCAGCAGGCGGTGCCGCTCGCCAAGCGGCTGGTCGAGATGTCACCCCAGCATCGCACCGCGCATGCCTTCGCCGGCCTCGTCAGTTTCGCGGAGAAAGATTACGCGGAGGCCGAGAAGCATTTCGTTGCCTCGAGCGCCAATCCCATCGGGGAACTCACCAGCACGCTCTCGCGCGCCTGGAATTTGCAGGCCCAGGGCAAGTCGAGCGAGGCGCTTGCGCTGCTGGATTCGCCAAAGCAGCCGGAGTGGGCGCAATACTATCTGCGCTATCACCGCGCCCTGCTTGCCGATGTCGCGGGCAGGACCGCTGAGGCGCGGGCTGCGTGGGAGCGTATCCCCAAGAATGACCAGCGCGGCGTGCGCATCACGCTCGCCTTTGCGCGGCATGCCGCTGCATCCGGCGACAAGCAGTTCGCGCTCAACCTGCTGAAGGGCCATTTCGAGAAGGGCCGCGCGGAAGCGCATCCGCTCGTGCGCGCGCTCTATGAGGAGATCGAAAGCGGCAAGAAGCCATCCATCCTGATCAAGAACCCGACCGAAGGGCTTTCCGAAGTCTACTACGGGCTCGGCGAGGCCCTGACGGGTGAAGGAAGCGTCGGGGTTGGTGCGCTCTATCTCCAGTTCGCACTGTTCCTGGTGCCCGACCAGCCGTTTGCACTCGCAACGCTCGCCAGTGCCTACGAGACGACGAAGCGCTACCGTGCCGCCATCTCCGCCTACGAGCGGATCCCGCGCGGCACGCCGATGCAGTCGAGCTTCGACATTCGCCGCGCTCTCAATATGAGCCAGCTCGAGGATACGAACGGCGCACAGAAGCTTCTGGAGCAGGTTGCCAAGGACGATCCGAAGGACATTCGCCCCCTCGATGCGCTGGGCGGCATCATGCGCAACCAGAAGCGGTTCGCCGAGGCGGTGGAGTATTACACCCGCGCCATCGCGCTCATCGACAAGCCGGAGCCGCGCCACTGGACCTATTTCTATTCGCGCGGCACGTGCTACGAGCGGCTGAAGAAGATGGCTCTCGCAGATGCCGACCTCAAGAAGTCGCTGCAACTGTCGCCAGACCAGCCGATGGCGTTGAACTACCTCGGCTATACGTGGATCGATCAGAACCGGAACCTCAAGGAAGGGCTGGCGATGATCGAGAAGGCCGTGCGGCAGAAGCCCGATGACGGCTACATCGTCGACAGCCTCGGCTGGGCGTATTTCCGCCTAGGCCGTTTCCAGGAGGCGACGAAGCACCTGGAGCGCGCGGTGGAGCTTCGGCCCGAGGATCCCGTGCTGAACGATCACCTGGGTGATGCCTTCTGGCGCGTCGGCCGGGAGCGCGAGGCGCGCTTCCAGTGGGAGCAGGCGTTGACGCTCAATCCGGAGCCTGAGGACGCAGCGAAGATCAAGGAGAAGCTTGCGAAGGGCCTCGCCCCGCCCGTACAGGCCAAGCAGCCCAGGAAGACGCGCGAGGTGCAGCACCGCAAGGAAGCACCCAAGAAGAGCAGCGGTTTGTTTCCCCTCTTCGAGTGACGCGAGCAGCGGGGCCTCCGCGTCATGCGTCTCGAACAGCCCGCGCGCGCCAAGATCAATCTGACGCTTAAAGTGCTCGGCCGCCGGCCGGACGGCTATCACGCGCTCGAAAGCCTCGTCTCGTTCGCGCAGGCCAGCGATGTCGTGTCGCTTGATGTTTCAGCGCCTGCGGGCGTCAGCGCGGCCGGCGCCTTTTCTGGCGCCATCGAGGGCGCCAACCTTCTTGATAAGGTGTTGTCACTGGCTCTTGCGGCGGAGCCTCGGCTCAGGCTCGGTGCCGTCACGCTGCAGAAGAACCTGCCCGTCGCCGCAGGCCTTGGCGGCGGCTCCGCCGATGCTGCTGCCCTTCTGCGCCTGATCGCGCAGGCGAACCCAACGTTTGCCCCACATGTCGACTGGCTGGGGCTCGCCCAACGACTCGGCGCCGACGTACCCGTGTGCCTTGCAGGCGTGCCGGCATTCATGTGGGGCATTGGCGAGCGCCTCGCCGCCCTGCCAGCTGCGGCAGGCGTGATGGCGCCGCTACCCGCCGTGCTCGTGAACCCGCGCGTGCCACTTGCGACCCTGGGCGTGTTCAAGGCGCTGGGCGCTTCTCCGCTTCCTCCGGGGGCAGGCTCTGAAGCGCCCGCATTGCCCGTTGTCTCCTGCCCTGCCGACCTGTTTGCGCTGATGCGCGCAGTCGGCAACGATCTCGAGGCTCCGGCAACCCGCTTGCTACCAGTGATTGCGCAGGTGAAGCGGGCGCTGGAGGCTCAATCGGGTGTCGAGATCGCGGCCTTGTCGGGAAGCGGCCCCACGTGCTTTGCGCTCTTTGCAAGGGCCGAAGACGCCGCGGCCGCCGCGCAGCGCATATCGGCGGCGCGGCCCGATTGGTGGACGGTCGCCACCGCGATCGAGTTTCCCTGCGGGACTGCGCGCTGATCAGTTGGCGCGGGA
>JBDHTJ010000021.1:0-40833 GCA_039808585.1 Hyphomicrobiaceae bacterium | reverse complement strand
CGGGCACGCCACGCACAGGTCGGCGCACTCTGCCAGCGCCCTTCGGATCTTCTCAACGCGCGGGCATGAAAAGAATTGTTTCAGCCGCTTTCGTCCATATTCCAGCAGTGAACATGGTGCTCGCGGACCCTGCCATACTCGTCGGTGATCCGAATGGCTGTTTGGTGGGGGACTGGCCGATAGGCAGGCACAATGTCTCCGGACCAAATATGCGAGGAGGAGGTGGCTTCCACCCAAGGCTTGCGCGGATTACTTCCGCCGAGCAGGCGGCAGGTAGCAGGGTCGCGCAAAACCTCACGCCGCAACGCCTTCCATGTGCCATCCCCCACACGTGCGGAAACGACCGTCCTGGGGCCACCGTCGAACACGTTCACCAGCAAGCGCCCATTCTCGATGCAGGCACGCAACGGTGCCTGACGCGACTGCCCGGCGGCGACGAACTCGGTCGCATACGCGGCCCCATCGACCGTAAGCACATGGAAACCATTGGGCGTGCCATCGGTGCTGTCGGCACACGGGATGCCCCGCTCGTCTCGGGGACCGCTCCACCAGCTGCCCGATGCGGCTGTCAGCACGTGATGATGGTGAGCACCGCGACTTGGATCGCTGCCGGGCATTCGCAGATAATGATGTTCCGTGGCGTGAAGATGCCCGGAGAAGCTCACCGTATGCGGGCGTCCATCGAGAAGCCGAAGGAGTTCCACCCAATCCACAGTCGTATCCGAAGCATCATCCGGCGCAAGATAGCAGCGCAAAGGAATATGCATCGAAAGGACCACAAGGTGATCCTTCGGGACATGGGCGAGAACGTTTCGCACGAAGGCCAGCTGCTCAGGACCGAAGGCGCCGCGATAACTTCCCTGTTCCCTGCCAAGATACTCCACGTTGTCCAGGACGAAGAACACCGCCTGGGCATACCGGAAGGCATAGCGCCGGGGACCGAACACTTGTTTCCAAGTCTGCCGCGATGAGGCGTCATTCGGGGCCTCGCGATCGATATCGTGATTGCCCGCACAATGATGCCAGGGAATGCCGGTGCTGCTCAGCAGCTCTTTGTATTCGGGGTAGAGGTGTAGCGCATCACCGACGACATCGCCGTGATGGATGGCGAAGGCCGCAGGGTGGCACTTCAGCCCGACAATGATGTCGTCGCGCACAAACCCAAGCTCTTCCTCGCAATCAGGTTGTGTGTCGGTGAGCAGCAATGCCTGAAAGCGCTGCGGCTCCGGTGCCGGCGCGAGATCAAACAGAATTTGGTTCGGTATTGCTGCTGCTTCGGCATGATGCCAATGGAAAGATCCCGAAACCGCAAAGTCCGAGGGTTTGATCACAAAGATGTGGTCGCCGATTTGAACGGGGAGTTCCCAACTGCCATCCCCCCGAGTCACGACAACATCGCGTCCGTTGGACACCAAAACGCCGGATAGGCCCTGGGCCCTTCTCGCACGGCTTCCGGAGGCGCAGACGAGGCCTCTTGCGA
Organism: Hyphomicrobiaceae bacterium; assembly: GCA_039808585.1. Taxonomy (GTDB): domain Bacteria; phylum Pseudomonadota; class Alphaproteobacteria; order Rhizobiales; family Hyphomicrobiaceae; genus AWTP1-13. The sequence continues at coordinate 39,353 of JBDHTJ010000021.1, read as the reverse complement.
TCTGCGCTTCAGCAGCTGCAATCGACCCATTCGTAGCGTTGTACGTCAACGCAGCACCAAGACTTGCGAGAAACTCGCGTCTTGAATACGAGCCGGTCATGGAAAAGCCTTCGGTGTGCCAGGATCAACTGCCGGCGCACGCTAGGTCGACTCGGTGACAAGCCTGCTACGTATCGATGTCAATCGAATGACGATGGCAGACAAAGATCATGACGGTGGCAGGAGCACATGCCCTTCATCCGCGAGGAGCTTTCGCTGCATCCGCAAGAGGCGACCAAGCTCGTCGTCCGCTGCCACGTCATCCGCGAGAGGCACATAGCAGTCGCTCACGAGTGACCAGTCCGGCTCGAAGAATGGCGCGGTCGCGTAGAACGCTGCGAAGTGGTTCCGGTCGGCGAGGAAAATACTGCTCAGCTGGTGATCGATATGCGCGCGTAGTGGAAGGATGCGGTCGAGCAGGAAGCGGCACGCATCGGGCGTGATGAGATACGAGAACGTGCCGTTGAAATAGAACAGCCTTGCAAGCGGCGAAGAAGCAGATGGGGTCTCGGCGAGACCCGCCATGATCAGGCACCCTGGAAACACAAGTCCAGCGTTCTGTGGCAATGATTCTACGAACGAGCGGAAACGGCGAGGATCATAGGCAGCCGTGGGCCGGGCGTCGTCTTCCAGCACGAGAACGCGCGGCAAACCGCTTTCGATGATCCTGTGCCATACTGAGAGGTGAGACAGAAAGCAGCCGATCGCGGGTTTGGTCAGCGAAAGGTGGCTCAGCGGGGCGGCATCTTTATAGGCTCTGCTCAGCCCGAGGAATTGCCCTATCGTGGCGTCGGGCAACTGCGCACCCACTATCGCCGGCACTTTCAGCAACTTGTCGATACCCGCGGTTGCCATCCGACTGGACACTGCGTGCCAGCGATCAGCCCGATGCGGAAGGTTGATCACGGCAACGGGCAGGTCTAAGCCGAGGCTCTGCCTCGTGGCGCGGATCTCGATGTCCATCTTCGGCAAGACGCCGAGCAGATTGTCGCGCGGTCGAAGCACAAGGTCTTGCATTGGGAGGGCTCATTTTTCAAGTCTCAAGCACTCGCGGATACCGGGCTAGTGTGACAGCCGTGTCAGCGCGATGGCGTGCTGCGAGAAGATCGAGCGCGAGGGTGCCAATTCCCGCTGCGCCCCGCGCATTCTGATTTCAAGATCGACAGTGCCGCGTCATCACCCGCCGTGCTTCTCGATGAAGGCTTCCACCGAGAGCGACTGGAAGTCCGGCAGCGCCGCGCCCAGCTTGTCGTGCGACCAGTTCCACCACTGAAGCTGCATGAGCCGGTCTTCCACGCTCTGCGTGAAGCGTCGGCGGATTGGCCGGGCGGGATTGCCAGCGACAATCGTATATGGGGCCACATCCTTGGTAACGACAGCCCCAGCTGCAACAACGGCGCCCACGCCGATATTGCGGCCCGGCAAAATGATTGCGCCGTGTCCGATCCAGACATCGTGCCCGATGCTGATGCGGAAGCTGCGGCGCCAGTCGAAGAAGGCCGCGTCATCCGCGGCGCCATCGAAGTAGGCGGACGCGCGGTAAGTGAAATGCGCTTGCGTCGCCCGCTGCATGGGATGATTGCCTGGATTGATGCGCGTCATGGCCGCAATCGAGACGAACTTGCCGATCGTCGTGTAGATGATGTTGGAATCATTCACGACATAGGAGTAGTCGCCCAGTTCGCTCTCAACGAGCGTGGTGCGCGCACCCACTTCCGTGAAGCGTCCAAGCGTGCAATCCCGCACCGATGCCGTTGGATCGATCGTGGGATCGACCGCGAGCTTTTTCTGAGCCATCTGCCCCTCTCGGCGACAACGCTCCCCGAGACTTTGCATCGAGCGATGACACGTCAATGACATCCCCCTGATACCGCATTTGTCCCCATCAGCGGGTTCGCTGTCACAGTCCTGTTAATGAGCCCCACTAGAGAGGGCGCGCGCTCAGGGAGTGATGTCAGCGATGCTCAGGCTCGAGACTGTTTCGAAGCGTTTCGACACCAAGACGGCCGTCGACAATGTCAGCCTGAACATCGATAGGGGTAGTTTCGTCGGTATCATCGGCCGTTCCGGTGCCGGCAAATCCACCCTGCTGCGCATGATCAACCGCCTCGCGGAGCCGAGTGCGGGCCGCATTATCTGTGACAGCGTGGACGTGACGACCCTTTCCGGGCAGAGGCTGCGCGACTGGCGCTCCGACTGCGCCATGATCTTCCAGCAGTTCAATCTTGTCGGCCGTCTCGACGTCTTGACCAATGTGCTGATGGGGCGGCTCAACAAGCTGCCGACATCACGCACCCTTCTGGGACGTTGGGGCGCCAACGAGCGGGCCATTGCACTTTCGGCGCTCGAACAGTTCGATATCGCTGGCCTCGCCCACCAGCGCGCGGAATCGCTTTCCGGTGGCCAGCAGCAACGGGTGGCAATTGCACGCGCCTTGGTGCAAGAACCGAGGCTGATGCTGGCAGACGAGCCCATCGCTTCGCTCGATCCGCGTAACACCAAGATCGTGATGGATGCGCTTCTGCGCATCAACAAGCACTTCGGCATAACAGTGCTTTGCAATCTCCACTCGCTCGACGTGGCGCGCGCCTATTGCGATCGCCTCGTCGGTATGGCTGCCGGGAGGGTCGTGTTCGACGGTGCGCCGTCCGCCCTCACGGCCGAAGTGGCACGTGAACTCTATGGAATGGAGGCTCACGGCGTTCTCGACACAGAGCAGAACTCGGTGCCGGCGCCGCATCCCGCGCTCGCCGTCGCCTGAATTCATCAGATGCCGCTCAAGCGGTCCATGTTTCCCGAAAGCCAGGAGAAAAAAATGATCACCCGTCGCGTTGTGATTGCCGGACTTGCGGCCTCGGCTGCTCTTCCGGTTGCTTCCGCCAACGCCCAGCAGTGGAAGGCGAAGTATCCCGAACTCGTGTTCGCCGTCATTCCGGCCGAGAATGCGTCGGGCGTGACCGACCGGTATGGCCCCTTCGTCTCTTATCTCTCCAAGGAGCTGGGTACCAAGATTACATTGCGTGTCGCCAACGACTATGCAGCCCTCATCGAGGGGCAACGCGCTGGCAACATCCATATCGGCATGTATGGCCCATCATCCTTTGCCCGCGCCATCATGACGGGCGTGAAGACGGAGGCATTTGCCATCGAGGTGAATGCCGACGGCACCAAGGGCTACTACTCCGTCTTCTACGTGAAGAAGGACAGCCCCTATCAGAAGATCGAGGACCTGAAGGGCAAGAACCTCGGTCTCGTCGACCCGAACTCGACCTCGGGCAACAATGTTCCCCGCTTCTCCCTCAACGGTATGGGCATTGAACCGGAGCAGTTCTTTGGGAAGGTGCTCTACACAGGCAGCCACGAGAACGCCATCACCGCATTGGCCCAGGGCACTGTGGATGTTGCCGCGAACTGGTGGAACGACGAAAACGAGTCGAACCTGCTGCGCATGGCCCGCAAGAACATGGTCAAGGCAGACGATTTCCGCATCATCTACAAGTCCGCGCAGATCGTGAACTCGCCGATGGCCTACCTGGCCGACCTTCCCGCGGACCTCAAGGAGGCCATAAAGGCGGCCGTCCTGAACATTGCGACAAAGGACAAAGCGGCCTTCGACAAGATCTACGAGGGCAAGGCCCGCCCCCTCGAGGCAACGGACAACGCCGCCTACGAGCCCATCGTGAAGCTGAACAAGTTCGTCGATGACCTGAAGAAGCGGAAGTCGAGCTGAGCCACCGGCAGTCCGGCTCGATACCGTGCGCACCACTCTGCAAATCCTTCCGGATCGCCAGCTGCAGCCTCTGGCGGAGGCCTATGCGCATGCGGTTCGGAAGGAGCGGCTGCAGTTTATCGCTGTCGGCGTGATTCTGTTTGGCCTGCTCGCCGGCAGCAGCTGGATATCTGACTTCAATCTTGTGCGCTTCATCGAAAATGCGCATCGGTTTCCCAGCTACTTCGTGCGCATCTTCCATTTCGAGACCGGTGCGCCCGCCTGGAGCGACCTGAAGGAATGGTTCTGGGGCGTCCTGCCGGAATACAGATCGCGTTGGTTGTGGGCGCTTTGGGACACGTTGCTCATCGCCTATCTGGGGACTGTTCTCGGCACGCTTGGTGGCTTCGTGCTGAGCTTTATGGCGTCGGGCAATCTCGCCCGCTCGCGTACGAGCGTTTTCATCACGCGGCGCGTCCTCGAGTTCTTTCGCTCCGTTCCCGAGATCGTGTTTGCCCTCATCTTCGTTGCTGCGTTCGGCATCGGACCGTTTGCAGGTGTACTGGCGCTGGCCATCCACACGACGGGCGCTTTGGGGAAACTCTTCTCCGACGCCATCGAGAATATCGACATGAAGCCGGTCGACGGCCTTGTCGCATCGGGTGCGACCTGGTGGGAGGCGAACCGGTACGCGGTGTTGCCCCAGGTGCTTGCCAACTTCACCAGTTACGTCTTGTGGCGCTTCGAACTCAACGTGCGCGGTGCCTCCGTCATGGGGCTCGTAGGCGCGGGCGGCATAGGGCAAGACCTCATCGAGTACATTCGCAAGTTCTACTACACCGATGTCTCGGCGGTTTTGATCCTCATCGTCGGTCTCGTCATGGTGATCGACGTGCTCACGGCACGCCTTCGGCACTACTTCCTCGGCTTGCAGGAGGCCCGCTGATGGACGCCAAGCCCAAGACCGGGGGATCTCAGCTGCTCAAGGTTGAATTCGAGCGGCTCCACGCAACGCATCCTGAAGTGTTCAGGTCGCGACCAGGTGAGTTGTCCATAAGGATCGCGGTGGGCTCCGCGCTTGCCGGGCTTCTCATCTACTCGGTCCTCCGGCTCGATATTGCGCCCGACAAGGTTCTCAAAGGTCTTGGCGCCCTCGCCCACTTTCTCACGCTGATGATGCCGCCGGACGCGGGTAGCTGGAGCAAGCTCTATGTCTATCTGCACGCGCTCGGGGAGACGGTCGCCATCGCCCTGCTCGGCACTGCGTTAGCGGCTGGCTTGGCGTTTCCGCTCGCATTTCTCGCCTCCCGCAATGTTCTGTCCTTCTGGCCGCTGCGGTTTCTTACGCGCCGATCGAGTGATGTAGTCCGCGGTATCGACCAACTCATCTGGGCCTTGATCTGGGTTGGTGTCGTTGGTCTGGGGCCAATGGCCGGCGTGCTGGCGCTCGCCACGAGCGATCTCGGTACGTTCGTAAAGATCTTCTCCGAAGCCATCGAGACGGCGGACCGCAAACCTGCCGATGGCGTCACCTCGACGGGCGCAAACAGCCTCGAGGTACTTCGTTACGCGATCATCCCACAGGTGCTGCCGGTGATGACGGGACAGACGCTCTATCTGTTCGAGTCCAACGTCAGATCCTCCACCATCATCGGTATCGTCGGGGCTGGTGGCATCGGGCTGCACCTGTCGGAGCAGATCCGGACACTGGAATGGCAGCACGTCTCGCTGCTGATCATCATGATCCTGGTCGCAGTTGCGATCACCGACGCGATCTCTGGCCGCCTGCGTGCGGCGATTTCCGGCCGGTCATCAGAAACGGTCACCCAATAGGGCGCCCAAAGCCGAAGCAGCGCTGCCAGCGAAAGAGTCCCATGCCACGCGACGACATCCCATTGCCAGCACCCGATGCCGAAGAAGGTCGACAGCGGCTCATGAAGTTGTGTGCGCACGCAACAATCGAGGAACTGCGCCACGCAGTGGCCGCCCTCGGAGGCTTGCCGGCCTATGAGTTGTTGCGCGCGCCAGAGGTCGGTCTCGTCATGCTGCGCGGCCGGATCGGCGGAGACGGCGCGCCGTTCAACGTCGGTGAAGCAACCGTCAGCCGAGCCGTGGTGCGTATCGCCTCCGGCGAGATCGGGTTCTCCTATCTCCTCGGGCAGTCACTCGAGAAGGCCAAGCTTGCCGCAATTATCGACGCCATGGGTCAAGTCAGCGGGGCGACCGGGCGGGTCGAGACCGTCCTCCTCGCCCGCGTTGCCACACGCTTCGAGCGCGAGCGGGCCGAACGCAGGGCAGAGACAGCCGCCACCAAGGTGCAATTCTTCACGCTCGTGCGAGGCGAGGACTGATGTCGCTTCCCATGCACGCCGTCCAGGCCGGATTTCGCGATCCTATCATCGAGGCACAAGCGGCCTTCCGGGCCGTGATGCAGGCAATGTCGCGACCCGGGCAGATCGTACCATTCCCGGCTGCAGTCAAGGCGCCACCTCCCCTTTCGCCAGAGATGGCGACGATCCTCCTGGCCCTTGCCGATTACGAGACACCTGTTTGGCTCGATGCCCGACTGTCCGCCGAAACACACGTGAAGGCATTCCTGGCTTTTCATACCGGTGCCCCCGGCGCGCCGGCGATATCGCGGGCTGCTTTCGTCGCGGTGAGCGGCGCCGACGCGATCCCTAGGTTGTCCGACATGGCACAGGGAAGCCCGGAATATCCAGACCGCAGTGCCACGCTGCTCGTGCAAATTGGGGGTTTCGCCAGCCGCGGCATCGTTCTCGAAGGGCCCGGCATAGAGCACGAAATCTCGTTCGGCTTCGCCGGAATGCCAGCGGGCTTCGCGGACGCGCTTCGGCAGAACCGCGCGAATTACCCCCAGGGCGTGGACATCATCTTCACAGCGCCCGGGGCGATCTCGGCATTGCCGCGCAGCATACGCGTGGCAAGGGAGGGCTGACCCGTGTACGTAGCTGTGAAGGGCGGCGAGGCCGCAATTGAAGCCGCACACGAATTGCTCGCCAAGGAAAGGCGCGGCGACGCTGCGGTGCCGGAGATCACCGCGGTCCAGATCCGCGAGCAACTGTCCCTCGCCGTCAATCGCGTGATGAGCGAAGGCTCGCTTTACGATACCGACTTGGCTGCGCTCGCCTTGAAGCAGGCGCGCGGCGATATGATCGAAGCCATCTTCCTCCTTCGCGCCTACCGCACGACATTGCCGCGTCTCGGCACAAGCGTGCCGCTCGACACCGCCGCGATGGAGATCCGTCGACGCATCTCGGCAACCTTCAAGGACCTGCCCGGCGGGCAGGTGCTGGGGCCAACCTTCGACTATACGCACCGGCTTCTCGACCCAGAACTCGCCGAGGTCGCTCCCGAGGCTCGGCCACGAACCGCGGACGCCGGTCAGCTTGAGGCCGCCCCGCATGTGACGCGCTTGCTCGACGGGCAAGGCCTCATCGAGCAGAACCATCCGCAAGAGGATGGACAGGTGGCCCGCGACCTCACGCGTGAGCCACTCGAGTTCCCTGCCTCCAGGGACCTGCGCCTGCAGGCGTTGGCGCGTGGCGATGAAGGCTTCCTGCTCGCTCTCGGATATTCGACGCAGCGAGGCTATGGACGCACGCACCCGTTCGCCGGCGAAATTCGCATGGGAGAGGTGGAGGTTTACTTCACGCCGGAAGAGCTTGGGTTCGAAGTCTGCCTCGGCAGCATCACGCTCACCGAATGCGAGATGGTCAACCAGTTCAAAGGCAGCGCGGAGAAAGCACCGCAATTCACGCGCGGCTATGGACTGGCCTTCGGACACGCAGAGCGGAAGGCGATGTCCATGGCGCTGGTCGATCGCGCCCTGCGCGCGCGTGACCTCGGAGAGGAAGTCGTTGCGCCCGCGCAGGACGAGGAGTTCGTGCTCTCGCACTGCGACAATGTCCAGGCCACTGGCTTCGTGGAGCACCTCAAGCTGCCACACTACGTCGATTTCCAGGCCGAACTCGTGCTTCTGCGGCAGTTGCGCAGGGAGTGGAGCGAAGCAAGGGCGCAAGGCACGGAAGGTGACGCGAAGGAGGCTGCGCAATGAGCAACACCAGCGGCTCTGCGTACAACTTCGCTTATCTCGACGAGCACACCAAACGCATGATACGGCGTGCGATCCTCAAGGCCATTGCCATACCAGGATACCAGGTGCCTTTCGCAAGCCGCGAAATGCCGATGCCTTATGGCTGGGGCACGGGAGGCGTACAGGTCACGGCTTCCATCCTGGGTCCCGACGACGTCCTGAAGGTCATCGACCAGGGCGCTGACGACACCACCAACGCCGTCTCGATCCGCAAGTTCTTCCAGAAGACAGCAGGCGTTGCCACGACGACGCACACGAGCGAAGCGACAATAATCCAGACCCGCCATCGCATTCCGGAGCAGCCGCTGACCGAGCAACAGGTGCTGGTCTATCAGGTGCCGATACCAGAGCCGCTGCGCTTCCTTGAGCCGCGCGAACCCAAAACGCGGCGCATGCATGCGCTCGAGGATTACGGCTTGATGCACGTCAAGCTCTACGAGGACATCGCACGGCACGGGCACATTGCAACCACGTATGCCTATCCGGTGAAGGTCGACGGGCGCTACGTGATGGATCCCTCGCCGACGCCTAAGTTCGACAATCCCAAGATGGACCGCTGCGCTGCATTGCAATTATTCGGCGCCGGCAGGGAGAAGCGCATCTATGCACTACCTCCCTACACGCATGTCACGAGCCTCGACTTCGAGGACCATCCGTTCGAACGCACGCCCATCTCCGCGTGCTGTGAGCTGTGCAAGGCCGAGAACGTCTATCTGGATGAACTCGTCACGGACGACCAGGGGGGCCGCATGTTCGTGTGCTCCGACACCGACTATTGCGAAGGCAGGCGTCGCGAAGGGGAAGCGGCGCGATGAGCATGGAAACGCCACTGGAAGAACCCTTGCTCTCGGCTGAGGGCCTGACGAAGCACTATGGTCCCCGCGTTGGATGCGCTGACGTCTCGTTCGATGTCTACGAAGGAGAGGTGGTGGCCGTCGTGGGCGAGTCGGGCTCCGGCAAATCGACGCTTCTCTCCTTGCTATCGACCCAGATGCAGCCCGACAGCGGCAGCGTGCGCTATCGCATGCGTGACGGCGAGACCCGCGATCTCTTCATGCTCAGCGAGGCCGAACGTCGCTATCTGCTGCGCACGGATTGGGGCTTCGTCCACCAGGACGCACGCCTCGGCCTGCGCATGGGCGTATCCGCTGGCGGCAACGTCGGTGAAAGACTGATGGCGGTAGGCTGGCGGCACTACGGCAAGATCCGCAGCGAAGCGGAAGACTGGCTGACCCGCGTCGAGATCACGAAGGAACGCATAGACGACCGTCCCGACACGTTCTCAGGCGGCATGCGGCAGCGCCTGCAGATCGCAAAGAACATGGTCACGCACCCGCGTCTGATCTTCATGGACGAACCGACGGGTGGGCTGGACGTATCCGTGCAGGCTCGTCTCCTCGACCTCATCCGCAGCTTCGTCGCCGGCTACGGGCTGGCGGCGATCATCGTCACGCATGACCTTGCCGTGGCTCGCCTGCTCTCGCACAGGATCATCGTCATGCGGTCAGGCCGCGTGATCGAAACTGGCCTCACGGATCAGGTTCTGGACGACCCTCGTGAGGCCTACACGCAGCTCCTCGTTTCCTCGATCCTACAGGTCTGACCGGTATGGCGCCGACCCGTAAAGACATGATCGTCGTCGACGGTGTCTCCAAGAGATTCATCATGCATTTGCGTGGTGGTGCCGAGATATCCATCGTTCGCAATGTTGCTTTCACTGTGCGGGCGGGCGAATGCGTCGCGCTCACAGGCCCGTCCGGCATGGGTAAGTCGTCGATCCTCAAGATGATCTACGGCAACTATCGCGCCGATGCCGGCACCATCATGGTGACGACGCCAGCCGGCAGCGTGAACGTCGCCCAGGCTGCACCACGAGAGATCATTCGGTTGCGCGCCGGCACCCTCGGCTACGTCAGCCAATTCCTGCGGGTGATACCGCGTGTGGGGGCGCTTGACCTTGTGGCCGCCGAGGCCCTTTCGGCCTGCGCAACAGCCGAGGCGGCACATGAAAAGGCGCGCGGACTCCTCATGCGTCTCAACGTTTCGCCGCGTCTGTGGGACTTGCCCCCGGCCACGTTTTCAGGCGGCGAGCAGCAGCGCGTGAACATCGCGCGGGGTCTTGCCGCAGAGCGGCCCGTGCTTCTGCTGGACGAACCGACCGCCTCCCTCGACGACGCCAATCGCAACATGGTCGTGGAGTTGATCGAGGCACGAAAGCGCGCAGGCGTCGCCATCCTGGCAATTTTCCACGACGCCGCAGTCCGCGATCGGCTCGCCGACCGCACCATCGACATCAAGAACTTTGCAGTAGGGGCACCGGCGCTGTGAGCATGGAACACGTATTCAAGAACGCTTCGATCGTTCTTGCAGATGACATCATCAAGGGGGCGGTGGCCATCGACAATGGATGCATCCGCGACATCTCGCGTGGCGCCAGCAATGGCGCGGGCACCGATCTCGAAGGCGACTATCTCATCCCGGGCCTCGTGGAGCTTCACACAGACCACTTGGAAAGCCACCTGCAACCGCGGCCCAAAGTGCGTTGGCCCGCCGTATCTGCAATCGCTGCATTCGATGCGCAGATCGCTGCATCGGGCATTACCACTGTGTTTGACTGCATCCGGGCTGGCCGTGACATCGACCAGGAGAGCGCCAAAGACGAGGTCCTGGAGACGCTTGCCGCGCTCAAGGACGCGGGCGCCCAGGGCCTCTTGCGCTCGGAGCACCGTCTCCATGTCCGGTGTGAGGTTTGCGTGGAGGACGTCGTCGATATTACGACGGAGACGATCTCTCAGTATCCTGTCAGCCTCATATCGCTGATGGATCACACGCCCGGCGCTCGGCAGTTCCGGGCCATGCACCTCTGGCGCCGATACTATGGCGGCAAGACTGGGCTTCCCGATGCGGAACTCGACATGCTGATCGCGCGCAAGCTCGAGCAGTACGAGCGGAACTACGCCAACCATCGCAGGGCGCTCGTTTCATTTGCCAGGGAACATGACATCGTCCTCGCAAGTCATGACGACACCACGGTGGAGCACGTCGAGGAATCTATAGCGGACGACGTGGCAATCGCGGAGTTTCCGACGACGCTCGAGGCTGCGCGGCATTCACATCAGGCCGGTCTGAAAGTCGTCATGGGCGCCCCCAACATCGTGAGGGGCGGGTCGCATTCGGGCAACGTCGCGGGGGAAACGCTGGCGCGCGAAGGTGTGCTCGACATTCTCTCGTCGGACTATGTGCCGGCCAGCCTGCTTCTGGGCGCCTTCCAGATGGCACAGCGCATCGAGGATATGTCCCTGCCGGCGGCCTTGAAGACCGTGACATTGAACCCCGCACATGCTGCACGCCTTGATGATCGCGGCGAGATCGCAGTGGGAAAACGCGCAGACCTCGTACGGGTCCGCGTGGCCGATGGCATGCCGATCGTGCGGGAGGTCTATCGCGAGGGACGGCGCGTTGTCTGATCGCAACATCCCAACGGCACTGGGCCCCGGCACCGTGGTGCTGTTGGTGGGCCCGAGTGGCGCGGGCAAGGATGCTCTTCTCACGGAAGCGATGCGACTTCTGCGGCATGACGCGCGTTTCACTTTCGCAACACGCGACATCACGCGTCCCGTCCATGCCTCAGAGCCATTCAACTCTGTAACAGATGTGGAGTTCGAGGCGGCAGCAAGCCAAGGCGGCTACGCCCTTCACTGGCGCGCGCATGAACTTGGATACGGTGTGCCACTGCATGTCGACCAGGACGTGGCTGGCGGACGGATCGTGATCTTCAATGCATCTCGCACGGCTATCCCGGCGGCCCGCCTCCGCTACGCGAATGCAAAGGTTGTTCTCGTCGACTGCCCGCTCGCCATTCGCGCAAGCCGCATCGCCGCCCGTGGTCGCGAAGCCGAGACGGCAATCGCCGCCCGCCTCGCACGGGCCGTCGATGGCTTCGATCGCAAGGCAGTCAATGCCGTGATCGACAACGCAGGCGCGCTGGAGGTCGCCACCCAGGCCCTCGTAACGCTGCTTCTTTCGTATGCCGGTCATGTGACCGCGAGTGATTATAGGAAGACCTAGCCGCTCAACTTCGGCTGGAATGGGTAATGCGCCACAGCACGGAAGGGAGCTTCGCGGTTGGGTTGCATCGCGATCGTCAAGCCATCGATCACGATCCGCGCCGACACCCGTGCCCACAGGCCCTCCAGCAAAGCCAGAAGAGGTGCTTGCTGCTCCGGAACAAGCGGACCTGTCAGCGTCATGTGAAAGCGGAACTCGTCCAATACGTACGGATAGCCCCATGCCTCGAGATAGCGCATCTGGCGCTCATTCAGGTGCGATTTCAGCCTTCGCTGCCGGTCGGCCTCTGTCAGTGGCGCACGCAGGCAATCGAAATAGCTGACGCAATTCGCAGCAAGAGCGTTCAGGCTCTTGGGGGGCGCAACCGGGACAAGTGCAAGGAAATGCGAAAGAGAGCGGACCATGAGAGGCCCGATCGGCAATTCGCCATGCTTCGCCGCAAACTCGGCTGCAAGGGCCTGCAGGTCGTCGCCGCTCACACCTTCCCGCAAATGGAAGGGGGCCTTCAAGGTAGCGTGGAAGCCGTATCGCGCAGGTTCTTGCGTAAGAGACGGTTGCACCGCGCGATAGGGCGTTAGCTCGGTGCAGGACACCGATTGGCCACTCCAGGCATCGTAACCGATGACGCTTGATCCGAAACGCCCCAACGGGGTGTCAGTTCTCGGCATGAAATAGAGGGCATACCGGGGCGCCACGGGTTCTGATCCTCTCCATTGCGCGCATCCTGCATCGTCGCAGACATCCTCGACTTGTGGAGCCTGGACCTCCGCATACCGTGGCCTTGATGCTCAGCCTCAAGACGCGCGCTTGAGACGAAGGATAGCCTAATTCTGCGCGGGCAACGACCGAAGCATATTTTCCTTGATGTTTTGTGCCCATGCAGTGGTCGTTTTATCGTCTCCATTTCCACCCGCCACGACAACAAACGCGATCTTCTTCGAAGCCTCGCAGCGGATCACGACCTGCGATTGCCGATCCGGAGTGTCCCCGAAGGTGCTTGCACCAACGCGCTCAATCCGAACATGTCCGGTCTTGCGAAGCACGCTGTCTGCAATCGAGAAGCACTGCTCCTGCGTCACCGAAACCTCTACCCAGTTCGTACTTATCGCAGGCATTTGAGCAGCACATGGCGTGACGAAACCAGACAGCACAATCGTCAAGAGAATTCTGCGCATGTCACCCCTCATCAGCACCGCGCGGCGGCAACGATCGTAGCAACATGGCTGCTCGATGCAACAATTGCCTGCTGCCGCCCTGCCCATGTAATGGCCACACTCTCCGACCTGGCCCAAGGCCAGCGTGCCGATGTTTAGGCCGGTCCGACTGCAGGACTAGCGCACCTTGAGCACGAGCTTTCCGCGGAAATGGCGGCTCTCGCTGATACGTTGGGCTTCGACGGCGTCGCGCAGCGAAAACAATTTGATTTCCGGCACGCGCACGACACCCGTCTCGTGCAATTCTACGATCCGCTTCAGGTGGCGCCGCTCGCGGCCGACAGCCGGGCGCAGGGCGGTGACGTCGGAACGCGGTGACGGCGGCGCCGATGGACCCGACCCGATGAATGCAATGCGACCACCCGGACGGAGGCAAGCATATGAGCGCAATGCAACATCCCCGCCGACGGTCTCGAACACCGCATCGGCATCGCGTACAGCCTGCGTGAAATCGACCTTGGTGTAGTCGACGACTTCATCGGCCCCGAGAGACCTCACGTAGTCATGGTTCGCCGGGCTCGCGGTCGTAATCACCCTGGCGCCGATGTGCTTTGCCAATTGGATAGCGTAGCTCGCGACGCCACCCGCGCCTCCCTGGATCAGGATCGTCTCCTTGCGCTGCAGCTTCAACGTTTCTTCCAGGGATACGATCGCGGTCAGACCGATCAGCGCGATTGCGGCAGCCTCGATGTGTGAGAGGGTTTCGGGCTTGGGGCAGAGAATCGCCGCCTTCTCCGACACTTTCTCTGCGTAGGTTGCGTCCCGACCGGGCGCGAGCACACCGAACACGGGCTGGCCGACTTCGAGATCAACGGCACCTGCTCCCTTGGCAACGACGACGCCGGAGAAGTCGCGACCAAGGATGCAGGGAAACATGTCAGCGCGTGGTGTGGAGGTGTTCTTGGTATCGCCCTCACGCACCTTGACGTCGGCGGCATTGACGCTCGCTGCATGAATATCGACGAGCACCTCTCCAGACTGCGGAACGGGATCGGGCACATCACCATAGGAAAGCGCATCGAGCCCGCCATACCGATTTACGAATACCGCCTTCATGCATCTCCACCTGATATCTTGACTGCGCTGATCGTCCCTTGCCCCAGCAGCACGTAGTGTTCTATTCGAGGTAATGGACCCCTTGGCTGAACAACCCACTCCATGCATGGCATCCGGACATAGCCATTCTAGCACCGAGCCGACATACTTCAACGACGCTGGAGCAAATCCATCGTTCATCACCCCGACCCTACGCCAACCGCGAGAGAAAACTTCAAACGAACTGTAGCAGTAGCATCTTCCCTATTCGCGCAGCAGCGTAGACCGCCGCATCCTCTGAATGACGATGTAGAGGATGACGATCAAAGGCAGGACCAAGCAGAAGAGGATGGACGCTGCGATCAATTGCCCGCGCAGAACATCCGAAGGAGCCACACCACGGCCATCATCAAAAGTGGCATAGTGGATAGCCGGCGCGCTGCGCGCGAAATAGATATGAACACGCTGGCCGACAGTCGCATCTTGGCATCGCCCATGGAAATCCGGCGTCGCGCCGACATAGCTGACACCGCCAATGGGAAATGAAAACGAGAGGAAGCCATGGTCCGGGCAGTCGACCTTGGTGATGTATCCACTCGTCGTTGCAGGGTTCAAAGAAATGCGCCAAGTGCGCCACATCTGCTGAGGCGCGCCAATCCAAACCAGAATAAGCGACATGACCGCCATGATGATGGCTGCGGCCTTCAAGACGCGCATTGATTGACCTCTGAGAGAGCGCCGCGTCGGAGAGCATGATATCCGCTTGTCACAAGCTTCGCCTTCTTCATGTCGCGCCTTTCGTGGAGGCACCGGAGCCATGGGGCAAATTGCAGGTCGCTCCGCCTCGCCGTTGATGAGCCGCTTGCGCGCAGCGCAGCCCTTTCTCGCGTACCTCTACATGACACAGCCAACCGACCATCTGTGCCTGCACCCAGCGCATCCCGATAAGCGCAGAAGGAAATGAAAAAGCCAGAAAAATGCTCAGCATCTTCGAAGGAAAGCGGCTGCTCTGCTCCGACGGAAAACACTGCTGCCAAAGCGAGAACTGGCGGACGCTGGGATTTCGAGTTGCCATTCCCTTGATGGGCTGCAATATTGTATAATACTTAGGCGTTGCCGCTAAGCGACCGTTTGCCAAGAGCGCCGCGATGGAAATCCAGGGCACCCCGCTGCCGTTGGCGGGCAGTACCTTCAACAAAATCTCCAGGCTTTCTCTGTGAGCACACTTGGCGTGCGACCGGGGAAAGCCTAGAGGGCTTCGTTGTGTCAAGGCCTGCAGAACCGGGCGGGGAACAACATCAAGCGCGCAATGATCTCGATGGCCGTGCTCGCGGCCACCATTGTCATGCAAGCGGCCCCCGGCCGCGCACAAACAAACCTGACAATGCTCGGCGGGGCAACGAGCGTCTCCTTCAAGGTGCAGGAGGACATGTGTAGATGAACCCTGCTCGGGATGAAGCGCGTGAGTATCGCGCTGCCGTTGATCCATGGAGGAGGAATGAAATGCGAAAAGGCATTGTCACGGCCTTTGCAATCGGTGTGCTCGCCACTACGGCGCTTGTCAGCACCAGCCATGTCACAAGCGCGCAGGATTTCTCAGGCTATTCCTGCGACCAACTCTGGTACCAGCGCAATTTGATCTACGCCCAGCACGGTCACTGCTTCAAGACTGCGCGCGGGATTGCCGCCTTCGGCAAGGGCTGCTTCCCGCCGTATGGGCAGTTATCGCCGGGCGCTCAATCCACGGTGAATGCGATCATAAGCTGGGAGCGTCGCAGGGGTTGCCCTCGCTGAACCGGCGAGCAGGGATTCCGCAGCCAGGTGTGGCTTGCCGCGGTCCTGACAGTCGCATCGCGTGCAGAATGGAAACAAGACCATGGTGCGAAAGGCCAAGCCGAAAAGCGCGATCGTTCAGGGACAGCAGAACGAGCCAGGCGGACATGAACATGCCCCGCCCGGCGCACAGCGCGAGCCACCGCCTTCGGCGGGCACATTCACGCTGAGAAGCGCCACGGCAGGCGCGCTGGACGTCGTCTACCGCGAGTATGGCCCACTGGATGGGTGGCCCTGCATCATGGGGCATGGCTTTCCCTACGATGTCGAGGCGTTCCACCAGGCCGCTCTCCTTCTGGCGGCGGAAGGCGCGCGCGTTATTGTGCCATATCTCAGGGGCTACGGGCCTACAACCTTCCGCTTCACCGAAACGCCGCGCTCCGGTGAGCAGGCCGCGCTCGCCGCGGACATGCTGGCGCTCATGGACGCTCTCGCCATAGATCGGGCGGTGCTTGGCGGGTACGACTGGGGCGGTCGCGCCGCCTGCATCGTCTCGTGCCTATGGCCGGAGCGGGTCAGCGCGCTCATCTCCGGCAATTCCTACAACATCCAGAACATTGCGCGATCCTGGGAGCCGGCATCCCCGCAGCAGGAAGCGGCGCTCTGGTACCAGTACTACTTCCACTCCGAGCGCGGACGCCGTGGACTGGCCCAGAACCGGCGCGGCATCACCGAGCTGCTATGGCGCATGTGGTCTCCAAAATGGCAATTCGATCCTGCAACCTTCGACCGCACAGCGACCTCGTTTGACAATCCGGATTTCGTCGAGGTGGTGGTTCACTCCTACCGCCATCGTTACGGCCTCGTTCCGGGCGACCCCGCCGTCGCACACATCGAGACGCGACTGACGGCACAGCCGCCCATCACCGTACCGGCCATCACGATCGACGGAGACGCGGATGGTGTCAGTGGCAGCACCGCGCATCACAAGGCCAAGTTCACCGGTCCCCACCAGCACCGCGTTTTCCTGGAAGCAGGCCACAACCTTCCGCAGGAGCGGCCCGAGCAATGGGCGCAGGCTGTTCTCGACGCGAAAACCTTGACCTGACCAGCATATGCGCACGTCAGCGCGCATATGCTGGTCTTCCGGACAACGCAGGGCTTCACGCCGCAAGCTTTTCCTGCGGGGGCGGATCCGCCTGTGCCTCGCTCTCAGTCCGCGAAGCGCCCGGCACGCCAAAGCGGTGGTAGAGAACCGGCAGCAACAGCAGCGTCAGTGCGGTCGCACTGACCAGACCGCCAATCACCACGAACGCGAGCGGCCGCTGGATCTCGGCACCGGGCCCCGTCGCGAACAGGAAGGGTACGAGGCCGAGCGCTGCGATGGCGGCCGTGAGCATCACGGGGCGCAGGCGACGCTTGCTGCCCTCGATCACCGCCTCGCGAAGCGTCATCTCCTTCTGGCCTGCATACTCGTTGATGCACGAGATGAGCACCACGCCGTTGAGAACCGCGATACCGATCAGCGCGATGAAGCCCACTGATGCCGGCACAGAAAGCATTTCGCCAGAAGCCCACAGTGCGATCACGCCGCCGATCGTGGCGAAGGGAACGTTACAGAACACGAGCGCTGCCTGCCGCACCGACCCGAACGTGACGAACAGCAGCAGGAAGATGCCGGCCAGTGCAATCGGCACCACCACGGCAAGGCGCGCAGACGCACGCTGCTGGTTCTCGAACTGGCCACCCCAGTCGAGCGTATAGCCTGCCGGCAGCGCGACCTGGGCAGAAACTGCCGCCTGCGCATCTGTCACGAAGCCGACGAGATCGCGCCCACGCACGTTCGCGAGAACCGTCGCGAACCGCTGTCCGTCCTCGCGGATGACCTGGATCGGTCCGTCCTCCACGCGGATATCGGCAATCTGCGCCAGCTCGATCGTGCCACCTGAAGGCACGACAACAGGCAGGCGGGCAAGGTTCGATGAGGCCACGCGCAGGTCCGCCTCGCCGCGGATTGCGATCGGAATGCGCCGCGCGCCCTCGAGCACGACGCCGATCTGGCGTCCGTCAACCCACACGCGTATCGCGTCCTGCACATCGACCGCATTGAGGCCGAGACGCCCTGCCTTCGCGCGGTCGACGGTGATGGTAAGGTAACGCATGCCCTCGTTACGCAAGGCGAATACGTCGGACGCCCCGGGAACCTTGCGAATTTCGCCTGCGATGGCACCGGCAAGACGGTTCAACTCCCCGATATCCTCGCCGAAAACCTTCACCACCACGTCACCACGCGCACCGATGATCATTTCCTGCACGCGCATGTCGATGGGCTGGGCAAAGGCGAACGTGATGCCGGGAATCTCCTCAAGCGCCCGTCGGATCTCGCTCATCACCCAGGCCTTGTCGCGCTTGCGCCACTGTGCTTGCGGCGCCAGGGTGAAGAACATGTCGGATTCATTGAGCCCCACCGGGTCGAGACCCAGGTCGTCGGCCCCCGCGCGCGCCATCACCCGGCGGATCTCGGGCACGCGCTCCATCAGATGCCGCTGCACTCGCAAGTCCATTTGCGCCGTCTCATCGATGGAGATCGTCGGATGCTTGCGCACCGTCACCACCGGCGTGCCCTCATCCATCACGGGCAGGAAGGTTTGGCCGATCCGCGGATAGACGAGCATGGCGACGATAAGGCTCAGCGCGACGGGAGCGGCCACCAGCACCGGCCGTGCAACGACACGCTCCAGCAGCGGGTCATACCAGGCGTGCAGCTTGCGAATGAGCCAAGGTTCGTGCGTCACGCCGCTTTTGAGCACCGATGCAGAGACTGCGGGGATCACCGTCAGCGACAGGATCAGAGCCGCTGCCAGCGCAAACCCAATCGTC
Source organism: Hyphomicrobiaceae bacterium (assembly GCA_039808585.1). Taxonomy (GTDB): domain Bacteria; phylum Pseudomonadota; class Alphaproteobacteria; order Rhizobiales; family Hyphomicrobiaceae; genus AWTP1-13. Next base: position 20,521 of record JBDHTJ010000021.1, on the reverse strand, counting down.
AGGGCCACAGGCGCGAACAGCCGGCCTTCCAGGCCCTGCAGCGAGAGCAGCGGCAGGAACACGATGATGATGATGGCAACGCCCGTCACCAGCGGCGGGGCCACTTCACGCACCGCATCCCGCGTCGTCCTCAGGCGCGTAGCAAGGTCGGGCTTTGAGAGATGCGCGAGTCGATGCTCCACGTTCTCCACGATCACGACCGCACAGTCGACCAGCAGGCCGATTGCGATCGCAAGGCCACCCAGCGACATGATATTCGCCGAAAGCCCATATCCCTTCATGATCGCGAATGTCGCCAGCACGGCGAGCGGCAGGATCATGGCCACCACGAGCGCGGCCCTCAGATTGCCGAGGAATAGAACCAGCAGCACGAGAACCAGCACGATGGCCTCGAGCAGCACCTTTTGCACCGTCCATACGGCTTTACCGATCAGCTCGCTGCGGTCGTAGAATATTTCGACCGACGTATTGGCCGGCAGCTGCGGCTGCAGCTCCGCAAGCCGCTTCTTCACGCCCGTGACAACGGTCTCGGCATTGGCGCCGCGCAGGCCGAGTACCAGCACCCAGAGCGCCTCTCCCTCACCGTCGCGCGTGACGACGCCGTTGCGCGGCATCGCGCCATAGCGCACGTCCGCAATATCCGATACGCGCACGATGCCGGATGCACGGGCCGCAACGACCGTGTTGCGCACGTCGTCGAGCGTCCGCATGCGCCCCTCCGAACGCACCAGAAGCGCCTCCTCGCCGCTGCGCACGCGGCCCGCGCCATCGTTACGATTGTTGGCGACGAGCACAGTTTCCAGCATTTGGGTGGTTATGCCACGCGCCGCCATGGCGGGCGCATTCGGCACGATTTCGAAATTGCGCACTTCGCCGCCCAGCACGTTGACGTCTGCAACGCCGGGCAAGCCGCGCAGCCCCGGGCGGATGACCCAGTCGACCAAGGTCCGCTGCTGCTCGAGGCTCAGCCCGTCCGCGCGAAGCGTGAACATCAGCATCTCGGCAAGCGGCGTGACGATCGGCGCCAGTCCGCCGCTCGTGCCCGAGGGAAGAATGTCGCGCACCTCCTGCAGTCGTTCGTTCACCTGCGCACGGGCCCAGAAGATGTCCGTGCCGGCTGCGAACTCGAACGTCATCAGCGTGACCGAGTACCGCGTGGTTGAGCGCATGCGCTCCAGATGCGGGATGCCACGCATGGCGATCTCGATGGGGTTCGTCACCCGGCTTTCGAGCTCTTCCGGCGTAAGCCCCGGCGCGCGCATGGAAACCAGCACCTGAACCGGAGAAACATCGGGGAAGGCGTCGATCGACATGCTCCGGTAGGAGAACACGCCCCAGGCCGCGAGACCGAGCGCTGCTATGATCACCAGCAAGCGCTGGCGAAGCGCCAATTGCACCAATCGTGGGATCATGGTTCAGCGCTCGTCGTTCTCGGCGAGTTCCGCCGCCAGGGCAAGCACGCCTTGCATGGCAATGCGGTCCGACGCATTCAGATCCGCACGGATGGACGCACGCTGCCCCGCCTCGGAGACCACTTCCACGGGTTTCGCGGTAAAGCCTTCCTTGCCTTGCACGAAGATCCACGAGCGTCCGCGATGGCGGACGACGGACGCCACGGGAATCGACCAGCGCTCGCCCGCGGCACCGTTGACATGCACACTGACATTGACGGCCAGGCCAGGGCGCACGCTACCTTTGTTGGTATCGATCTCCGCCACCACACCGATCGACTGTGTGACAGGATCGATGGTCCGGCCGATGCGGATCACGCGCCCCTTCGCACCCTGTGCAGGCAGCGACACCTTCGAGCCCTCCTGAAGGGCCATCATGCGCGCCGTCGGCACCTGTATGTTGACCCACAGCGGAGAAAGAGTCGCGATCGTGAACAGTGCCGCAGCCTCCTCCACCCGCGTTCCCTGATTGACGTTACGCGCGATGATCGTGCCATCCTTCGGTGCGTGGATGTCGATGATGTTCGTAATCTTTCGCCCGGTGCGCAGTTCCTCGATATCGGCCGCACTCACGCCCATCAGCTGGAGGATCTGCAGCCGCTCATCCACGCGCGCATGCGCATGGTCTGCCTCTCCGCGCGCGAGCAGCAATTGCGCCTCCGACATCGCCTTGGCCTTGAAGAGAATATCGGCGCGGCGCAACTTTTCGCTGGCGAGCCGTTCATCAGTCAGCGCCGCCAGGTAGAGATGCTGGGCCTCAACCACCCGCGGCGAACGCAGCTTCGCGATCACCTGTCCGGCCTTCACCGGCTCGTCCTGCGCCACCAGGATCTCCTCGACCATGCCGGCCACGGGCGAAGCCACGACGCTCGCCTGGTGCGGTGGCACCACGACATTGCCGGGGAAGACCAGCGCCTGTTCCTGCGCATCGGCGTCCGGCGACGTCGTGCTGATGCCGGCGGCACGAATGCCCCGCTCATCGATGCGAATATGGATCTCGTCCCGGGCCTGACTTTGCGGATCGCTTGCACCGGCTTGCGAGGTGATCGGGACGGAGATGACGAAGAAAGCACCGAGCATCAAAGCGAGGCCCGCCGACGAGCGATTGATCGGCGCGCGCGCAAGTTCACCGCCGGGCGCAGCAACGCGCCCGCGGACATCGGATAATCGAAGCATTTTCCCTCTTTCGTGAAGTCTTCAAGGCAGCGCTGACAGGGAGCCAATGGGGGACGGAGCGGAACTCCCACCGTCCCCGCGTCGAATTCACTCCTCGTCAGGCACCACCAGCCTTGCGGATACGATCATCATCGTCGACAGCCAGATGGCTCTCGAGCTTCCAGAGCATGTGTTCCACAGTCGCGCACGCCTCAACCATGATATGCGCCGTCACGGGGTCGCGGCTTCCCTCGAGGTCGACGCTCGCCTGGCGCAGAGCCGTACTCAATACGGCAAGCCGCTGCGACAGCTGCTCGATGTGCTCTGCGCCATCGAAGCAGAAGTTCGGATAGGGTTTCAGCACGCTGCCGGCCGCGACCGACTGCGCCGAGCAGCGTGGAATTCCGCCCAGTGCCGCCGAGCGCTCTGCCAGCTCGTCCACGTGGTGGAGGATCTTGTCAGCGATCTCTCCGAACATTTCATGCAACGGCAGGAATGCAGGGCCCCTTACGTTCCAGTGCGCCTGCCGTGCCGCCATCGAAACGTCGGCCGCCGTCGCCACGAGGCACTCGAGGTATTCGATCGCGGACTGGCGCGCGGCAGGAGCCAGATCGTTGTGCGTGCGGCGAACCTGCGCCACGTTAAGAGCGTGAAGCTTGCTTTCTCTCGTCGACATATTCGATCTCCTCCCTGAAACGTTTGCGTGCTTTCTGGAATGTGCAGGCGCAATCCCGGGGTTACCCCCGGGCCCGATCGAGCCAGGACTGAGCCACTTCGGCGAGATTGCCGCCAAGCCCGTTTTCCTGGACCAGATTGCTGATTTGGCTAAGGTCGAGCGTTCCCGGATCGATGCCATGCTGGCTGAGAAGGTTCATGATTTCCTCCTGGTTGAGCCCATCGAGCAGCGCAGGGTCGATGCCTGCGTTGCTGAGAAGTTGCACCAGCCCACCTTCCAGCTCAGCCGGCCCTGCGCCCCCCGAGAAGAGGCCGCCGATGGTCTCCGTCAGCTTACCAAGATCGAACATTGTGGTTTCTCCTGATGGGGCTCCAGTCCGCCCCGTTTCGTCTGTCTGCTTCGAACAATGATGCGTTCGCGTGCCCTAAAGCTAGGAGCCGCAAAGGGCGATTTCCAATCGCAAGGTGATCGGCAGCCCATCGGAGTTTTCGATCGGGCTTTTCCGGTCGCCAAGGCACCCCATATGAGCCACAGTGGGTGCATATGCGGCGCAGGGGGCAGGCGTGCCTAATATCAGGCAGTTGGAATATCTGGTTGCAATTGCCGACACGCTCAACTTCAGGCGCGCGGCAGAACGCACGAACACCACGCAACCAACCCTCAGCGAGCAACTCAAGGCGTTGGAGGAGCGGCTTGGCACCCAGCTTGTGGAGCGAGGCCGGTCGCGCGTGCTGCTCACGCCGCTTGGAGAGCAGGTTGTAGCGATCGCCCGCCGCATTTTGCGCGACAGCAACGAGATCCGGCAGCTGGCGGCAAGTGGAGGCAAGGAACTGGCGGGCGTGCTTCGCCTCGGCCTGCCACCCACCATCGGGCCCTATCTCCTGCCCCTGGTGCTGCCGAGCCTGCACAAGGCGTTCCCGGAGTTACGGCTTTATATCCGCGAAGAACTGCCCGAGACTTTGCCGCGCGCGCTCGAGGAAGGCAGCCTCGACCTCGCCATAACGCTTTTGCCCGTATCTGGCGCCGACCTCGTCTCGCAGTCCCTTTTCCGCGAACCGCTGTTACTCGTGGTGGGCGCCGATCATCCGCTTGCGCCCCTGAAATCTGTCCAGCGTGCCGACCTCGCCAATCAGGACGTGCTCGCCTTGGGCCGGGGCCACCAGTTGCACGATGTTGTCGTGGGGCTGTGCGAAGAATTCGGGGCGCGTCTGCGCTATGACTTCGAGGGCACCAGCCTCGACACCCTGCGCGAGATGGTGGTGATGGGACTGGGCATGACGTTCTTGCCTGGCCTCTACGTGCGGCGCGAGATCATGACCGATCCCAGCCTCAAGGTGCTTGAGCTGCACGGTCGGGCTCTCTACCGCCACGTCGGCATGGTCTGGCGCAAGGCGAGCGCGCTGCAGGCGAGCCACGAGAAGCTTGCGCAATTCTTCGCCACCGCCATCGAGCGGGAGATTGCCGACGTGATCAAGGTGGTGTGAGCCACAAGTCGGGCGGCACCTGCATTGTACTGTTGCCGTTTCCAAAGGACGGCCGTGCCAGTACAATTATGCGCTTGCGTGACAGACTGGCGCCGGCAGTGGCCCAGCCGAGGAGAAAGTCAGGACAATGAAGTGCGTCGTCGTAACGGGGGTCTCGACCGGCATCGGCAGGGCCTCGGCAAAGCTCCTGGCCAGCCGTGGCTTCCACGTCTTTGGAAGCGTGCGCAGGGAAGCCGACGGGCATGACCTAGCGCGGGAACTGGGTTCCGCATTCACCCCCCTCGTCTTCGACGTGACTGATGAAGCCGCCGTCACCAAAGCCGCCGGTCAGGTTCGTGCAAAACTTGGCGGCAGTACGCTGGCGGGCCTCGTGAATAATGCCGGCATGGCCGTGCCTGGTCCGATCCTCGAAGTGGCACCCACCAACTTCCGGCGCCAGCTCGATGTCAACGTCATGGGCCCCATCATCGTAACGCAGGCGTTCGCCCCGCTGCTGGGCGCCGACAGAGCGCTGACGGGCCCGCCGGGCCGCATCGTGATGATGAGTTCCGTCGCAGGGAAGCGCGGCGACCCCTTCATGGGCGCCTACGTTGCATCCAAGCATGCGCTCGAGGGCTTGTCCGAAAGCCTGCGCCGCGAACTCATGCTCTACGGGATCGACGTGATCGTCATCGGCCCCGGCGTGGTGCGCACGCCGATCTGGGCCAAGGCCGAGGAGACCGACTACGCGAGCAACGTGGCCTCGCCCTATTTCTCCGCGCTACAGAAGGCCCGCGAGTTGACAGCCACCATGGAGAAAACCGGACTGCCGCCAGAGAAGGTGGCAGCGCTCGTGCACAGGGTGCTGACCATCCCAAGCCCCAAGGTGCGCTACGCAATCGTTCCCGACCGCATCGAGGCCTGGGCCTCTACCATGCTTCCGAAGCGTATTATCGACAAGATCACGGCATACATGCTGGGCATTTCAAGGCTCGAGCGAGCGGCGGACACCCCGCGGACCTGACCAGGCGCGTCATCGCCCCGCGCTACCGCAGATGTCGCACACGCGGAACGCGTCACCACCAGTGCGGCTCACACCTCGTCAGTCGGCAAAGCGCGCCCACGCCGCGGCGAACAGCTGCGCAGCATCGTCACTTTCGACGATATCACCGTGGCTCATGATGATGTGGCGCACCTTCCACGATGAAACCGTATCGATGAGCGCCTGCACCGAGTGTTTGTTCCTGATCGAGAAGCGATGGTAGAAGGCAACCTTCGGCTCCCCGTAGCCAATTTCGCGCTGCCCAAGCTGCACAATGCAGTTGTAGGCGTTGCCGAAGCGAACCGGGCCTCCGCCAAGTAGCCGTCAAACGGGCAGCACAATGCGCGCTGCCCGGCTTGCTCGCAGTAAGAGTTCCCTACAGGAACTCGACCTTGCCGTCGTCGAGGTCATAACGGCCGGCGATCACCTTCACTTTGCCGGCTTTCACCAGGTCGGCGACGATCTTGCTCTTGCTGGCGACCTGCTGCGCCGTTCTCTTGGCGCTCTCACGGATGGCGTTGTCCACGAAGTCACCGGGTTTGCCTTTCATGGCCTCTGCCGCCGGCACGATGGCCTTCACCATGGGCATGATGGAGCCAGGGAACGTGGCCTTTTTCGTAACGACGTCGCACGCCGCAGCCACGGCGCCGCAGCGCTCATGCCCGAGCACCAGGATGAGCGGGATGCCGAGAACGGCAGCGCCATACTCGACCGTGCCCATGGTGGCCGTATCCACCATGTTACCGGCATTGCGCGCGATGAAAAGTTCGCCAGGGCCCACGCCTCCGAAAAGCAGCTCGGGCGGCACGCGGCTGTCGGCGCAGCTGATGATCGTCGCCCAGGGGGTCTGCGCCTGGGCCACATTCGTGCGCTTCTTGCCGAGATCTGCCGAGCAGACCTCCGGCGCCGACACGTAGCGCGCGTTGCCTTCCTTGAGTTTGGCGAGCGCCTCGTCGGGCTTCACCGTGGTCGTCGGACCACCCGCGGCAAATACCGGCGCCGAGGATAGCACGCTTCCCGCAAGACCGGCGCCCACCGCAAGCAAGAGCGCCCGGCGGTTGATGTCGGCCGCATCACATGTTTTGCACATTGAAATTCTCTCCCGCATTCATAAAAACTCCCGCTCGCAACTGCCAACAAGCTTCGGGACGCGCGCATAATATCAGTTTGCAGCTTCACCGTAACAGCGATCGACAGAAGGCGAAATTCGCGTGCGTTCTCATCTGCCTCGCTCACGCGCGGGAGGAGATGCGTGGTTTGCTGACTATTTTGTTTCAGGCGAATCAGGCCGGCGCCTGCACATCGACGCCGTATTCGGCCCCGCAATCCAATAGGAACCGCCAAGCGCCCTCGGCGTAGCTGCGTGCGACCGCCAGTTCGTACGACGGCCCTTCGTCGAGCTGCCAAAGCTGCACGCCTGTATAGCCCAACAGCGTGGAAGCGCACGCGCCGGCCGTAAACACCTTGGGATGCAGGTCGATGGGCACACCCTTTGCGAGCACATCGCGTGCGAAAGCGCCGGCCAGACGAAACACGATGCGGCTGTCCGACTGATCCGTCACGGAAGCCGCGCTGCCCACGGCCTCTCGCAGTCGTTTCTCGAAAGAAGCCCCCGTCTCGCCCTCAGCCATCCCAAGCCAATGCGACGGCCCGCTCGAGGCGAACGCGATGCGATCCACTTGCACCCGCCTGCACGCCGGCGGGAGCGCGATGCCGAACGCATCGCGGATGCCAGCCAGCGTCGCATCGAGGCCGCCCTTGCGCGCAATCAGCGTGGCGAAGGCGCGCGGACGACAAGCCTGCAAGCTAACGCCGGCAGCACCGGCACTGCGGCCATACCGCCCAGGCGCAATGATTGCCTCCAACCCAGATCGCGCGCGAAGCATCTCAACCATAGAGCCTCTCCCCCGCTGGATCGAAGAAACACGGGGCACAGATCTCGACCTCGACGTCGCCGTTGCGAACGGGATCGTACGCGCGCACGCGCTGCCCGATGCGCGACGAAGCGCTCTTCACGAGGCCAAGGCCGATCCACGACCCGAGCAACGGTGAATAAGCAACGGACGTCATGACACCCTCGTCGTTGGCCGCTTCCGCTGCAGCGCCAAGCGGCAGGAAATGCGCTCCTGCCCGCAGCCGTGCCGCTGGATCCACCGGCTTGAAACCCGCAAACTGCATGCGGTTGGGGGCCACCAGTGCCGGCCGGCCTGCAAGCACACGCCCGATATAGTCCTTCTTCTTCGACATCATGCGCCCGAGACCGAGATCCGCCGCCGTCGTGCGACCGTCGATCTCGTTGCCACCGACGTGTCCCTTCTCGATGCGCATGACGCCCAGCGCCTCGGTGCCGTAGGGCGTGATGCCGAACTCGGCGCCCGCCTGCATCAGGCGACGCGCCAGCGCATCGCCATATCCGGCAGGAACCGCAATCTCATAGGCAAGCTCGCCCGAGAACGAGATGCGGAAGAGCCGCGCGGGCACGCCCCCCATCGCCGTCGTCTCCGCGGCACCCATGTAGGGCAGTCCCTCGTTGGACATATCGAAGGCCGGATCGACGATACGCTGCAACGTGGCACGCGCTTTCGGGCCGGCAATGGACACCTGCGCCCACTGGTCCGAGACCGAGATGAACTGCACGTCCAACTCCGGCCACAGCACCTGATGGCAGAACTGCATGTGCTGGAAGACCTTCACCGCGTTGGCCGTGGTCGTGGTCATGATGTAGCGGTCGGCTGCCAGTCGCGCCGTCGTGCCGTCATCCATAACGAAGCCGTCTTCGCGCAGCATCACCCCGTAGCGCGCCTTGCCGATGGCGAGTGTCGAGAACGTATTGATGTAGAGACGATCGAGGAACTTGCCGGCGTCTGGCCCCTGCACATCGATCTTGCCCAGGGTAGAGACATCGCAGAAGCCGACACTGCGCCGGACGCTCAGCACCTCGCGCGACACCGTCTCGAGCCAGTCCCGCTCACCATCGCGCGGATAGTATTGCGCGCGCAGCCACGGCCCCGCCTCGACGAACACGGCCCCCTGCTCCTGGGCCCAGGCATGCGTCGGCGTGAGGCGCGTTGGCCGGAAATCACGGCCGCGATGATGGCCAGCGAGCGCACCAATCGCCACCGGCACGTACGGCGGACGGAAGCGCGTGGTGCCGATCTCCGGCACCGCCTGCCCGCGCGCTTCGGCGAGCACGCCGAGGGCCACGACGTTGGCCGTCTTGCCTTGGTCGGTTGCCATGCCGAGCGTGGTATAGCGCTTGAGGTGCTCGACAGACCGGTAGCCTTCCCTGTTGGCGAGCAAGACGTCTTTTGCGGTCACATCGTTCTGCAGGTCGACAAAGGCTTTCCCGCCGCTGCCCCTCACGTGCCAGAGCGCCATGCAACCCGCCGCCTCGTCCTCCGCCTTGGGGAGAGGCTTCGTTACAGGCTTGAAGCCGAGCGATTCTGCGGCCAAGGCGCCTGCGGCGGCGCCATCCGCAAGGCACTCCGCCAGACCGAACCTGCCACGCGCGGCGCCCGCCACCACCATGCCTTCAGGGCATGTGCCGGGCGTGAACACCGCAAGCCGCTCGTCCCAATTGGGACGCGAACCGTGATGCGAACTCAGCGCGATGTTCGGATTCCAGCCGCCCGTGACGGCCAGGCCATCGGCCGCGATCGTGGCGCCTCCACCAGGCACTTCGACCTTGATCTTCTCCACACCGCGAAAGCCGCCCACGCCCGTCACGCGCGCGTCGAGAAGGACGCGGGCCTTGTTGCCTGCCAGCGCGCGCACTTCTGGGGCCACTTCGCTGCGCGCATCGATCACCGCGGCAACCTCGAGACCCGCAAGCGTCGCAGCCTGTGCCGTGCGCCAGCCGTCGTCGCAACTGGTGAAGACCGCAAGCCGCTGGGCCGGCGCTACTGCATAACGATTGATATAGGTGCGCACAGCCGACGCCAGCATCACGCCGGGCTTGTCGTTGCCCGCGAAGGCGATGGGCCGCTCGATCGCTCCGGCTGCCAGCACGCAACGCTTGGCTAGGATGCGCCAGAGGCGCTGCCTCGGCATGTGCGTAAGCGGCTTCAGCACGTGGTCGGAAACCCGCTCCACGGCGCCATAGGTGCCACCGTCGAAGACTCCAAACACGCTGGTGCGCGGCATGATGCGGACTTCCGCAAGGCTTTCCAGCTCGCGTTGAGCGGCGGCTGCCCACGCATGCGCAGGGGCGTCGTCGATCAGCTGCTGCTCCGACAGAAGCCGCCCGCCCAAGGCCGCCTCTTCCTCACACAATATGACGCGCGCGCCCGCCCGGCCCGCCGCAAGCGCAGCAGCGAGACCTGCAGGTCCCGAGCCTACCACCAGCACGTCGCAGAAGGCATAGGCCTGCTCGTAGTGATCCGGATCAGCGGCTTCCGCAGCCCTTCCAAGTCCGGCGGCGCGGCGGATCACGGGCTCGTACACCTTCTCCCAGAAGGCGCGGGGCCACATGAAAGTCTTGTAGTAGAAGCCCGCTGGAAGCACGGGCGCCAGCAGCTGGTTGGCAGCGAGAATATCCATGCCCAGCGACGGCCACCGGTTCTGGCTCTGCGCCTCGAGCCCCTCGTAGAGCTCGATCGTTGTCGCCTTCGTGTTAGGCTCTCGCCGGTCGCCCGTGCGCAGTTCCACCAGCGCGTTGGGCTCCTCCGACCCGGCCGTGAAGATGCCGCGCGGACGATGATACTTGAAACTGCGCCCCACGAGCCGCACGCCATTGGCAATGAGCCCGGACGCCAGCGTGTCGCCCTGAAAGCCCGAATAGTCGAGCCCGTCGAAAGAAAAGCGCAGCGGCTTTGAGCGATCGATCAAGCCGCCCTGCGCCAACCGGTATCGCTGTGCCTCGGTCATGGCGCGCTCGCTCCGCGCGGAACATCGCGTGCTGCTGCCACATCGCGCACGGCGTGCGTACATGTATCACGCGTCACCACAAGCCAGCTCTGGCACCCGGGGCCGTGATACCACAGCTCGCGATGCAACCCGGCGATGTTGTCGCGCTCGTGCAGGTAGGTTGCGAAGGCCTGCTGCGCGTCCACCGCCGTAGGATCCGGGCGCTGCATGAGAACCGCATCGCCGATAACGGTGAACTCGCGGCTGTCGCGGCTGCCGCAGAAGGGACATTCGATGCGCATGGCGTTGCGTGCTTCCCCTTGAAATCCCGAAACGTCAGTGCAGGTTGGGCTGGGCACCGACGCCCTTTTCGTCCGCCACGTAGCCGGTGTTGAACCTGTCCAGGCGATAGCCGCGCGCGGTCGGATGCGGATCACCGGTGGCGATGAGATGGGCAAAGCACCAGCCTGACGCGGGCGTCGCCTTGAAGCCCCCGTAGTTCCAACCGGTGTTGAGATAAAGGCCCTTCGTCGGCGTCGCATCGATGATGGGTGAGCCATCCATGGACATGTCCATGATGCCGCCCCAGCTACGCAGCAGGCGCACGCGGCCAATCATCGGCATCAGCGCCATGCCCGCCTCGCACACGTCTTCAACGATCGGCAAACCGCCCCGCTGGGCATAGGAATTGAAGCCGTCGATGTCGCCGCCGAACACGAGGCCACCCTTGTCGGACTGGGAGATGTAGAAGTGGCCCGCCCCGAACGTCACCACGCAGTCGATCAGGGGCTTGATGCCTTCCGATACGAAGGCCTGCAACACGTGGCTTTCGATCGGCAGCCGCAAGCCGGCGGTTGAAGCAACGAGCGACGTGCTGCCCGCGAGTGCCAGCGCCACCTTGCCGGCACCGATGAAGCCACGCGTGGTCTCGACACCCTCGACGCGCCCGTTCTTGCTGCGGATCGACTTCACCTCGCAGTTCTGGATGATGTCGACGCCACGGCTGTCGGCAGCGCGCGCGTAACCCCACACCACCGCGTCATGCCGTGCCGTACCGCCGCGACGCTGCAGCAAGCCGCCCTGGATCGGGAAGCGCGCGTTCTCATAGTCGAGGTATGGCAGCATGCGCCGCACCGCCGCCGCGTCGAGAAGCTCGGCATCGACGCCGTGCAGCCGCATGGCATTGCCGCGCCGCGCATAGGCATCGCGCTGCGCATCGGAGTGGTAGAGGTTGAGAACGCCGCGCTGGCTCACCATGGTGTTGAAGTTGAGGTCCTGCTCCAGGCCCTCCCACAGCTTCATCGACCATTCGTAGAACGGCTCGTTCTCCGGCAGCAGGTAGTTCGAGCGGATAATGGTGGTGTTGCGACCCGCATTGCCGGACCCGATCCAGCCCTTTTCCAGAACCGCCACCCGCGTGATGCCGTGCACCTTCGCAAGGTAATGCGCGGTGGCAAGCCCATGCCCGCCGCCGCCGCAGATGACCACATCGTAGTGGTCGCGCGGGGCAGGATCGCGCCAAGCTGGTTTCCAGCGCGCATGGCCGGAAAGCGCGTTCCAGGCGAGCGACAAGGCTGAATATTTCATCGCGGGGCTCGAGAAAGCGGGGAAACCAAGGCTCAGCAATCCAGCGTCGTCTGCCTCTCCCAGTCCGTCAACTGCGACGCATAGGCATTCCAGTCGGCCTGCCGCAGCTTCAGATAGGCCGACACGACACCAGCGCCGAGCCCCTTCTCCATGACGCTCGATTGCGAAAGCGCCCGCAAAGCGTCGAGCAGGTTGAGAGGCAGCTTCTTTGCGCCTTCCAGCTTGTGGCCATCGGTATACATGTTGATATCAAGGCGCTTGCCCGGATCACGCTTGTTCGCAATCCCGTCGAGCACGGCGACGAGCAGCGAGGCCTGCAGCAGATAGGGGTTCGCCGCACCATCGGCGAGCCGGAACTCGAACCGGCCCGCGTCCGGGATGCGGATCATATGCGTGCGATTGTTGCCGCCGAACGTCACCGTGTTCGGCGACCAGGTCGCGCCGCTGGTGGTGACGGGCGCATTGATGCGCTTATAGGAGTTCACCGTTGGATTGGTGATGGCGCAGAGGCCTTCCGCCGAGTGAATGAGGCCACCGATTGCCTGGTAGGCCAGCTGCGACAGCCCCATCTCGTCGGAAGCCTCCGCAAACACGTTCTTGCCTGTCTTCGTCGACCAGAGCGAGGCATGCACATGGCAGCCCGAGCCCGTGAGATTGATGAAAGGCTTCGGCATGAACGTTGCGCGCAGGCCGTGCTTCTCGGCGATCGACTTCACCATGTACTTGAAGAAGGCGTGGCGATCGGCCGTGACGAGCGCTGGCGCATAATTCCAGTTCATCTCGAACTGGCCGTTGGCATCCTCATGATCGTTCTGATAGGGCGACCAGCCGAGTTCGATCATGCTGTCGCAGATCTCGGCCACCACCTCGTAACGTCGCATGAGTGCTTGCTGATCGTAGCAGGGCTTGGCCTGCCGGTCGGCGGGATCGGAAATCGCGGTGCCGTCGGCATTGATCAGGAAGTACTCGCACTCCACGCCGGTCTTGAGTTCGTAGCCGAGCGCTGCCGCATCGGCGACAGCCTTCTTCAGCACCTGTCGCGGGTTCTGCACCACGGGCTTGCCGCCCATGATGAGATCGCCCGTGATCCACGCGACGTCTCTTTTCCAGGGCAGCTGCACGAGGCTGTCGGCCTCCGGCATCACCAGAACGTCCGGGTCGGCAGGCGTCATGTCGAGCCATGCAGCAAAGCCGGCAAAGCCCGCACCAGCTTCGGCGACCTGGTGTATCGCCGTGGCCGGGACGAGCTTGGCCCGCATCACGCCGAACAGGTCGACGAAGGAGATAAGGAAGTACTTGATGCCGCGCTCTGCCGCGATCTTGCTGAGCTGTGTCATGCCTATCCCCTCACTGTGCGCCTGCTGCAGGACTACCAGCCACGGTTTTCCTTGCCCGGGATCCAATTCGTGCCCGCAAGCGGGATTTGCGCCATGGCCGCAGCCTCAACGGTCAGCGCCACGAGATCCTCGGGCTCCAGATTATGCACGTGGCTCTTGCCGCAGGCACGCGCAATCGTCTGGCATTCCAGCGTCAGAACCGAAAGATAGTTTGCAAGACGCTGCCCTGCAGCCACCGGATCGAGCCGCTTTGTCAGCTCGGGGTCCTGCGTTGTGATGCCGGCGGGGTCGCGCCCCTCATGCCAGTCGTCGTAGGCGCCGGGCACGGTGCCAAGCTTCTTGTATTCCTCGGCGAGATGCGGATGGTTGTCACCGAGTGCGATCAGCGCCGCTGTGCCGATCGATACCGCGTCTGCCCCCAGCGCAAGGCACTTCGCGACATCGGCGCCATTGCGCACGCCGCCAGACACGATCAGCTGCACCTTGCGGTGCATGCCGAGATCCTGCAGTGCTTGCACGGCGGGGCGGATGGCTGCAAGGATCGGCAGGCCCACGTGCTCAATGAACACGTCCTGCGTTGCGGCCGTGCCTCCCTGCATGCCGTCGAGGACGACGACATCGGCGCCGGACTTCACCGCCAGCGCGGTATCGTAGTAGGGCCGCGCCGCCCCCACTTTCACGTACACCGGCTTCTCCCAGTCGGTGATTTCTCGAAGCTCGATGATCTTGATTTCGAGATCGTCGGGCCCTGTCCAATCAGGATGCCGACAGGCCGACCGCTGGTCGATGCCCTGCGGAAGTGTGCGCATCTTGGCAACGCGTTCCGAGATCTTCTGGCCGAGCAGCATGCCGCCACCGCCGGGCTTGGCACCCTGGCCGATCACGATCTCGATCGCGTCCGCGCGGCGCAGCTGGTCCGGGTCCATGCCGTAACGGGATGGAAGCACCTGGTAAACGAGCGTTTTGGAGGCTGCCCGCTCCTCCTCCGTCATGCCGCCGTCGCCCGTGGTGGTCGACGTCCCCATGATCGACGAACCCCGCCCGAGCGCCTCCTTGGCCGGCGCCGACAGCGAGCCGAAGCTCATGCCCGCGATGGTGATGGGGATCTTGAGTGTGATCGGCTTTTTCGCAAAGCGGGTGCCCAACGTGACTTCCGTCTCGCACTTCTCCCGATATCCCTCGAGCGGATAGCGACTGATGGAGGCCCCAAGGAACAGCAGGTTGTCGAAATGGGGCACCTTGCGCTTGGCGCCGAAGCCGCGGATGTCATAGATGCCGGTGGCCGCCGCGCGATGGATCTCGGCGATCGAATGCGCGTCGAAAGTGGCCGAGAAGCGCGGGGGCGTGTGGATCCAGCGTTCGTCGCCGCTCATCAGTAGTCCCCGATATTGTCGATGTGGAAGTTGTAGAGCTTGCGGGCAGAGCCGTAGCGGCGGAATTCGGAAGCATCGACGTCCGGCAGGCCTGCCGCATCGAGAATCCGGCGCAGGTCTGCCTTGTGCTCGTCGCGCAGTTCCTTCTCGATGCAGTCCGTGCCGAGGCTCTTCACCTCGCCGCGGACGTAGATGCGAGCCTCGTAGATGGAATCGCCCAGATGCTCGCCAGCGTCGCCCAGCACCACGAGGTTGCCCGCCTGCGCCATGAAGGCGGACATGTGCCCGACGTTGCCCTTGACCACGATATCGAGGCCGCGCAGCGAGATACCGCAACGGGCCGACGCGTTGCCATCGATCACCAGCAAGCCGCCGCATGCAGTCGCGCCGGCCGCCGAGGAGGCATCGCCTTTCACGTGCACGTGCCCCGACATCATGTTCTCGGCAAGGCCTTGGCCCGCGCTGCCGTTGATGATGACGGTGGCCTGCTTGTTCATACCGGCGCAGTAATAACCGACGCTCCCTTCCACCTCGACGGTAACGGGCACATCGAGGCCTACGGCAATTGCATGCTGGCCGCGCGGATTTTTCACGAGCCAGTGCGTCTCGTTCGTGTCGGACTTCAAGCCGTGCAAAGCCGCGTTGAGTTCACGCAGCGGACTTTTGGCAAGGTCGATCGTCGGCATCAGGCCCGCTCCCACAGGTAGACCGTGGCGGGCTCCGGCTCCCACACGCGCGCCTTGTCGATGCCCGGCAAGTCGACCAGCGCGCGGTATTCCGTGCCGAACGCCACCCAGGCATCGGTCTCGGCCATAACAGCGGGCTTGCAGGCGATGGGATCGCGCAACACGCCGAAGCCGGTGTCGGTACCCACGACGAAGGTGAAGAACCCGTCGAGATCGGTCAGCGTCGACTCCAGCGCCTTGCGCAGACCAACGCCCTCTCGCAGCTTGTAGGTGAGGTAACCCGCGGCCACCTCCGTATCGTTCTCGGTCTTGAACGTAATGCCTTCCCGCATCAGCTCGCGGCGCAGGGCATTGTGGTTCGACAGCGAGCCGTTGTGCACGAGGCACTGGTCGCGGCCCGTGGTAAAGGGGTGCGCACCGTTCGTCGTCACGGCCGACTCCGTCGCCATCCGCGTGTGGCCAATGGCGTGCGTGCCACGCATCTTGGCAAGCTCGAAGCGCCGCGCCACTGCATCCGGCCGGCCGACCTCCTTGTAGATTTCCATGCGCCGCCCTGCACCGACGACCGATACGTCGGGCGCGATCGCAGCCAGCGCCGCACGCGCCGCATCTTCCTTCGCCGCGGGCACCGACAACACTGCGTGTGTGTCGTGCACCACCGCTGGCACCGTTTCGTCGATGGCCTTGCCCAGGGCTTTCGCGAGTTTGCCATGGTCGGTTTGGGTAGTGCCGCGCACAGTGAGCTTCACTGCGCCCTTGGCTTCGGCGCCGTAGACGGCGAAGCCCGCCGAATCCGGCCCACGCTCACACATGGTGACGAGCATGCCTTCCAGCATCTCGCCCAGCTTCTTCTCCAGTTTCGGGTCCTTGAGATAAAGACCGACGATCCCGCACATGGCGCCTCGCCTTCTTGCCTGTTGCTTTTGGACTGCAGTTGCATGGCGCGCAGCAAGTTGTCAATCAATGAGAATAATTGTTTCTTGACAGGAAACGCGCTCCCCCTTCCCTCTTGCATCGGCAAGCGTCGAAAGGGGGATGTACGATGGCTCGTGCAGCAGGGCGGAAAGAAAAGCGACGGCGGCGGGTTGCCCTTCTCTCGCCGGACCTCAAGACCGGTTCGCTCGCCCCCTCGGAGGCCGCCTCTTCCCTCGAAGCCGAAATCGGCTTGGAGGTACGCCGCCAACGCAAGGCACTCGGGCTTACCGTGGCGGAGCTAGCCGCCGCCGCCGGCATATCCACCGGCATGCTGTCCAAGATTGAGAACGGCGGCATCTCGCCATCGCTCGCCACGCTGAAGGCGCTGGCCCAATCCTTGAACATGCCCATGAGCCAGCTCTTCCGCGAAGAGGAAGAGCGCCGCGACTGCTCGTTCGTGAAAGGCGGAACAGGCGTGCGCATCGAGCGGCGCGGAACCAAGGCAGGGCATCTCTACGACCTGCTCGGGCACAGCCTTGCCGGGGCCATCAGTGTTGAGCCTTACCTCATTACGCTCAAGAAAGACGCCGCACCCTACACGAGCTTCTCCCATGCTGGGGTGGAGTTCATCTACATGCTGTCGGGGCGCGTGCGCTACCGGCACGCGGATCGGCTCTACCTGCTGGAGCCCGGCGACGCACTGCTGTTCGATGCCGTCGCGCGGCACGGGCCGGAATCGTTGGTGGAAGCGCCGATGCAGTATCTGTCCATCATCATCTACCCGCGCGGCCAGCAATGACGCCGGCAGAATCGTAGAGGCTGAGCAGGAAACGGGTCGCCTCCGAGGGCGGGCGCTGGGACGATAGCGCCTCGACATCGGAGATGAGCCATGCCTTACGTCATCGAAGGGATACCGACCGCCATCGCCCTGGACTTTCAGACTGGCGGGAACGATGCCTATGGACGCCTACCCGAACGCGGGGTTTCAGACGGCAGCGGGTTGCCGTGCCGGCACTGTCTGAAGCAGATACGGGCAGGCGAACCCTATCTCATACTGGCCTACCGGCCGTTCTCGACCCTGCAGCCCTACGCGGAAACCGGCCCCATCTTCCTGCACGCCGGACCCTGCCCGCGCGCATTCCTGACCACGTCGATCCCGGAAATCCTTTCGAGCCCCGAGTACATTGTCCGTGGCTACGACGGTGACGAGAGGATCATCTACGGCACCGGCGGTGTCGTGGAGACCGGCCGGATCGCAGCCCGCGCAGAGACCCTGCTTGCAGACCAGCGTGTCGCGTTCGTGCACGTGCGGTCGGCGCGCAACAATTGCTTTCAGTGCCGCATAGATCGGGCGCTGAGCGGAACTGCGCAAGCATCCGAGACGTGACGCAAAAAAGGCCCCGGACCGACGCCCGAGGCCTTGATTCAGCAGACCGACACGCCGCTTACTTCATCGGCACATAGCTGGCGCGGCGACCGAAAAGATCGTCCAGGTTGAAGCGATAGCCGAGGTTGGCCGTCACCAGCAGCGGATCGAGGTGATGGCTCGTCGTGAGCGTCGTCGTGCCCGCGTTGGAGAACGTCAGGTCCGTCTTCTCCCAGACGTACTTGGCGTCGAGACCGAGCGACCAGCCGCCGCCCAGTTCGAGGTCGAAGCCGGCCTGCAGCACAGGGCCCCAGCTGTCGCCGAACTTCACGCTGTCGCTGCCGGCAAGAACCGACTTGCTATTGAAGTACTTGATGTATTCCACACCGGCGCCGACGTAGGGACGCACCGCACCGATCTTGTCGAAGTGATACTTGAGGGTGACGATCGGCGGGAAAGCCCACGTCTCCGCGAGCGGCACACCATTGATGGCGCCCTTTCCACCGACATTGACATGCGCAAAGCAGCAGAACAGTTCGGCCGAAAGCTTCGGGCTGAAGAAGTAGGTGAGCGTCGCCGTGGGCAGCCACACGTTACCGACCGCCGCGTCATAGCCACCAAGCAGCGAGTTGCCGGGCTGAGAATAGATGCCGTCGTTCTTGTTGTTCCAGAACACGCCCGTAGCACCAACCTTGATCTGGAAATTCGTAAAGGGCTCGGTCGTTGATCCCGAATAGCTCTTGGGCATTCCATCCGCCTGGGCAACACCAGACATCGATACACCTACAATCAAGGCCAGGGCGGCCACCTTAAATCGTCCAAGCATAATGTTCTCCTCTTGCGTGATCAGGCGAAATGCGCTTCGCGGCAACTTCAGCGATTCACGGGCTTTCTCCGAGCTTGAACACGGCCTTGAACCTGATCTCCGTCAGTCTTGTTGCGAGTGCGTTGCGCGTGTGATCGACGCGCAACTCTGCGGCGAAACAGCCTTTTGATCTGGATCAAAATTTCCGCTCTGAACGCGTGTCACGCTTTATCGAAGCCTTCAACTCGCAATAAAACTTGAATAATAGCGATGACACCCTCTCCCACACTGCGCGCCACCAATGCCCAGGCATCTGACTCGAGAGAGAACCAAACGATGCCAGGGGCGATGCAGTCGCTCTTCAACAGCGGCGTGACGCAACGCTTGCGCAAGCGGCAGCAGATGCTGGTGGATGGCACCACCGATCAGTGCCTCTTCCACGTCCAACAGGGGCTCTTGGCAACGGCGCTTCACATCGCGGGCGACAGGCGATGCCTGCTCGAGTTGCATTACCCGGGCGACATCATCTCCAGCGACCGCTTCCAGCGCCAGGGTTTGCGCGTATTCGCGCTGACGCAGAGCCAGGTACAGCGCCTCCCGGTTGCGCAGGTGGAGCGCCAGATGTCCGGCGAAGCGAGCGCATTCCGCCCACTGATCCACATCGTAACGAGGCAAGCAGAGCAGGCGCGGCTGCATTGCGCGCTGCTGACGCGGCTGTCGGGAGAAGAACGCCTGGCGACCTTCCTGATGCAGCTGGCAACGCGTCTGGGCCAGCGCGTGGCAGATCGCATCAGCGTCCCACTCGCCATAAGCCGCGAGGACATTGCCGACTATCTGGGGCTCAATGCCGATACCGTCAGTCGGATTTTCACGCGCTTCCGCAAGGCCCGTCTTATCGAGTTTCACGGTCGATCGGATTTCGAGATCCTGAACTGGCCGCAACTGTGCGAGATCTCGCCCTTCTGCGAGGACATGCGCCCGCGCACACAGGCGCGCTGAGCCCTGGGCCTGCCCGGAACCTCAGGCCTCCTCCGCAACCTCCGGCGCATTGGGCTTGCCGGCGCGACGTATCTCGAGCGCATCGTCGAGGCGGTTCAGAAGCTCGTTTGCGAGTTTCGTCTCGTCGGGAGCCAGCACCGAGAATAGCTCGTCCACCCAGCCTTCGTGCAGCGCGGCGAGTGCCGCAAAATGCTCCCGCCCTTTTTTCGTCAGGCGCACGACGGTAGCGCGCCTGTCGCCGCGGACGGGCACGCGCACGATGAAGCCTTCCGACGCGAGGCGGTTGACGATTCCCGTCACGTTGCCGTTGGAAACCTTGAGCACGCTCGAGAGATCGCTCATGCGCAACCCCTTTTCGTGCCTGTAGAGCGCGCTCATCACATCGAAGCGGGGCAGCGTCGTCTGATGATCCTCACGAAGCCGGTCGCGCAGTTCCGCCGAGACCAGGCGGGTCGCCTTCAGGAGGCGCAACCAAAGCCTCAGACGCTCCTTGGAAATGCCGTTCGCCGTCTGCTCCGGCGCCATCTTGCGCGTCACGTAACCCCTCGCTTTCCCGGTGCGTCCAGGGCAAAATTGGAGCTTGCGAAGCTAGCTCAGCAGGGCGTGTGCTTCAACTGTGAAAATTTCAAGCATAAAATGCTTGCCCGCCCGGAACCTCTGGCGCACAATGCTCGCCATGTTTCCGCGCCTCGACGCGACGGTGGCGCCATTAGAAGGTGGCACGGGATGGCAGAGCGGTCGTTTGCCAAGGAAGTGCAGGACCTGCGGCTCGGCGCAGGCCAGGTTTTCCACGGCGAAGGCATTCTCGCCATCACCAAGGC
>JBDHTJ010000020.1:0-41118 GCA_039808585.1 Hyphomicrobiaceae bacterium | reverse complement strand
GTGATCACGGTCGAGGGCCGCATGGTGGAGTTGCTGCATGCCGAGATGGGCCGCCGCACAATCACCATCGCCGAGGCCATCGCAAGCATGGGGAACGCGTGATGCAGGCTCAATCGACCAAAGCCAAGACCGGCAATTTCTTCGAGGATTTCAAGATCGGGCAGGTGCTGGTTCATGCCACGCCGCGCACCGTGACACTTGGCGATGTCGCCCTCTACAACGGTCTCTATGGCCCTCGCTTCGCAGTCCAGTCTTCGGATGCGTTCGCTGCAGCGATCGGCTATCCGCGCGCGCCAATCGATGACCTCCTCGCCTTCCACGTGGTGTTCGGCAAGACCGTGCCCGATATCTCCCTGAACGCCGTCGCCAATCTGGGCTATGCCGAGTGCCGCTTCCTCGCGCCCGTATTCCCGGGCGACACGCTGACCGCGACATCCGAGGTGATCGGCCTGCGCGAGAACGCCAACAAGACATCCGGTGTCGTCTATGTGCGCACCTCCGGCAGCAACCAGAAAAACGAGACGGTCATCGAGTATGTGCGCTGGGTGATGGTGAGGAAGCGCGACAAGGCCTCTCCTGCGCCCGATGCAGTCATTCCGAAGCTCGCAGAAAAGGTGGCACCGGCTGCACTTGCGCAGGCCGTTCCAAAGCTGGACATCGCCCGCTACGACTTCGCCCTGGCGGGCTCGCAGGCGCGCTGGGACGACTACCACGTCGGCGAGAAGATCGACCACATCGACGCCATGACGCTGGAAGAGGCCGAGCATCAGACGGCAACACGCCTCTACCAGAACACGGCGAAGGTGCACTTCAATCTGCATGAGCAGGCGCAGGGGCAGTTCAAGCGCCGGCTGGTCTATGGCGGCGTCGTGATCTCGCTGGCACGCGCACTATCGTTCAACGGCCTCGCGAACGCCTTCCATGTCTCCGCCATCAACGGCGGCCGCCACGTCGCCCCCTGCTTCGGCGGTGACACGATCTACGCATGGACGGAGGTCATCGAGAAGGCGGAGATCCCCGCCCGCTCGGACGTCGGGGCCCTTCGGACAAGGCTCGTCGCCACCAAGAACCGGTCCTGCGGCGACCACCCCTTCAAGAACGATCAAGGCGATTACGTCGAGGGTGTCATTCTCGACCTTGACCTGTGGCTCGTTCTGCCGCGCTGAGCTATGCTGTGCAGAATGTCACGTTGAAAGGGGAACGGATGTCTGACGCACAAACGCTTGGCATGCTCGAACGGCGCCGCATCGAAGCGCAGATCCTGAAGCACGTTTATGACGAGCTGAAAGCTTCCCATGGCGTGGAGGTGGCGCAGCGCACGATTGCCAATGCCGTTCGCCAGTCCGCCATCGAGCAGGGCAAGCAGATGGCCGCGGAAGTGGGCGGCAAGACGTCCTTGGCCTCATTCCAGTCCAAACAAGACCTTTGGACCCGCGGCGACGCGCTCCGGATCGACGTGATCGAAAGCTCGGAGAACAAGTACCGATTCAACGTAACCATGTGTCGCTACGCCCAGATGTACAAGGAAATGGGCCTGGGCGAGATCGGCCACCTTCTCTCCTGCCAGCGCGACGGCACCTTCTGCGAAGGCTACGACCCGAACCTCAAGTTCAAGCGCACGCAGACCATCATGCAGGGCGCGTCCCATTGCGACTTCGAATACACTTACAAGGCTCCTGATGACGCCCAGAAGGGCTGACCGTTTCTACGGCGGCTGCTCGGCACGCGTGCGCACCCCTGGCGACTGTTGTCCGTGCGCACCGCCAGTCTTTATTCGAGGGCTCATGGAACGGGCTGTCGTACAATCTGTTGCTTGATGCGCTACACTTTACATTCAACAGTGTCCGCGTATTCAGGTGTCTTGCCGTGCCGCGTCGCGTCCCAGCACCGATTTTCAGAGCGGCCGTAACATTCTCGTTCGGCTTCGGGCTCGCTTTGAGCTTCTGGACGACTGACGATTCACAGGTCGCTGACCTCACCACCACAAAGGTGGCCCTGCATGTCGCGCCGTCGCCCAGTGCAGAAGAGCGAGGTCGGGAGCAGCCGCCGTCATCCTCGATTGCCATAACATCCCCGGCTACGGCCCTCGCATTGCCGGTGATTCCAGCCAGCTTGCGGCTCGAAAGAATGGAGCCTGCCCACGACCGGCCGGAACCTCTGCAATTTGCCCCGGAAGTTGATGCCGAAATACATGGATCTCAAGACGTCGTCGTGCCGATCGCATTTCCACGACGATACCCGACAGCCCCTCCACCCGATTTGAGGTCTCTGCCGCAGGTGCGCAGCGCGCAACAGCGCTATGTCGCACGGCGGATCATGAAGCCCCAGCAGCCGAAACTCGTAGAAGTCCCGATCCTGGGGCCGCTGTTCGGATTCAAATACCAGCCTTGAATGACTACGTGCCTGCGCCAGCGCGCTTACAGAAGCGTGCGCAGCATCGCGACGAGGGGCTCGTCGGCAGGAGGCATGGGATAGTCGGCAAGCTTATTTGCACGCACCCACGCGATCTTCTGTCCTAGCTGCGGAGTAATGTCGCCGTCCCAGTTCCGGCAGACGTACAGCGGCATCAGCAGATGGAAGCCCTCGTAGCGGTGGCTGGCGAACGTAAACGGTGCGAGGCACTTTTCGGGCACCTTGATGCCAAGCTCCTCCTCGAGCTCGCGCACGAGCGCGGCCTCGGGGCTCTCGCCCTTCTCCACCTTGCCGCCAGGAAACTCCCACAGCCCCGCCATGGACTTGCCTTCGGGACGCTGCGCCAGCAACACGCGTCCGTCCACGTCGACAAGCGCACAAGCCGCAACGAGAAGGACTTCGGCGCTCATGCGGGGTTCTGCTTTCAGCTGCGATAGTCGGCGTTGATCGACACGTAGTCGTGCGTCAGATCGCAGGTCCAAACCGTGGCCCGCGCGCTGCCGACGCCCACGTCGGCCCGAATCACGATCTCCCGCCCCTTCATGTATTGGGCAACGGTCTTCTCGACGTAGCTCGCCGCCCGCTCGCCCTTGTCGGCGACGAGGTGCGGGCCGAACCAGATCGAGAGCTTGTCCCTGTCGGCGGCCTCGCCCGACTTGCCGACCGCCATGACGACGCGGCCCCAGTTCGGATCTTCGCCAGCGATCGCCGTCTTGAGAATGGGCGAGTTGGCGCAAGCCAGCGCGATCTTCCGCGCCGCCGCCCAGCTTTCCGCGCCTTCGATCTCGAACGTCACGAACTTCGAGAGCCCTTCGCCGTCCTTTGCCACCTGGATGGCGAGATCCCGCATCAGGTCATGCAGCGCGGCACTGAACGCTGCGAGCCGCGGGTCACCAGCCTCTGTCACGGGCTTCTGCCCGCGCTTTGCGGAGTCGCCCGTAGCGAAGAGAAGACACGTATCGCTGGTGGACGTATCGCCGTCGACGGTCATGCAGTTGAAGGTGGTGTCGGCGTGCGCCGCCAGCATCTCCTGCAGCGCGGCATGCGAAATGGCGGCGTCCGTGAAGATGAAGCACAGCATCGTCGCCATGTCGGGCGCGATCATGCCGGCGCCCTTGCAGAAACCGTTGATCGTCACCGCCACACCATCGATCTCGACGCTGCGGGTGGCGTGCTTGGGATAGGTATCCGTCGTCATGATGGCGCGCGCAGCGGCCGCAAAGGCATCGGGCTCTGCCCGCTGCACCAGCCCATCGAGCAGGTGCGTGAACTTCTCCGCCTCGAGCGGCTCGCCAATCACCCCCGTGGACGCCACATAGACTTCGCCAGGGGTGCAGCCCGCAGCCCTGGCGGCGGCTTCCGCTGTCAGGCGGGTCGCTTCCGCGCCGCGCTTGCCCGTGAAGGCATTGGCATTGCCGGAATTGACGACAAGGGCGCGCGCCCGGCCGCCCTTGAGGCTCTCACGACACCACAGCACCGGCGCCGAGCAGGTCTTCGACCGCGTCAGAACGCCAGCAGCCTGGGTTCCCTCGACAAAGCGCGCCACCATCAGGTCGGTCCGCCCTTTGTAGCGAATGCCGGCCTCGCATGTGGCAAAGGCAACGCCGGCAACCGGCGGCAGCGCCACAAGGGCCTCGGGTGCGAAGGGGGAAATCTTGCTTGCGCCAGCCATCAGCGGTCAGTTGCCTCGCTTTGCTTGCTCGCCGTCGACGAGCTTCTTGATCTCGGGATCGAGATACTCGATTTGCGCTTTGCTGCGCAGGTCGAGCACGATCTGTTGCGCCTTGTAGTGGATGACGGCGGCCTTCAGGCGATCCTTGATCGCCTCATACGGCGGCGCCTGCCGCTCGCGACGCGCATCCACCTTCACGATATGCCAGCCGAACTGCGTCGAGAAAGGCTTAGAGACCTCGCCAGGCTTCAGCGTAAAGGCGGCCTCCTCGAACGGCGGGACCATTTGTCCGCGCACGAAGAAGCCCAAGTCCCCGCCCGAGTCTTTCGAACCCGGATCGGCTGAGTTATCGCGCGCCAGCTGGTTGAAATCGCCGCCTTTTTGCAGCTTGTCGTAGATCTCTTCCGCCTTCTCCTTGCTCTCGACCAGGATATGGCGCGCGCGTACTTCCTCCTCCGGCTTCTGCGAACCGATGTGCTGGTCGAAGAAGCTGCGCACCTCCTTGTCATCGACTCCGCTGGCGATTACCTGCTCGAAATAGGCATCACGCATCGCCCGGCGCTGCCAGTAGGGACCGTTCTGCGGGCTCGACTGGACTTGCAGCTTACGGGCCTCTGCAGCATCGGCAAGAAGCTGAGTCTCAATGAGAAACTCCGTCAGCACCCGACGGCGGCGGATCCCTGCGAGACTGCCGAGTTCGCTGCCGATCTCGGCTTCCGCCAGCTTCATGTCCCCCTCGGACAAGACCTTGCCATTGACCTTTGCCGCTGCCGGATCTTCCGCCCGCGACGTTTGCGCCGTGAAGCCGAGGCCGAAGGCGATAGCAATTGTGAGCACGAGGGATTTTGTGATCTTATGCACGCAGAGGTTGTCCTTTGCCAGGGAGGGGGCCCGCGGGGAATAGTGCATATCCCCAAGGGTGGGCACGCCGCAATCATGTCCGTCGCCAAACAAATTGACAGGCAGCTGCGACCTGCGTGTGGCGATCGCTACGAAAGGTGGGAACGCTTGCCTTGCGGCAGCCCGTTTCGTTGACAATGAAGGGGACGGTCCTTATCTCAACGAGGCCCCGGCGGGACCGGCCAGCGGGCGCCGAAAGCGCTATCCTATACGCCCTTCCTGAGCCCTCCTGAGAATGCAAGATCAGACGCCTGACGCCGCTTTGGTTCCCATCGGAGCGGGGTTGCCGGCGCAAGTGCCGTTCTCACTGCGGCACGGTGGGAGCGATGTCACCGCTTCGGCCGTTGCAGCGTTGAGGGCCACGGCCAGAATACCTGTTTGGAATTGAGGAACATCACGATGCTGTCCATCGGCGCAATCGCAGCCAAAGTCTTCGGCAGCGCGAACGAACGCAAGGTCAAGACCTACCGGCCGAAAGTCGAGGCGATCAATGCGCTGGAGCCCGAGCTGATAAAGCTCTCGGACGACGAGCTGCGCGCCCGCACCGCGATGTTCCGCAAGCAACTGGCCGACGGCGCCACGCTCGACTCCCTCCTCGTCCCCGCCTTCGCAACCGTCCGCGAGGCTGCCAAGCGTACGCTTGGCCAGCGCCATTTCGACGTGCAGCTGATCGGCGGCATGGTCCTGCACGGCGGCAGCATCGCCGAGATGAAGACGGGCGAAGGCAAGACGCTGGTCGCCACGGCTCCGGTCTATCTCAATGCCCTCACCGGGCGCGGCGTGCACGTGGTCACCGTCAACGACTACCTCGCCAAGCGCGACGCCGAATGGATGGGGCAAGTGTACCAGTTCCTGGGCCTGACGGTCGGCTGCATCGTGCACGAACTCGATGACGACCAGCGGCGCCAGCAGTACGCCTGCGACGTGACCTACGGCACCAACAACGAACTGGGCTTCGACTACCTGCGCGACAACATGAAGATGAGCGCAGGCGAGATGGTGCAGCGCGGCCATTATTTCTCGATCGTCGACGAGGTGGACTCGATCCTGATCGACGAGGCCCGCACACCGCTCATCATCTCAGGCCCGCTCGACGACCGCGCCGAACTCTACAACGCGCTCGACGAGATCATGCCGCTCTTGAAGCCCGAGCACTTCGAGCTCGACGAGAAGCAGCGGCAGGTGTCGTTCACCGAAGTCGGCAACGAGTGGATGGAGGGCATCCTGGCTGAGCGCGGCCTGCTGAAGTCCGGCACCTCGTTCTACGACATCGAGAACGTCACGGTGGTGCACCACGCCACGCAGGCATTGAAGGCCCACAAGCTCTTCCAGCGCGACCGCGACTACATCGTCAAGGGTGGCCAGGTCGTCATCATCGACGAATTCACGGGCCGCATGATGCAGGGCCGCCGCTACTCCGAAGGCCTGCACCAGGCGCTCGAGGCGAAGGAGCATGTCGAGATCCAGCCCGAGAACCAGACGCTGGCCTCGATCACGTTCCAGAACTATTTCCGCCTCTACGAGAAGCTGGCGGGCATGACCGGCACGGCCGCCACCGAAGCCAGCGAGTTCATGGACATCTATGGGCTCGACGTTATCGAGATCCCGACCAACCTGCCGGTGTCGCGCATCGACGAGCACGACGAGGTGTATCGCACCGTAGGCGAGAAGAACCGCGCCATCGTTGCCGAGATTGCCGATGCTTACCGCCGCGGCCAGCCGGTACTGGTGGGCACCACGTCCATCGAGAAGTCGGAGCATCTTTCCGCGCTGCTCAAGGACCGCAAGTACTTCCGCGAAACCGGCCAGTTCTTCCGCGCCCAGGCCGACAGCCTCAAGCCCGGCAAGGAAGACCAGCTCAAGGCGCACTTCACCGAGATCGCTGGCTACCTCACCAGCCTCGGCGAGAAGAATGCATCCAGCGACCCCATCCCGCATCAGGTCCTGAACGCCCGCTATCACGAGCAGGAAGCCATCATCATCGCGCAGGCCGGCGTGCCGGCAGCCGTGACGATCGCCACCAACATGGCCGGCCGCGGCACCGACATCCAGCTCGGTGGCAACGTCGAGTATCGCCTGCGCGACTGGCAGCGCGACATGGAGACCAAGGGCAATGCCCCCGATGCGGGCGCCCTTGCCAAGGAGCGGGAGAAGATCGCAGCTGACGTCGCCGAAAAGAAGCGCAAGGCCCTCGAGTCAGGCGGCCTCTACGTGCTCGGCACCGAACGCCACGAGAGCCGCCGCATCGACAATCAGCTGCGCGGCCGTTCCGGCCGCCAGGGTGATCCCGGCCGTTCCAAGTTCTACCTCTCGCTCGAAGACGACTTGATGCGCATCTTCGGCTCGAACCGCATGGACGGCATGCTGCAGAAGCTCGGCCTGCGCGAGGGCGAGGCCATCACGCATCCCTGGATCAACAAGGCGCTGGAAAAGGCGCAACAGAAGGTCGAGGCGCGCAACTTCGACAGCCGCAAGTACGTCCTGAAGTACGACGACGTGATGAACGATCAGCGCAAGGTGATCTTCGAGCAGCGCCTCGACATCATGAGCCACGACGACGTGGGCGAGACCGTGCGCGACCTGCGCCATCAGGTGGTCAACGACCTGGTCGCAAAATACATCCCGATCAACGCCTACGCCGAGCAGTGGGAGACCGGAAAGCTCCGCGAGGAAATCAATCGCATTTTCGCACTCGACCTCCCGATCGAGGATTGGGGCCACGAGGAGGGCATCGCAGAAAGCGAAATCTCCGAGCGCCTTATCAAGGCGGTCGATGAGCGTTTCGATGCCATCACGCGCGAGATCGGGCACGAGCTTCTCAAGCAGTATGACGATGCCAAGGGCATGGTGGAGTTCGTCGCGCGCGAGACGGCGCTTTCCGAGCTTCTGTCCCGGCCGGGCGACAGCTTCGCGGCCATCGGCCAGTACCTATTGAGCGCCGAGAACAGCCCCATCCGCCTGAACGGCATAACGCCCGAGCAAGCGATGCAGCAGGCCCCGCAGATCGGCTTCCAGTTCTTCCAGAGCTACGCGCAGGCGCGCGAGTTCGTGACGGAGATCGATGCCGCAACTGACCGCGGCGAGCTTGCCGTTGGCGGCACGCGCATGCGCAAAATCGAGAAGACGGTGCTGCTGCAGACGCTCGACCACCTCTGGCGCGAGCACATCGTTACGCTGGAGCACCTGCGCCAAGTCATCGGTTTCCGCAGCTACGGCCAACGCGACCCGCTCAACGAATACAAGTCCGAAGGCTACCAGTTGTTCGAAGTGATGGTGGCCAACCTGCGCGAAGAGGTAACGGGCCGCCTCATGCATTTGCAGCCCACCTCCACGGAGGAGGATGCCGTCGAGGGCGAGGAAGAGCCGGACCTGTCGCAGTTGCAGGCCGTCCACCCCGATCCGCGCCAGGCCGACCCGGAGTGGGCCTTGGCGGATGCCGCGCTTGCGGTAGCCGACGGCCGCGCGGCGGCTCCGGCCCCAGACAAGCGTGCGCCGGTGCAGTCGCGCAAGCGCACCAGCGATGCCGTCGACCCCTCGGATCCCAGCACCTGGGGCAAGGTCTCGCGCAATGCGCCCTGCCCCTGTGGATCGGGCAAGAAGTACAAGCACTGCCACGGCAGCCACGGCTGAGTTGGCGTTGTAAGCGGCTTGGGTCGGGCCGTGGCCGCCGGGCCCCGTTAACCTTAGCGGTTTCGGGGGCTTGAGGAGCCGCACGACAAAGCTGCCGCGCCTATGTAAAAAGCCTGGACGGGGGCGCAATGCACCCTCAGGAACCCTGTAGGCTTAGCGCGTGAGAATCTTAGGTCTCGTTGCCAAGACGCATGATAGCGGGCTGGCGCTCTTGAGCGACGGCCGGCTGGACTTCGTTCTCGAGGAAGAGCGCTTCGACCGCCGCAAGAAATCCCAGAAGTTTCCAAAGCATGCGCTGGCCACGATGTGCGAGGAGCTGAAGCTGGACTTGTCCGGCATCGACGTCGTGACGACGCCCTGGGACGTATCCGAACTGCGCCGACAGGCCGTGCGCCTCCTGCTGCGTCGCTTCCCCTTGAGCCTGGGTTTGCTGATGCCGACCGCGCATCAGGCCCAGCAGAACCAGATCATGGTGCTCAACAGCTACCTGGAGAGGGGCCTTCACGCCTACTTCGGGGCAAACGCCAAGCTGCCGCCCATCGTCAACATCGGCCATCACAACGCACATGCCGCCTCCTTCTTCGTTTCGCCGATGGAGGAAGCGCTGGTGCTCGTGATGGACGGCTATGGCGACGACGCCTCCACGAGCGCCTACGTTGGCCGCGGCAACAGCCTCGAGCGCCTCTGGCATACGAGCCAGATGAACTCGCTCGGTCTCGTCTACACCTTCGTCACGGAATACCTGGGCTTCGCGGGCTTCGGCGACGAGGGCAAGGTGATGGCGCTGGCCGCGTTCGGCGGGGACACCTACGTCGAGCGCTTCCGCGATGTGGTTAAGCTGCTTCCCGAGGGCCGCTATGCCGTCAATATGGACTACTTCTCGTACGAGACATTCGGCGAGTTGCGTCCTTTTCGGAAGAAGTTCTTCGACGTGTTCGGCCCCCCCCGCAGCGAGGGCGCCCCCCTGACCGACCGGCACCGCGACATCGCCTTTGCCCTGCAGGCCGTGACGGAAGAGGTCGTGCTGCACGTCGTGCGTGATCTCGTGGCGCGCACCGGCCTGAAGCAGATGTGCCTCACCGGCGGCGTGGCTCTCAACTGCGTCGCCAATGCCAAGGTGCTGCAGGAGACACCGGTGACGCGTCTGTGGGTGCCGCCGTGCGCCTCCGATACCGGCGCGCCGCTCGGGAGCGCGCTTTGGCACTACCATCAAACGCTCGGACAGCCGCGCAGCTTCGAGCTGACGCACCCGTTCTACGGAAAGGCATACGGCAGCGCGGAAATCGAGAGCGCGCTCAAGCAGGCCGGCCTCGCCTATCGGCGCTTCGAAGAACCCGCGCTGTTGCAGCATGTGGCGCGCGATCTCGCTGCCGGCAAGGTGGTGGGCTGGTATCAGGGACGTTTCGAGATGGGCCCGCGCGCGCTCGGCAACCGCTCCATCCTGGCCGATCCCCGCCGTGCAGAGATGCGCGACATCCTCAACGACAAGATCAAGGCGCGCGAGAACTTCCGTCCCTTCGCGCCTGCCGTGCTGATGGAGCGCGCCGCCGAGTTCTTCGAGATTACCCAGGCCGATCCGTTCATGACCCTGGCGCCACGGGTGCGGCCGGAGAAGCGCAAGGACATCGCGGCGGCTGTTCATGTGGATGGCACCGGCCGCATCCAGACGGTGGAGCGCGATGCAAACCCCCGCTACTGGGGGCTCATCCACGCCTTCGGGGAAATAACAGGCGTGCCCGTGCTGCTCAACACCAGCTTCAATCGCAAGGAGCCGATCGTGGCGAGCCCGGAGGAAGCCATCAATTGCTTCCTCGAAAGCGGCATGGACGTGTTGGTGATGGGCGATTTCTATACCGACGACCGCCGCCGTCAGGACGCGAGCAAGCGCGCACCGCGACAAGCGAAGGTGCCGGCCGAATGACGGCGATCACGCTGCGTCAGTAGGGGCGCACCATGCAGCGGGCATAACCCGCTGCCTTCAGCTCGGCACAGGTGCCCTCCGCCTGCTCCCGCGATCCCGGTGGCAGCAAAACGAGGTGATGCCACACGCCATTCTCCCCCAGGTTCACGGTCTGCGCGTCGGCTTTCTTCGGGCCGAGAACGGAAGGGTACTGCTTGCGCAGGTCGTTGTAGATCTTGGCCAGCGCCTGCTTGTCGCGATGGGTTGCGATGACGGCAACGAAAGGCAAGGCCTGGGCGCGCGGATCTGGCCGCGGACCCGACGGCTGCACCACAACGAGCCCCGGAAGCTGCCCCTTCGACGCAGCGTCATCGAGAGGCGGAGCAGCCATCGGAGGCGGGCTCGGCACTCTGCTAGGCCCGTCGCCACGCGCAGCGGCATTGCTCAACGCCTGCTCGCGCGCTGCCGGATCCCCGATTGATACGCGCTCTTTTTTCGGCGCACTGCGCGCAGCGGTCTGCTTCGTCCCGAGCTTGGTGTAGGCGATGTACCCGCTGATTCCGAGCACGACGATCGCCCCCAGCAGCACGCCCGCGATGAGAGCAAGCTTCCGGTTCGAAGCGCCCTCGGCCCTGCTCTTCTTGCCGGCTTTCTGGGAGGCTTTGGCATCGCGGGGGCCAGTCTTGCTGGCGCGCTGGCCGCCCGTCCGCGGCGCCTCCGCCGCTGGCCCCAAGTCCGAAAGGCGCACGGCAGGCCCCTGCTGCGGCCGGGCGGGCGGCGCTGGCGGCGCGCCCCATTCGGGCTCCACCCCATGCACGTGCGCATGGCCCGCGGCAGGATGCGGGGTGCCGAAATCACGCGCGAAGGGCACCTGCGGCTGCGGCGCCCCCAGCGGCGGCAACATTCCCGCTTGGGGATGTGCAGGCACGGACATTTGCGGATGGGCTTGCAGATGCGGCTGGGGATGTCCCTGGACTTGACCATGCGGATTGAACGGCACGATCTGCCCCTGCTGCGGATGCGGCTCCTGCACCTGCAGCCGGCTGCGCAGCGCCACCAGATCGTTGACGATCTGCGTCACCTTCTGCAGCGCTACGAACTGCACCTGCAGCATTTCTTGCATCGCGGCGTAGCGATGTCCGGGGTCGAGCGGAAGCTGGCCCATGCGCTGGTTCAGCCACTCCTGCGTGCGGACGATATCGCCCGCCGCCGTGCGCACGTGCAGCCGTACGTTGGGCGGCACCGCCTCCGAGTGCCATTCCACCTTGCCGAGAAGATCGGAGATCTCGTGCGAGACGGACGCAAGTCGATCGTGCAT
This sequence comes from Hyphomicrobiaceae bacterium, assembly GCA_039808585.1. Taxonomy (GTDB): domain Bacteria; phylum Pseudomonadota; class Alphaproteobacteria; order Rhizobiales; family Hyphomicrobiaceae; genus AWTP1-13. Next base: position 29,286 of record JBDHTJ010000020.1, on the reverse strand, counting down.
GGTGCGCAGCACCCGCTCGAACTCCTCGTGTCTGGACTGCGCACTCAAGATGCTTTCCCCTTCCGGTCAACCGCGTAAGCGAGCCCGAATGCCGCTGATGAAAGAGCCAAGGTGCCCGTTAAGGCAATGCTCAGCCCCGGCTTTCAGGCACTTTGCTGCGCGATAGCCTTAATGCCCCACCGTCTAGACGAATTTGCGGCTGCCGCCACCCTCTCTTGCGATGCGCGATCGGATCCCGGCCTTGGCGCCCGGAGGCACAGTGGCTACCCTTGGGCCCGGGAGAGAATGAACCAAGGGAAGAGGAAACAAGATGGCCGGCAAGCGGTGGAAAAACAGGCCTGAAGGGTCCACCTGGGGTGATTACGGGCCCGATGACCAGCTGGGGCGCCTGAACGAGCTTACCCCTGAGAAGGTGCTGCAAGGCATTGCGGAGGTGAAGGCCGGCAAGACCTTCTGCCTTTCCCTGCCCCTCGACTATCCCGGTGGCAACGTTCTCAACCCCCGCCGGCACCCACCCCAGATCAGGCCCACGCGCCGGGTCGGCCGTCCCAACTGGATCTACCGTACGGAATGGGATCACCCAGGCCTGACGGACGTCATTAACGACGACCTCGTGGTCCTGCATCTGCAGTATTCGACACAGTGGGATTCATTGGCCCACGTGGGCGCCCTGTTCGATGCCGACGGCGACGGTGTCGCAGAGCCCGTTTTCTACAATGGCTATGGCGCCGATGCCTACATGGTCGGCCCCACCGATCCGGCGCAAGCCGGGGGCGAGCCGGGCACCATGGTGGAGGCCCGCACCACGTCGACCGCCAAGGCCCTCGGCGTCTCCAACATGGCGGAGAAGTGCCTGCAGGGCCGCGCGGTGATGATCGACCTGTTCGCCCACTTCGGAAAACGGCGCCATCCCGTAGGCTACGACGACCTCATGCGCGTCATCGCCGCCGACGGCGTGAAGGTCGAGAAGGGTGACTTCCTGTGCTTCAGGACAGGCTTCGACGAGGTGATCCTGGAAGGCAAGAAGGAGCCCGACAAGCACACCTTGGAAACCTCTTGCACGGGTCTCGACGGCAGCGATGCGCGGCTGCTGAAGTGGATCTCCGAGGCAGGCGTCGTGGCGCTCATCGCCGACAATTACGCCGTGGAACTCATGCCCGATGCCCTGAAGCCCGGCCAATGCGCGATGCTTCCCCTGCACCAGCATTGCCTGTTCAAGATGGGCATCAACTTGGGTGAGATCTGGCGGCTGTCGGAGCTTGCCGATTGGCTGCGCGCCAACAACCGCAGCCGCTTCCTGCTCACCGCGCCGCCCTTGCGGCTGCCCGGCGCGGTGGGATCACCGGCAACACCGGTCGCGACGGTCTGACCGCATGCAGCGCCAGAAGCAAAGCCAGAAGCAAAGGGCCGTGCAGTACGTTCCGAAGCTCCTGGCGCTTCTTGCTGCCCTTCTGATGGGAGGTCTCATGCAGACGAGAGGCGCCGGTGCCGAAGATCGCACCAAGGTCACGCTCGGCACCGCCACGCCCGGCGGCGGCTTCCCGGTTTACGGGGAAGCCTTTGCGGCGACCATCAACGCGCACGCCGACACCATCGAGGTCGTGCCGCGCAACACCAAGGGAAGCACGGAGAACGTTCCGCTTCTGGAAGCGGGCAACCTGGATATCGCCCTGGTGCAGGGCGAGGTGGCCATGCAGGCGTTACAAGGGATAGGGCGCCCGCCCGCCGATCTGCGCGTGATCAGCGCCATGTATTCGACACCCGGCATGTTCGTGGTGAGGGCCGACAGTCCCTATCGCAGCATCGAAGATCTCAAGGGTAAGCGCGTCGTATTAGGCGCGAAGGGCTCTGGCCTTGGCATTCTTGCCCGCTACGTGCTCGATGGCCTGGGCTTCGACCGCGACCACGATTTCGATGCCGTCTACCTCGATCGTGCGGGCGATGGACCGCCGATGGTCATCTCCGGTGAGGCAGCCGCGCTCTGGGGCGGTGGCAGTGGCTGGCCGGGCTTCATGGCGATGTCGAAGGCCCCTGGAGGCGCCCGCTTCATCGTGCCAAGCCCAGTGCAGATCGATGCTATATTGACCAAACACGCGTTCCTGAAGAAGCTGCTGGTCCCCGCGAACTCTTTTCCCGGACAAGCAGAGGCCATAACCTCCGTGGGCTCATGGAGCGTCGTGCTGGGTCGCCCGACACTCGCAGACGACATCGCCTACGCGATTGCAAAGGCCCTCAAGGCAGGCGAAACCGAGATTGGCACACGCCTGCCGCAAGCTGGCGAAACGACTGCAGCCAACACCCTGGCCGCGGTCCCGGCCGAAAAGCTGCATCCGGGCGTAACCCGCTATTACCGCGAGATCGGCTTGCTGCGCTGAGAAGGAGGCTATTGGCCCATGATGGATGTCGGCTCGATTCTGGTCTTTGTCGCGGCGCTCGGCGTAGCGGCTGCCTCTCCCGGCCCCGGCATTGCGGCTATCGTCGCACGCGTTCTGGCCAGAGGCACGACAGGCGCTTTTGCCTTCACTGCGGGCGTGGCGCTGGGCGATGTGGTTTGGCTGGCCGTCGCCGTGCTGGGCCTTGCGGCATTGGCCCAGGCCTACGCACCGGTGCTGATTATCATCAAGTACGCGGGCGCAGCCTACCTGCTCTTCCTTGCCTACAAGCTTTGGACATCGCCGGTAATGGTAGCCGAGCCGCCCTCGCAGCAAGGAATCGCCGAACGCACGCGCCTGTTTCTGGCCGGCCTTTCGGTAACGCTCGGCAATCCGAAGGTGATGGTATTCTACCTGGCCCTGCTGCCGAACCTGATCGATCTCGGTCAGCTGTCCCTGTGGGGCCTTGCGGAGCTGGCAGCCCTGACGCTGCTGGTATTGGCAGCCGTATTCGGCGCCTACATTGCGCTGGCCTCACGTGCACGCAGACTGCTCCGCGACGCCCGGGCGATGCGCTACGTCAACAGAGGCACTGGCCTGGTGATGGCGTCGGCAGCAGCCGCCATCGCCGCGCGCTGACGGCCTCAGCCTGCTTTCGCGGCCTTCGCACGGGCCTTGCCGGCAAGTTTCTTCAGCCGACGACGTGCACCCAGCGTATTGCCCTGAATCCGCGTCACCTTCTTGCGGGGGGCCGCACGGCGCTTCTTCTTCTTCTGCGTCTCGACGTTACGGGCCGAACGGACGACCATGATCTTCTCCTGAGGCAATCGTGGCCGCCCGTGTAAGTGCTTTTGCCCGCCCGCACAAGAGGGAATGCAAATACAGCCGCACGATCAACGCGGGAAGACCTTGAGCGGCATGCCGCCTTTGGGCCGCAGCGTGATGCGGCTCAGCGGCTCCGGCAGATGCTTGCCATCCCATTCGAAGCGGGCGCGCCGGACCAGCGTGCCGAGGATCGCCACGCCCTCCATCATCGCGAAGGCCATGCCGATGCAGGTCCGCGGCCCGAAGCCGAACGGCATGAATTGCGCACGAGCCAGCTTGTCCTCGTTCTCCTTGTAGAACCTCGTAGGATCGAACCTGTCGGGGTCCTTCCAAAGCTTGCGATGGCGGTGGATCGCCCAGATCGGAATGACGATGTTGGTGCCGGCTTCCAGCACTTCGCCCCCGAGGACAACCTTCTCTGTCAGCACGCGGTTCATCATCGGCGCGGGCGGATAGAGACGCATGGTCTCCTTGAACACGGCCCGCGTGATCTCGAGATCGTCGAGGTGCTCGGGACCGATGCGGGCGCTGCCGCACACGCGCTCCACCTCCGCCGCAATCCGATCCTGCCATTCCGGCGCACGCGCGAGGAGATAGAGGCTCCATGTCAGGGCCTTCGCAGTCGTCTCGTGACCGGCGCCCAGGAAGGTCAGCAGATTGTCGACGAGCTGGCTCTCCGACATCGGTTGCCCGGTTTCGGGATCTTGCGCCTGCACCAGCCGGCTCATCAGGTCTTGCCCGTCGAGGCCCATCTCGCGCCGACGCTGCAGCATCCGCGTGGTGGCATCCCGCAATGCCTTGCCTGCACTCCGGCGTAGCGACTTGCCCGGATACCAGACCCAATCCGGCAGGTTCATGATCGCCGCGGCAATGTCCCAGGAAACCGACTCCAGCGCCTTGTCCGAGGCGTGCAGGATCTGGCGCGCATCACCGTCGGCATCGCCGCCGAACATGGTCGTGGAGATGACGCGGAACGTGGTTTCGGTCATATCCGCGTCGATTGCCTGCACACTGCCAGCAGGGCTCTTGCGCCAGCGCTCGGCCTGCGCCTCGCCTTCCGCGGTCATCTGCGGCACGAGGGCATTGAGGTCGCTGACGCGGAAAAGCGGCGCGGCGGTGCGGCGTTGCCAGCGCCAGCTTGCCCCCTGCGAGGTGAGAATGCCGTCGCCCAGCGTATTCTTGAAGATGCGCTTCTCGATGGGTGACTTGTGGAAGCTCTCCACCCCCTTGAGCAGCACCTGCTCGACCAGCGTCGGCGACGTGACGTAGGCAACGGTGCGATGCGTGTTGCGCCGCACGAGCAGGCCCTGCTCGTAGACCGGCTGCGCAATCGTCAGCAGCGGGTTGCGCACGAAGCGCATGATGAACTTGGCAAATGGCAGCGGCTGCGGCGGTGGCACCACGGTTGGCGGATAGAGCGCCGACTCGGAAGCCTGCGGCATCACCGAAGGCGAGGCAGTGGCGGCCACCATGGCAGTCCTCCGTTGTCTGTCAGGAAGATGTAGGCGCTGCGCATCAGCGTCTCAAGCGCTCACTTCATTTTGTCGAGCCACCACTGCAGACCCCAGGAGCCGGGTGAAAGCAGGATGAACGCCCACAAAAACGCCGAGCTCCAATTGGCAATCTGGAAGCGCAGCCACGGCATTTCCGTGATGCCCGCGACGATGGGCACGCTGGCCCGCAGCGGCCCGGAAAATCTTCCCAGCACCACGGCCCAGGCACCGTATTTTTCGAAGAACACGTGGCCTTTGTCGATCAGACCCGGCGCCTTATTGATGGGCCAGAGGCCCCGCACCTGTTCGTGATAGTGATATCCGAGCCAATAGGAGACCCAGTCGCCGAGGGCTGCGCCGCAGGCAGCGGCCGTGACGATAGTCCAGAACATTACCGGTCCTGCACCGCCGATGACCGTGCCGATGGCCACCAGCATCGCCCAGAAGGGCAGGATCAGCGACACGAACGCCAGCGACTCCCCGAAGGCCAGAACGAAGACCACGGCAGCGGCAGCGTTGGGATAGGCGCGCACGAAATCGAGAACGGTGGTCGAAATCTCGGACAATGACATTCGGCGCCAATCTCCCGCATTGGTAAAGCTCAGGTCGAGCGTGCCCCAGATGGCCTCTACCGCACCGCCGTTGTCAACTGCAGGGCGGCCTTGCTGTCAGGCAAATCGCGTCGGTAAGCATGACGTTAAAGATAGTTGCACGTCGGCACAGTTCCTGCTTCTTGTGCCCTGCCGCAAGGTTTCCAGGCGGTTAATGGTGCAAGAGGGGACAGCGTGAGGGACGCGCAGGTCGAGGGAGAGCCCAAGGCGGGACAACCCCGTGTTGCACGCAGGATCGCGTTCACGTTGCTGGCCGTCGCCAACCTGGCCATGGCCCTGATCGTCCTTGCCGCGGCGCCTGCCCTGGCAGATATCGCGACCCCGCTCACCGGACACATCATTGGCTTCGGCATAGCCGCGGCAGCGGCCCTTCTCGCAAAGCGCGGTACTGGCATTGTTCTGGTCGGTGGCATTGCGGCAACGCTTCTCTTCCACGTCTGGCTGGGGCTTGGCTGGCCGCTCCGGGCGCATTCTGCGGCGCCTGCGTCTTCCGGCGAGAACACCCTTTCCATCATCTCGATCAACACCTGGGACGCTGCCGACAACGTCGACAAGTTGCGCGCCTACCTTGCCACCGCCCCGGCTCAGGTCGTGGTCCTGTCGGAACTGGGCCCCGAGAAGAAAGACCTCCTGCCCACGCTGAAGGCCACCTATCCCTTCCAGACCTCGTGCGCGCACCGCTACGACTGCTCCATCGCACTGATCTCGCAAGTGCCCTTCGAGGCTTCGGGGGCGGTGCCATATACGAAGGAGATGCCGGCCTTCGTCTGGGCCCGTTTTGCCGGCATGCACGTCATCGGCACGCATCTCTATCGCCCCAGCCGCAACCCTGGGCTTCACGCGCGCCAGACCGAGGCCGTGGCCAAGTTCATCCGCCGCATCGAGGGTCCGGTTGTGCTGGTAGGCGATCTCAACACCTCGCCCTGGTCCTACAGCTTCAAATCATTGAAGGCGCAGACCGGGCTGAAATCAGCGCGTTGGCTGGCACCCAGCTGGCCGGCGTGGCCCGTGGTCATGCCGCAGGTGGCGCTCGATCATATCCTGATCTCTCAGGATCTGACGTTTGTGGCTTCGCATGCCGGTCCGGCGGTAGGTTCGGACCACCTGCCGGTGTTTGCCCAGATCAAGCGGCAGGTGCAGCGGACCCGTGGCCCAGGCGTTGGAGGCTTACGCCTTGCAGCGTCGGGACTTCATCTCGACGGAGAGTTCCTTGCTGACTTCGGCAGCGAACATGGTGGCCCGCGCGACCTGCGCCGGTGAAAGCCCCTTGGCATCGGGCCCACGCAGCGCCTTTGCAGCGCTGTCCGCCTCGCGCCGGCCGGCCGCCAGCTCATCGCAGCTCAGCTCTTTCTTCTGCGTGCGATAGGCAAACAGCCGGACGCCCGAGGCGTGCGCCTGCGGCGTCGCCGGTTCCTTCACCCAGCCCTTGCTCTTGTCGGCCAGCATGCCGCTGAGCGTGGACTGACGCTTGTCGATGCATTCCTTGCTGTCGTCGAGGCAGGAGAAGCCGGCGCGCGTATCCTCGGGGCCGCCGGAGCAGGCGACAAGTGCGAGGGGCAAGGCGAGCATCATGAAGAAGATGCCTTGCCGGCGGTGAAAGCGCGAAAGCATTGTTTCCTCTTGTGACAGCTCCATCCAGCCCATAGAAGGCAGGAATGGCGCCGCTGTGGCGCCGATATCTTCTACGCCAAGGGACGATGGCTTTATTCGTCCTCTATCCGAGCCGCAGCCCCTGTCAAAGAGGTTTGGCGGCGGCCCAGGGCAAACAATCAAGGGAGATGCGTTTATGGCTCACGTCGTCCGTGTTCACGAGCATGGTGGTCCCGAGGTCCTCAAGTACGAAGACGTGGACGTGGGTGAGCCGGGGCCGGGCCAGGTAAAGCTGCGCCAGCGCGCCATTGGCGTGAATTATATCGATACTTATCAGCGTTCTGGCCTGTACAAGATGCCCCTGCCGTTCGTCGCGGGCTCCGAAGGCGCTGGCGATGTGGTTGCCGTGGGGCCAGGCGTCACCGACTTCAAGGTTGGCGATCGCGGCGCCTACGCCGGCGCGGCAGGTGGCTATGCGACCGAGCGTCTGATGCCCGCAGACCGGCTGGTGAAGCTCCCCGACAGCATCGACTACAACACCGCCGCCGCGATGATGCTGCAGGGCATGACGGTGCGCTATCTCCTGCGCCAGACCTACAAGGTGGGCCCCGGCACCACGCTCCTGCTGCATGCGGCAGCCGGCGGCATCGGCCTCATCGCCTGCCAGTGGGCCAAGCACCTGGGCGCCACCATCATCGGCACCGCCAGCACCGACGACAAGATGGCCCTCGCCAAGGCGCACGGTGCCACGCACATGATCAACTACAAGACCGAGGACTGGGTGAAGCGCGTGAAGGAGATCACGGGCGGCGCCGGCTGCGATGTCGTCTATGACGCCGTCGGCAAGGACACCTATCCGGGCTCACTCGACTGCTTGAAGCCACTTGGCCTGTGGGTCAGCTTCGGCAATGCCTCCGGCGCCATCACCAACTTCGACATCCTGCTCCTGTCGGCGAAGGGCTCGTTGTATGCCACGCGGCCGACGCTCGGCACCTACGTCGCCAAGCGTGAGGATCTGATCGCCAACGCCAATGACCTCTTCGACGTCGTCTCCAAGGGCGTGGTGAAGATCAACGTCAATCACACCTATGCGCTGAAGGATGCCGCGCAGGCGCACCGCGACCTCGAGGGTCGCAAGACGACGGGCTCGATCGTCCTCGTCCCGTAAGAACCGCAAGCTCACACACAAAGGCGCGCCCGTTCATTCCGGCGCGCCTTTTTTGTGCCTTCGGCTCTCGCGCCGTCGAGCGGAAATCAATTCAGTTGTGGTCTTCGGGCAGAGTGGGGAGAGGCAGAAACTCTACGCCCTCCTCCAGAAGTTCGCGCGCTTCCTCCAGCGTGGCTTCGCCGTAGATGCCGCGCGCCGGGGCCTCGTCGTGATGGATCTTCAAGGCTTCCTCGGGGAAGCGACGCCCGACGTACTCGGCCTTCGCCTGCACTTCGTCTCGCAACTTGCGAATGGCCGTCATCAGCTCCTGCTGCGCCGCCGCGACAGCGGGCGTTACAGGCTCGCTAGGAGGCGCAGCCGGGGACGGTGATGCAGGCGCGGCAGCGGCAGCAGCAGCGGCGGTCGCAGCACGACGCGCAGCGGCGTTGACAGCCCTTTTCGAAGGGCTCTTCGCCGCGCTCTTCACAATGCCCGGCGCCATCAGCGCCTTCTCGACCGACTTGCTGCCGCATTCGGGGCAGACCACCTGCTTTTTCGCAGCCAGCTTGTCGAAGGCTTCGCTGCTGGCAAACCAGCTCTCGAAGCCATGCCCCTTCTTGCACTGCAGCCGATACCGGATCATGTCAGCCTCCCACCGGCGCCGCAGCACCGCCGACGCGCATCATTTCGAACGCGCGATCGTGCTGGAGGGAGGGAATGCGTTGGCGCGCCTCCTCGATCTCGGCAAGGTCGAGATCGGCGATGGTCACGCCCGTATCGACACCCGCTTCCGCAATAACCTCGCCCCAAGGCGACACGACGATGCTGTGGCCATAGGTATCGCGGCCGGCCTCGTGACGCCCGGCTTGGGCCGCCGCCAGCACGAAGCAGCCGTTCTCGATTGCCCGCGCGCGCATCAGCACGCTCCAGTGCGCCTGTCCGGTCTTGACGGTGAACGAGGAGGGGATGGCGAGAAAATGCGCCCCGGCCTTCGCCAGCGCCCGATAGAGATGCGGGAAGCGCAGGTCATAGCAGATCGTCATGCCGAGATTGCCCCACGGCAGCGCTGCCACCACCGCCTCGTTACCCGGGCGATAGTTCTTGGATTCCCGATAGGTCTCCCCGCCCGGGAGCGACACGTCGAACATATGGATCTTGTCGAACTGGGCGGCAATTTCCCCCCGCGGGTTGAACAGGAACGACCTGTTGGCCAGCCGCCCGTCCTCAGCGAGGACCGCCATGGAGCCGATGTGCAGCCAGATGCCGAGGTCGCGCGCGGTGGCGGAGAACGCCCCGATGGCGCTGTTGCCTTCTTGCGGCTGCACGGCAGCGAAAAGCCGGCTGCGCTCGGTCTCCATCAGTGTGGTGATTTCGGGCGTCTGGACGTACTGCGCCCCCTGCTGCGCCGCCTCGCGGATGAAGCCGCTCGCGTCGGCGACGTTGCGTGCCACATCCCGCCCGACGCACATCTGCACGAGGCCGACCCGGAGGGTGGCGCTGGCGGGGCTGTCCTGGGGCATGTGCTGCTAGGCTCCAAAAGATTACGACAGAACAATGTAGTGCTTCGCCCGCAGCCCTGCTAGAGCCGAACTGGCTTCAGCTCATGCTGGAGGCGCCGTTGCGTCCGAGACCAGGGCCAGCGCCAGCACGTCCACCGAAGCCGCTCCTGCCCGCAGCAAAGTGCGGGCACACGCCTCGGCCGTGGCGCCGGTGGTAATGACGTCGTCGACCAGAAGCACGCGCTTTCCCGCGATCTCGCTTTGCCGCCGCGGCGGGACACGGAAGGCGCCAGCCATGTTCTCCCGCCGCTGCGCCCGGGTGAGGCCCACCTGCCGCTGACGCGACTTGGCGCGCACCAGCGCCAGATGCGACACCGGCAACCGGGACCTGCGGGAAAGTTCGTTGGCGAGAACGGCTGCCTGGTTGTAGCGGCGCAGGATGAGGCGCAAGCGCCCCATGGGTACTGGCACGATCACGTCCGCATCTGCGAGCAACTCTCGCCCCGCTTCCATCAGCCATTGCCCGAACAGGGGGCGGGCATCGTGCCGGTCCGCGTACTTGAACTGGTGCACGAGCCTGCGCATCGTACCAGCGTGTTGTGCAACCGCCCGGGCGCGTCCATAGGCAGGCGGAGAAGCGAGCGCCGCCGCCGAGACCATGCGCCCCCCGGTGTCGAAGGGAAGCGGAATGCCCGTTACGTCGCAAAGTGGCGCGCGGATGAAAGCCACGTCCCGCCAGCAGGCCGCACACAGCACATGGTGTGACAGAAGTGGCGCCTGGCATCCGATACAAGCGGGCGGCATCACCACGTCGGAAGCGCTGCCGAGGAGCGCCTTAGCCACGCCAGCAAGGCGCGCGATCCCGCTTTCCTGCCTAGCCTCTCGCTGATCAGCACGCATCACGCAACGAACTCTTGCAAAAAGGTGTTTCGGAACCAATAGCTGAACGATCCAACTGGGCATGCATGATGAGCCGGATCCCCGACCAGCACAAGATCTTCGACCGCCACCTGGCCCGTCGCCGGCGCGACCGCGTGGCAGCCGAAGCCACCGCCTATGACTTCCTGCTGCAGCGGGTGGCAGACGACATCGTCGAGCGTCTGGCCGTGACGAACCGGACCTTTTCTCTGGCCGTGAGCCTGGGCGCCTACCACGGCGTCATCGGCGATCGGCTGAAAGCGGTGCCCGGCATCAAGACGGTCGTCCAATGCGAAGCCGCGCGCGCCATGCTTCAGCAGGCGCAGGGCCTGCGGGTGCAGGCCGATGAAGAGGCATTGCCCTTCAGGCCCGAGAGTGTCGACCTGATCGTATCGGGCCTTTCCCTGCACCTGACGAACGATCTGCCCGGGGCCTTGGCGCAGATCAGGCGCACGCTGAAGCCGGATGGATTATTCTTCGGCGCGCTCCTGGGCGGCGATACGCTGACCGAGTTGCGCCAGTCGCTACTCGCGGCCGAAGAGGAACTGGAAGGCGGCGCCTCGCCTCGGGTAGCCCCGTTTGCCGATGTGCGTGACCTGGGCAGCCTGCTGCAGCGTGCACAGTTTGCGCTGCCTGTGACGGACGCCGAGATCGTTCGCGTCAACTATCGCCACCCGCTGGCTCTGATGCGCGAGCTGCGCGCCATGGGCGCGGCCAACACCATGTTGGCACGGCGCCGGACACCGTTGCGTCGAGCAACACTGGCCCGGGCATGCGAGATCTATCAGCAGCGCTTCGGGCATCCGGATGGACGCATCCCGGCCACCTTCGAGATCCTGACCATGACCGGCTGGGCGCCGCACGAAAGCCAGCAAGAGCCCCTCGCGCCCGGCAGCGCCAAGGTGAGCCTGGCAGACGTGCTGGGGAAGAAGACGTGAACGGGAGAGATCGTTTCAGCGCCGGCCTAGAGCAGCAAGGCGTTCGGCCGCCTCAGGCGCCCCGAGTTCGCGCGCCTTCTCATACCATTTGCGGGCCTCGGCCGCGTTGGCCTGCACGCCCTGCACCTTGAGGCGCGCAAGCTCGCCAGGATCGTAGGTCGAGCCCATCATGATGGCCCCGTGCGCCAGCCCGACTTCCGCCGCCCGTATGAAAAAGGCGCGCGCCTGCGCCACGTTGCCGTTGACCAGCTCTTGCTCGCCGCGCTGCACCAGTTTCACTGCGCGTTCGCGCGCTTCCGGCGAGAGCGCGGCAGCCGGCGCCTGCGGTGCAGTCGGAGATGCCTGTGGTGCCCTTGGCACAGCGCCGGTCTGGTCCATGATCGTCAGCGCGAGCTTGCTTTCAGCCAACGGCGCACCGTCCACCGATACGAGGCTTACCGTGACGTCCGCGCGCCCCGACACGCCCACCGGAATGATCACCCTCAGGTTTCCAAGCGAGGCGAGCGGCACCGCCCAGACACCTGGCGCAATGGCATATCCCTCACTGAGAGCAACGGCCGGGGGAAGCCCACGCAGCCGCAGGAACGAGTTGGGTGGCAGATCACGCGGAGACGGCACCGCGATCCGCAGCGGTACACTGGTCGAAGGCTCGACCGTCAGGCTCGGCGGAACGACCAGCTGCGAGCCGTCGGCCGCGAGTTTCATGTACTTGCGCGCTTCCTGCGCCTCTGCCGGAAACACGGAGTGCGAAAAGACGGCGAGCAGCAAGGCGAGCGATGCGCATGCCTTGCCGGCACCGGCTCGAGCCGGACCTGCCGCTACGGCACCGCCCTGCAAACGCCCCTGCACTACATCCCCCCAAATGCGCAACCTGCGCCCTTATTGCCTCGCCTGCTTACGATGCCACTCCAGGAACTGCTGGAACAACTTTTCCTGCTCCGCAGCGCTCGTGGGAACTCCCTTGGAAGCCGGCCGCGACTGCTCTGGCTTTTGCTGGGCGAGCTTGTCGAGTTTATCCTGCAGCGGCTGATAGCGCTTCCAACCCGGCACTGACCCCGCCAGGTTCACGTCCTTCCACTTCTCGTGGTAGCCGGGCTCTTTCTGCAGCCTATCGAACCGTTCGAAGAGGTAATCCACGAAGCGTGAAAGGCGCAGCTTCTTCGCCGCATCCCCGGGCGTGTCGTTGACGGCGAGCACGGCCGGCACGGAAATCGTGGCGATGCGCGTGCCCTCGGGGATGAGTGCGGGATAGTCTGAGGCCTCGAGATACGCCGGCGCGTAGTATTCGAGCTTGTCGGTGTATTCCACGGACAGGAACTTGAAGCCCGGCGGAAACTTACCCTTGAGGAATGGCGCCAGTGGCTTCGACGACACCCAGAACGTAGCCGCCACCTCGGTGCCGTTGCGCATCTTCTCCATCGCCGTTGCGTGCGGGATGAACGTTTCCTTCACCTTGATGCCGAGCTGACTGAAGATGATGGGCCCGGAAAAGGCCGCCGCGGTACCCTGCGTGTTGAAGTTCACGACCTTGCCTTCGAGATCCTTGAGCGAGTTGATCTCGGGCCGCACGAAGATGTGCACCTCGGACGGGAACAGGTTCAGCAGATAGTTGATGCGCTTGATGGAAGGCGCGAACTCCGGCTTGTTCTTGAAGTGATCGAGCACGTCGCCGTAGACGATCGCTGCGTCCACGCCACGCAGGTACAGCAGGTCGAAGATGTTGTCGAACGGCCCGCGCGTCACCATTGGGATGACGCGCATGTTGTCGCCATCGTCGAGAACACGCGCCAGCTCAGCCGCGAACTGCAGGGGCGCGCCCTCGGTCCGGCCTGCTGCAAGCCCCAGCGACCAGTTGTTCACGCGGTCGCGCTGGTTACGTTCGTTGATCGATTCACGCTGCGCGGGGACGGGCTGGGTGTTCCGATACGTCTGAGCCACCTCGATGCCACCCGTGCCGTCGCGCACCTGCGCAACGGCACCGGAGGCAACCATGACAACCAGCGTGAGCAGGAAGCAGAGCCTGCGTGACCAACCCCTCATCAGGCACTCCATCGGAGGTAGATTGGGGCCGCATGTAGGTCTGCGGCCCCGGCAAGCATATCAAGGACGAATGTAGGCGTAACCCTGTCCCTGCAGCTCCATCAATCGCACGACGCCCGAGGGGGTCACCTTGGCTTCGCTCAGCAAAGTGACCTGCTTGCCTTCGGCCTTGCTCATGTTGGTTTGCGTGTTGCCGCAGGCTGCGAAGGAGATGTTGGGATTCTCCAGCGCCATAGACGAGATACGCTCCTTGACGGGGCTTTCGGTACGCAGCATGTGCAGGCCCGGACCGTATGTAACGATCTCGATCTGAACCTGCTCGCCCTTCTCCTTGTAGAAATCGGTGACGTTCTTGGCGTTGTTGAGCGCAAGGTCCATCACGCCCTTTTCGTTCTGATTGACCTGGATGGCAACCTTATGGACCTTGGCCGGCATGCTTTTCTGCGCGGTCTTGCGGGCCTGGGCCCAAGCCTCTGGCGAAGAAGCGACGGTGCCACCTGCAAATCCGGCAATCAGAGCCGCAGCGATCAGGGCACCCGCCTTTACGAACTTCATCTACTCCTCCACATGAGCTTCAGCACTGCCGGAATGGACCGGGAGTATTGCTGATTGCTGCGCCGCCAACGTTAACGTCGAGTTCGAACGCCTAGCACACAAGCGTAACGCGAAAGTTTCGCGCCGAGCGAAGCCCCGCAGTATCCGCGGATGACCTTAACGTGTGAGGCGGAGAGGAGCGCCCGCAAGCGCCCCGTGCAGCCGAAGTTGCGTTGGAATTGCGACCTTCATGCGGCGGATTGCCCGCCCCTGAGCATTAACCTTTCGAAGACAAAACGAGAGTCCTGCGGTCAATACCCGCGGGCCCGGTCCACCACGTTCTCCAGCGGCTTGCCGGCCTTCAGAAGCCCCAGCTGCCGAACCGCATAGGCCGCGATCGCCTTGGGCGCGCTCTCAGCCGCGTTGTGCGGCGTGACCACCACCCGAGGATGGCTCCAGAAGGGGCTCTCCTGCGGCAGCGGCTCCACCTGGAAAACATCCAGCGACGCGGCATAGAGTTCACCGGCTTCGAGCGCGGCGAGGATGTCACCGTCGATCTGCAGTCCACCTCGCCCGGCATTGATGAGCACGGGCCCCGGCAGAAGCGGCGTGCGTCCGCGCAGTGAGAGCTTGCGAAACAGCGCGCGGTTGAGAAGCCCGCGCGTAGCAGGCGTGAGAGGCAGGATCACCACGAGAATGTCGGTTTCGGCAAGGAAGGCATCGAGTTCGCGGTCACCCGCGAAAGAGGTGACGCCCGGGGCTGATTTTGGCGTCCGGCTCCAGGCGCGCACCTGATAGCCCAAGGCCTGCAGCGCCTTGGCCGATGCCGCCCCCAGCACGCCAAGTCCCATGATGCCGACACGCACCTCGTGCGCCGCGGCCTCGGGGATGTATTTCCACGTCCGCTCGGCCTGCAGCAAGCGGTATTCGGTCATCCGCCGCTGATGGTAGAGAACCTGCAGCGTCACATACTCCGCCATGCGCCCCGTGAGGTCGGGATCGACGAAACGCGTCAGAGGCACATTGGGCAGCGTGGGATCACCCAGGAGCGCATCGACCCCCGCGCCAACCGAAACGATCAGTTTGAGATTGGGCAGGCTTGCGAGCAGGCCTTGCGGCGGCAGCCACGCGAGGGCCGCTTCGATCTCGGCCGCATTGCCCATCTCCGGCGCCACCCGGACTTCAAGATCGGGCGCGAGCTTTCGGGCATGCTCCGCGAATTGCGCACCGCGTGCGCTGGCCGCCACCAACAACGCCATGATTACCCCCACCCCTTCTCGCACACTCCTGCGCCTTCCGGCCGGCTCCGCGACGGGGAGTCGGAAGGCGCCACTAAAGAACTTCTACACCGCCGTGGCCGTGCGGTTGACGACGGCGAGGTCGAACGCGGCAGCCAGAAGAGCCTTCGTATAGGCTTCGCGCGGATTGGCAAAGACCTCCGCCGCCTGCCCCTCTTCCACCACCTTGCCGCTCTTCATCACCACCACATAGTTGGCAAGCGCGCGCACCACCTTCAGATCGTGGCTGATGAACAGGTAGGCGAGACCATGCCGCCGCTGCAGGTCGCGCAGCAGGTCGACAATCTGGGCCTGCACGGACATATCGAGTGCGCTGGTCGGCTCATCCAGCAATACGAATTTCGGCTCCAGCACCATCGCCCGCGCGATGGCAATCCGCTGGCGCTGGCCACCCGAGAATTCGTGCGGAAAGCGATCCTGGTCCTCGGGCTTCAACCCTACTTCCTTGAGGGCGAGCCCGACGCGCTGCCGCCGGTCCTCTGCCGTCAGTTCGCGGTTCTGGATCGTCAGCCCTTCTTCTATGATCTGGCTGACGGACAGCCGCGGCGACAGGGAGCCATAGGGGTCCTGGAACACCACCTGCATTTCCCGCCTGAGCGGCCGCATGGCCTTGCTGTCGAAAGCATCGATGCGGTTGCCGACGTAGGCGATTGGCCCTTGTGAGCTGATGAGACGAAGCAGCGCCAGCCCAAGCGTGGTCTTGCCCGAGCCGGATTCGCCCACGACCGCGACGGTTTCGCCCGCACGCAGCTTCAGCGACAGTCCATCCACCGCCTTCACATGGTCTACCGTGCGCTGCAGGAGGCCCCGTTTGATGGGAAACCACACGCGCAGGTTCTCCGTCTCCATCACGACCGGCGCGTCCGCAGGGACAGTCGGCGGCTTGCCCTTCGGCTCCGCAGACAGGAGATGCCGCGTATAGGTATGCTGCGGCGAGGCAAAAACCTGTGCCGCCGCCCCCTGCTCCACCACCTCTCCCGCGTTCATCACATAGACGCGGTCGGCCATACGTCGCACGATGCCGAGGTCGTGCGTAATGAGCAGCATTGCCATGCCGGTTTCACGCTGCAGGTCTTTCAGAAGCTCCAGGATCTGCGCCTGGATGGTGACATCGAGCGCCGTCGTCGGCTCGTCTGCGATGAGGAGATCCGGTTCGTTGGCGAGCGCCATGGCGATCATGACGCGTTGCCGCTGGCCACCTGACAGCTGGTGCGGATAGGCGCCGAGGCGCTTTTCAGGCTCCGTGAGACCGACCTTCTTCAAGAGCTCCACCACGCGAGCGCGCGTCGTCGCGTCGTCGAGACGATGGTGCAGCTTCATGATTTCGCCCACCTGCCGCTCGATGCTGTGCAGGGGGTTGAGCGACGTCATCGGCTCCTGGAAGACGATGGAGATGCGATCGCCGCGGATTTTGCGCAGCGCATCCTCGTTCGCTTTCAGGAGATCCGTGCCCTCGAAGTGGATTTCGCCGGCGGGATGCGTCGCGGAAGGCGGCAGCAGCCGCATGATGGAAAGCGCCGATACCGTCTTGCCGGAACCGGATTCCCCGACGAGCGCTACGATTTCCCCCTTGGCGATGTGGAAGGAGACGCCCTTCACCGCATCCACCGCATGCGGCCCCTCCCCGAAGCGGATGTCGAGGTTCCTGACGTCAACCAGCGGCTTTGCCATGCTCATGACTGCCTCAACGGAACGTCTTGCGTGGGTCGAGCGCATCGCGCACCGCCTCGCCGATGAAGATGAGCAGGCTCAAGAGCAGCGCGATCGAGAAGAAGGCGGTGATGCCGAGCCACGGCGCCTGCAGGTTCGCCTTGCCCTGCGCGAGAAGCTCGCCCAGCGATGGCGAACCCGGCGGAAGCCCGAGCCCCAGGAAATCCAGCGCAGTCAGCGCCGTGATGGAGCCGGAAAGCTTGAAGGGCAGGAAGGTCAGCGTCGCAACCATGGCGTTCGGCAGCAGGTGCTTGAACATGATCTTCGCGTCCGATAGCCCCAGCGCCTTCGCAGCACGGATGTACTCGAAGTTGCGTCCGCGCAGGAACTCCGCCCGCACGACGCCGACGAGGTAAACCCAGTTGAACAGCAAGAGCACGCCGAGCAGCGTCCAGAAGCCGGGCGTGAGCACGGATGAGATGATGATCAGCACGATCATCACGGGGATCGACGACCAGATCTCCAGGAACCGCTGGAACACGAGATCGACACGCCCACCGAAGTAGCCCTGCACAGCGCCTGCCGTTACGCCGACGATGGAGGACAGGATGGTCAGCAGCAGCCCAAACAGCACGGAGACGCGGAAGCCGTAGATGAGCCGCGCCAGCACATCGCGGCCCTGGTCGTCGGTGCCGAGCCAGTTCCGGTTGCCGAGCGCTTTGTACCGCGCAAGCTGCTCAGGCGAGGCATCGCATAACGGCGCGCTCGTCATCCACGGTGCAGGGCGCGGAAAGCCCAGGCATTCGCCCTTGGCATTCTTGTAGCCGGGGCTGTCCTTGTTGATCGACTGGTAGGAGTAGCCGATCAGCGGCCAGATGGCCCAGCCGTTCTTCTCGATCTCCTCGAGGATCACGGGGTCTTTGTAGTCCGTCACGGCCAGGAAGCCGCCGAACTTCGACTCGGGGTAGTCCACCATCACCGGGAACAACACCTCGCCCTTGTAGACCGCAATGATGGGCTTGTCGTTGGCGAGGAATTCCGCAAACAGCGTGACGATGAATACAATCAGGAACAGGACGAGGCTGATTGCACCACGGCGATTGGCCTTGAAGTTCCGCCAGCGCCTCTGATTGAGCGGCGACAACTCGAAGCCCCGCACGGCGGCTGAGAGCCGAGCGAGGCGCTCTTTCAGCGAGGCCGGCGCACGACCGGCGCTTTCCCTGGGTGCGACCGCCTGTCTGAATTGCTCCATCGCCTAGACCTCGCGCGTCTCGAAGTCGATGCGCGGATCGACCAGGGTATAGACGAAGTCCGAGATCAGGTTCACCAGCAGGCCGAGAAGCGAGAAGATGTAGAGCGTCGCGAAAACCACAGGATAATCGCGGTTGATGGTGCTCTCGAAGCTCAACAGCCCCAGCCCGTCGAGCGAGAAGATTGTCTCGATCAGCAGCGCGCCGGAGAAGAAGGCGTGGATGAACGCGCCCGGGAAGCCGGCGATGATCAGCAGCATCGCATTGCGGAAGACGTGCCCGTAGAGCACCTGGTTTTGGGCAAGCCCCTTGGCCTTCGCCGTCATCACGTATTGCTTGCGGATTTCATCCAGGAACGAGTTGCGCGTGAGGAATGTCATCGTCGTGAACGCGCCGAGCGACATGGCAATGATTGGCAGCGTCAGGTGCCAGAAATAGTCTGCCACCTTGCCGAGCATGCTCATGTTGGCAAAGCCCTCCGACGTCAGTCCGCGCGAGGGGAACCACTGGAAGAACGAGCCACCCGCGAACACCACCAGCAGCAGCACGGCGAACAGGAAGCCCGGGATGGCATAGCCGATGACCAGGACTGCCGACGTCCAGGTATCGAAGCGCTCACCGTCGTGAACCGCCTTCCGGATGCCGAGCGGGATGGAGATGAGATAGGTGAGCAGCGTCATCCAGATGCCGAGCGAGATGGAGACGGGCAGTTTCTCCTTGATCAGCTGCATCACCGAGATGTCACGGAAATAGCTCTTCCCGAAATCGAACATCAGGAAGTTCTTCATCATCAGGAAGAAGCGGACGTGCGCCGGCTTGTCGAAACCGAACTGCTTTTCGAGCTGCTTGATGAATTCGGGATCGAGCCCCTGCGCGCCACGATACTTCGACGTGGTTTCGCCGCCGCCTTGCCCCGGGTTGCGTGTTGCGAGGCTATCCCCAGAGCCGCCCCCGATGCGCGAGGTGGCGGAGACATCATTGCCGCTGATCTGCGCGATGACGCGCTCGACGGGTCCGCCGGGCGCGAATTGAATGATCGCGAACGAGATGAGCATGATCCCGAGCAGCGTCGGGATGATCAGGAGAACCCGCTTGAGGAGGTAGGCGGCCATCGCAGTCGTCTATCCTTGTCCTCCCAACCTCAGTTGGGCTTCAGCTTTGCGGCCTTGTCGGGGTCGAACCACCACGTGTCCAACTCGCCGAGGGCATATTTCGGCTTTCGTGCCGGCCGCGAGAACTTGTCCCAGAAAGCGACCGTATGCGAGGCCTTGAACCAGTGCGGCACCATGTAGTGCCCGGTTCGCACCACGCGGTCCAGCGCCCGGATGGCGGTAACCAGTTCCGCCCGGCTCTTTGCCGCAGTTGCCCTCTCGATGAGCGCGTCGACAACAGGGTCGGCGATGCCGGAGAGGTTCAGGCTGCCTTCCATGCCAGCCGCCTCAGAGCCCATGTACGACTTGAGCTCCGGGCCCGGCGTCAGCGCCATCACGTAGCGTCGCACGACGATGTCGAAATCGAACGATTTCATGCGCCGCTCATACTGCGCAGGGTCCACCCGCCGGATATTGGCGTCGATGCCGAGCGCGCGCAGGTTCTTGATGTAGTTGCCGAGGACAGGCTCGAACGAGGGCTCGAAGATGAGGAATTCTGCGTCGAGCACCTCGCCCTTCGGATTGACGCGCTTTCCGTCCTTGATGGCCCAGCCCGCTTCGTCGAGGAGCTTGCTGGCGGCGGAAAGCTGGCGGCGGTCGGTCTCCCCGCCATCGCTCACCGGGGGCACGTAGACCTCCTCGAACACGGCAGGCGCCAACTTTCCCCGGAAAGGCTCGAGAAGTGCCAGCTCTTCCGGCGACGGCTTGCCCCGCGCCTTCATCTCCGAATTCTCGAACATGGAGGCGCTGCGGGTGTAGAGCCCGTAAAAGATGTTCTTGTTGGTCCACTCGTAGTTGAAGGCGAAGTCGAAGGCCTTGCGCACCCGCGCATCCTTGTATTTCGCCTTGCGCGTATTGATGAAGAAGCCCTGCGCACCGGAGGGACGCTCATCCGGCACCGTGAGACGCACCAGCTTGTTCTCGGCGACGGCCGGAATGTCGTAGGACGTGGCCCAGTTGCGCGCCGTGAATTCCTCCCGGAAATCGAACTGGCCGCCCTTCAAGGCTTCCAGCGCCACCGTCCGGTCGCGAAAATACTCGAAGCGGATCTCGCCGAAATTGAAACGCCCCCGGTTCACCGGCAATTCGCGCGCCCAGTAGTCGGCTCGGCGCTTGTAGGCGACGAAGGTGCCCTGCTTGAAATCACCGATCAGGTATGGGCCCGAGCCCAACGGTGGCTCCAGGGTGGTTTCCTCGAAGTTGCGCGTGGCGTAGTAGGCTCGCGACAAGATAGGCAGTGACGCCACCACGAGCGGCAAGTCACGCACCAGCTTGCCACTGAACGCATATGTGACGGTGCCCGCATCAGGCGCCTCGGCACGCGCGACGTCGGCGAGCACCTGCCGGATGCGCGGATCGCCCTTGCTCTTCAGCGTCTCGAACGTGAAAACCACATCGGCGCTGGTGAGCGGTGAGCCATCGGAAAAGCGCGCCTCGGGCCGCAACTTGAATGTGACCGACATCTTGTCGGCAGCGACTTCGGCAGTTGCGGCGACCAGGCCGTAGGCTGCGTCGGGCTCGTCGCCGGATCTTACCATCAGGCTGTCGAACAGGAGATCCAGGCCCTGGGCCTTGTCGCCCTTGAGAATGTTCGGATTGAAGCTGTCGAACGTGATGACGCCACCGGAGCCGACCAGGCTGATGCGCCCGCCCTTCGGCGCGTCCGGATTGACGAACTCGAAATGCTTGAAGTCGCGCGGGTACTTCAGTTCCCCGAAGGTCGAGAGGCCATGGCTGGGTTCCGCACGCGCGGCCTCGCCGCCCGTAACCGCAGCCACCAGAAACAGGAGAAACAAAGCAACAGCGCCGGTGGCACCGCGCGCTGCCGGAACGTTTGAGCACGACATGCGAGCGCCGCCTATTGCGAGCCGGACAGACGCTTGGCAGCAGCCTGGTCCAGCCACCACACCTGCGTGAAATAGGAGCCGCGCGAGGGAAGCTTCTGCGGCCGTCCGAACTTGTCCCAATAGGCCACGCGCTCGAATGGGAAGTGCCACTGCGGCACCACGTAGTAGTTCCACAGCAGAACGCGATCGAGCGCGCGCGTCACGGCCACCAGTTCCTCGCGGTCCTTGGCAGCGACCAGTTTGTCGATGAGCTTGTCGATGGCAGGGTTCTTGATGCCGACGAGATTGTGGCTGCCTTCATGGCTTGCCGCTTGCGAGCCCCAGAAGTCGCGCTGCTCGTTCCCCGGCGACAGCGACTGCGGGAAACTCGCAACGATCATGTCGTAGTCGAAGGTGTCGTTGCGGCGCTGGTACTGCGAGCTGTCCACGACCCGCACACCCACCTTCACGCCGAGCTTCTCGAGATTGGTCTTGTAGGGAAGCACGACGCGCTCGAAGTCGGGCTGCACCAGCAGGAACTCGACGGAAAGCTGTTCCCCCTTCGCGTTTGTCAGCACGCCGTTCTTGGGCGTCCAGCCAGCTTCGGCAAACAGCTTGGCTGCGGCACCGAGATTGCGGCGCAGATCCTCCGGTGCCTTGTTGGTGGGGTTCTTCCATTCTGTCGTGAACACCTCGGGCGGCACCTCGCTGCGCAACCCCTCGAGGATTTCCAGTTCCTTTCCCTGCGGCAGCCCCGTCGCCTGCAGCTCGGAATTGCCGAAGTAGCTGTCGACGCGGATGTACTGGTCGTAGAACAGGTTCTTGTTGGCCCACTCGAAGTCGAAGGCGTAATTGAACGCCTTGCGCACGCGGACATCCTGGAACTGCGGGCGGCGGGTGTTGAAGGCGAACGCCTGCATGGGCGCCACGCGCGCCTCCGGGATCTTGTCGAGCTTGACGCCCCCCTTCTTCACCGCATCGAAGTCGTAGCCAGTCGCCCAGGACTTGGCGCTGCTCTCGCGCCAGAAGTCGATCTGGCCGGACTTGAAGTCCTCGAACGCTGGCACGCGATCACGGTAGTAGGTGATGCTCACCTCGTCGAAGTTCCACTGGCCCTTGGTGACGGGCAGATCCTTTGCCCACCAATCTTTGATGCGCTCGTACGTGATGCCGCGACCTGCCTGCACCTCCTTGATGCGATAGGGCCCGGCGCCGATGGGCACTTCCAGGCTCGACTTGGTGATGTCTCGCGCTTCGCCGTTGCTGCCCTTGCCTTCCCAATAAACCTTGGACACCACCGCAAGCTCGCTGACGATGAGCGGAAGCTCGCGATTGCCCTTCATGTCGAAGCGGAAGGTCACCTCGCGCTCGCCTGTCTTCTCGGCCGCGACGACGTTCTTGTAATAGTAGGCGAGCCGCGGGTTGGCTGCCTTGAGCCCGGTGAGGGAGAAGATCACGTCCTCGGGCGTTACGGGCGTGCCGTCAGAGAACCGGGCCTCCTTGCGCAGGCCGAAAGTGGCGGAAGAGAAATCGTCCGGGTAGGACACCCACTCCGCAATATAGGCATAGACCGTGCTCTCTTCGTCGGGGCTCGAGGCCATCAGCCGCGCTTGCAGCAGGTCGAGCCGCTGCTCCGGCGAGCCCTTCATGGAGAACTGATTGAGGGAATCGAAGGTGCCCATCGCCCACTGGCGGATGCGGCCGCCCTTGGGGGCATCGGGGTTCACCCAGCTGAAATGCTTATAGTTGTCCGGCTCCTTTGGCTTGCCGATCAACGAAAGAGAAACGTGTCGGGTGCCGCCCGTCTCCGACGCGATTGCCGGTGACAGCAGCACGGGCAGCAGGACAGCGACAGCTGAAGCGAATTGGAAGCGACGTCGGATAGCGAAAGCCATTGTGGCTTCAAGTCTCCCAGGGCAACTGGCGCGCGCTTACGTGCACGCGCAAGATAACCGGGGGAGTATGGCGGCGGGGCAACGTGGAGCCAAGTTAATCCTTGGTCATTCGCCACGGGCGCGGAAACGCCTCGCACGAACTGCGAGGCGCAAAAACGTTTTCCTATCAGAGGCTTGGACTTACTTCGGCGGAGCAGGTGGCGTGTCGCTCAGCTTGCCGAGATAGGCCAGCAGGTCGGCGAGTTCGGCATTATCCTTGATGCCGTTGAAGGCCATCTTGTTGCCGGGCGCAGCAGCCTTGGGATCGTGCAGATACTCGGCCAGCTTGTCCCAGCTCCAATCACCGCCGTGCTTCTTCATGGCATCGGAGTAGTTGAACCCCTCATGCCCAGCGACCTTGCGGTTCACGAGCCCATAGAGATTGGGGCCGACGAGATTCTTGCCGCCCTTATCCACGGTGTGGCACTGGGCGCAGCGCTTGAAGACATCCTTGCCGGCATCGGCGTTGGCCTTGGGGATCAGGCCCAGCACATCGGCGACGTTGAAGGCTGCTGCCGGGGCAGCGGGACCGGAGGATGAGGGCCCCTCGGTGATCGGCAGTGCCCAGCCCGCTTTTTCCGGCTTGTGCTCGCTGGCAATGACTTCCATCAACGTGCGGCTGCCGAAAATGAGCAGCAATGCCGCCAGCACGCCGCCTGCGATCTTGTTGAATTCGAAGCTGTTCATGCGCCCGATTCCCTTGGCGGAAAGCCGCATGCGGCAATCCGTTGGCCCCCCCGATAGATCGGGCGCCAATATAGATTCTCGCTTCGAGCTTGCAACCGGTCGCGGGTCCGTTCTAGGTGCTAGACCCGAGACGAATTGTCACCCATCACGGAGAAAGCATGGCCCGCACACTGGTGGTCATCCCTGCCCGCATGCAATCGACAAGGCTTCCCGACAAGCCCCTGGCGGACATCGCGGGCGAGCCGATGATCGTACACGTGTGGAAGCGCGCCATGGCGGCTGAAGTCGGGCGCGTCGTGGTGGCCACCGACAGCGAGGCGATCATCGCGGCAGTAAGGGGCGTGGGCGGCGAGGCGGTGATGACCCGGGCCGACCACACCTCCGGCTCGGACCGGGTCTACGAGGCGGTCAACAAGGTCGATCCGGAGATCGACCACGACGTGATCCTCAACCTCCAGGGCGACCTGCCCACCTTGGAGCCGCACCTGATCCGGGAGTGCCTGGCGCCCCTGGCCGACAAGGGCCCCGACATCACCACGCTCGCTGCCGAGATCACCATTGCGGAGGAACGCACGAACCCCAACGTGGTGAAGGTGGTGGGAACGCCAATCGGCCCCAAACGCCTGCGCGGCATCTATTTCACGCGCGCAACGGCCCCCCATGGCGACGGGCCGCTCTACCACCATATCGGCATCTATGGCTATCGCCGCATGGCCCTGGAGCGCTTCGTCTCCTTGAAGCCCTCGCCGCTGGAGCTGCGCGAAAAGCTCGAGCAGCTTCGCGCCATCGAGGATGGCATGCGCATCGACGTGTCGCTCGTTGACACTGTTCCGCTCGGTGTCGATACTCCGCACGACCTTGCGCGCGCCCGGCAGCTTCTCTCTGCCAAATCCAGCTGACGGCGGGATGCCCGGCACGCGGTCACGCCTCCTCCCCTCTCACCACGCCCGCGCGGCATGAACCTGCCGGCGCACAACCATTGAAGCGAGAGCAAGCATGAAATCCCCGGCGAAGCCCAAGCGCGCCGCCTCAGCAAAAGGCAGCCCGATGCGCATCTCCTACCAGGGCGAACCGGGCGCCAATTCGCATCTGGCTTGCAACGAGGTGTTTCCAGGCTCCGAGGCCGTAGCTTGCGCCACCTTCGAGGACGCCCTGGCGGCTGTGAAGAGTGGCGACACGCACTACGCCATGATCCCCATCGAGAACTCTGTTGCCGGTCGCGTTGCCGACATCCATCACCTGCTGCCGACGTCCGGCCTGTTCATCGTGGGCGAGCACTTCCTGCGCGTGCGCCATCAGCTGATGGCGTTACCGGGCGCCAGCCTGCAAAGCGTGAAGAAGGCGCTGTCGCACACCCAGGCGCTGGGCCAGTGCCGCAACACGCTGCGCAAGCTGGGCCTCACCCCTGTGCCGGAGGCGGACACGGCAGGCTCTGCCCGCATCGTATCGGAGGCCTGCGACAAGAGCCTCGCGGCCATCGCAAGTTCGCTGGCCGCCGAAATCTACGGGCTGAAGATCCTCAAGAACGACATCGAGGACGAGAAGCACAACACCACGCGCTTCGTCATCCTCTCCAACGAGCAGGCGGATGCGAAGCCCGGCAGCGGGCCCACGATCACCACCTTTATCTTCCGGGTGAGGAACATTCCCGCCGCACTCTACAAGGCCATGGGCGGCTTTGCGACGAACGGCGTGAACATGACGAAGCTCGAGAGCTATCAGCTGCAAGGCCGCTTCGTTGCGACCATGTTCTTTTCTGACATCGAGGGCCACCCCGACGACCCGGCCGTCCGCCGCGCGCTCGAGGAACTGGCCTACTTCTGCACCGAGCTCAAGATCCTGGGCACTTATCCCGCAAGCCCCTACCGCGCCGAGGCCAACAAGGCCGGCGACGCGTAGGCAGCTTCGGACGCGCGTGGCGTCAGACGACAGTGACCTCGAGGTCGCCGACGCCGTCGACGTGCCCATGCATCACGTCGCCCTTCTTGATGGCACCGACACCCGCAGGCGTGCCGGAGAAGATGAGATCGCCCTTCTTCAGCTCGAACAGCGTCGAGAGGTAGGCGATCTGCCCGGGCACATCCCAGATCATCTGGCTGAGATCGCCGGTCTGCTTCCGCTGCCCGTTGACGTCCAGCCAGATCGCGCCCTTGGAGCACGAGGGGACCTGCGCCGCCGGCACGAGGGCGCTGCATGGCGCCGACTGCTCGAAGGCCTTGGCCACTTCCCACGGCCGCGACAGCTTCTTGGCCACGTCCTGCAGGTCGCGCCGGGTCATGTCGATGCCCACCGCATAGCCGAACACGTGCGAGAGCGCGTCTTCGACCTTGATGTTGGTGCCGCCCGACTTGAGAGCAACCACCATCTCGATCTCGAAATGCACGTTGCTGGTTTGCGAGGGGTAGGCGAACTTGCCGGTGCTGACGATGTTGTCGGGGTTCTTTTGGAAGAAGAACGGGGGGTCCTTCGTGTCGCCACCCATCTCCTTCGTGTGCTCGGCATAGTTGCGGCCGACGCAGTAGATGCGGTGGATCGGGAACAGCTTGTCGGAGCCCTTGATGGGCAGCGTGGCGTGCGGAACGGGGTCGAACACGTAGGTCATATGGCGCACCTTTCTTGAAGCTGCGCAGTGGTATGCCAAGCCTTTCCGGCGTGCAAGCCGTGAGTGGCATGGGCCTCAACCGCCCCTGCGCCATTCTCTTTTTGAGGGGGGGGGGCGCGCCGTTTCGCCGATTGCGACATCACCGCGCGCGCGATATCCGCCTCGAATGTTGAGCGGCCGAAAGGATATTTTCCATGGCGACATTGCTGGTAAAGGACGCTGCCGTTGTCGCCACGCTCGATCCGCTGCTCGGCGACTACAAGCATGCGGGGCTGTTCTGCCGGGATGGCGTGATCGAGGCTGTCGGCCCGTCCGCGACACTGCCGCAAACCGCAGACGAGGTTCTCTCCCTGCGCGATCACGTGGTGATCCCGGGCCTCGTCAACACCCACCACCACATGTTCCAGAACCTGACGCGGGCGGTGCCTGCGGGTCAGGATGCCACGCTCTTCAACTGGCTGAAGGCGCTGATGCCGATCTGGGCAGGCATCGGGCCGGAGCACATCTACGTCTCGACGCTCGTGGCCCTCGCCGAATTGGCACTCACCGGCTGCACCACGTCCTCCGATCACCTCTACATGTTCCCTAACGGCGCGCGGCTGGACGACGAAATCCGCGCCGCACGCGAAATCGGGCTGCGCTTTCACGCAGCGCGCGGTGCACTCAGCATCGGCGAAAGCAAGGGCGGATTGCCGCCCGACAACATCGTCGAGGACGAGCCCTTTATATTGAAAGATACGCAGCGGGTGCTGGAGACCTATCACGACCCCGCGCGCTTCTCGCTGCTGCGGGTGGTGGTGGCACCATGTTCGCCCTTCACCGTCTCCCAGGATCTCATGAAGGAGAGCGCCGCACTGGCCCGCGCCTACAAGGTGAGCATGCATACGCATACCGCCGAGAATGACGAGGACATTGCCTATGCCCAGGAGCGTTTCGGCATGCGGCCCGGCGCCTACCTCGAGAGCGTCGGCTGGACAGGCGCTGATACGTGGCATGCCCACTGCGTGAAGCTCGATGCCAACGAGATCACGCTTTTCGGCCGCACCGGGACGGGCGTAGCGCACTGCCCATCCTCCAACATGCGCCTCGCCAGCGGCATCGCCCCAGTGCGCCGCATGCTCGATGCGGGCGTGCCCGTGGGCCTCGGCGTCGACGGGTCGGCATCCAACGACAGCGGCCATCTCCTGAACGAGGCGCGCCACGCGCTTCTCGTGCAACGCCTGATCGAGGGGCCAGCGGGATTGAAGGCGCGCGAGGCGCTGGAAATCGCCACGAAGGGCGGCGCGAAGGTGCTTGGCCGCGATGACATCGGCGTCTTGAGGCCGGGCATGGCGGCGGATTTCGCAGCATTCCGCCTGGACACCATCGACATGTCGGGCGGCGCGCAATGGGACCCGGTCGCATCACTGGTGTTTTGCGGCCCGCAGAAGGCCTCGGCGACCGTGGTCGGCGGCCGTGTGATCGTGCGCGACGGACAGCTGACGACCATCGATCTGCCCACCGTCATCGAGCGCCATGGCAAGCTCGCCCGCGCCCTTGCCAACGGCGACCGCTGAGACGAGCGCCGAGCTACAGGAAGCTGTAGGGATCGATGTCGACCACGAGCCGCAGGTCGTTGGGCGGCTTGGGCAGGGCGGCCACCCACGCGCGCAAATAGGCCTGCAGATCGAGCTCGCGCGGCGCCTTGACGAGCAGGCGCCAGCGATGCCGGCCGCGGATCACGGAAAGCGGCGCCTCCGCCGGGCCCAGCACCTCGATGCGTTCGGCAGGTGGCGCATGGCGGGCGACGTCGCGCGCGAAAAGCTCCGCCAACTCCTTGTCGCGCGCCGATACGACGAGCGCTGCGAGCCGGCCGAACGGCGGCAGCAGGGCGCCCTGCCGCTGGCGGATCTCGCGGGAAAGGAACGTCTCGCGATCGCCCGAGATGATCGCCTGCATCACCGGGTGCTCGGGCATGTACGTCTGCACGAAGCCGCGCCCCAGCACCTGCATGCGACCCGCGCGCCCCGTCACCTGGTGCAGTAGCTGGAAAGTGCGCTCGGCAGCACGCGGGTCGGCCTGGCCGAGGCCCAGATCGCCATCGACGATCCCGACGGTGGCAAGGTCGGGGAAGTGATGGCCCTTTGCCACCATCTGGGTGCCGATGATGATATCGGCCTCGCCTTCCTCGATGCGCTTGATGACGTCGCGCATTTCCGTGAGCGAGGGAATGAGGTCGGAGGACAGCAGTGCAAGGCGCGCATCCGGGAAGCGCGCGCCGACCTCCTCTGCGATGCGCTCCACGCCTGGACCACAGGCGACGAGCGCGTCCGGCTCACCGCACTTCGGGCACTTCTCCGGCAACGGCAGCGAGAAGCCACAGTGATGGCAGTTGAGCCGATTGCGATAGCGATGCTCGACGAGCCAGGCGGTGCATTGCGGACAGTCGATGCGATGGCCGCAGCTGCGGCACAAGGTGAGCGGCGCATAACCCCGTCGGTTGAGATAGAGCAGCGCCTGCTGCTTTTTCTCGAGCGTCTCGGTGATCGCATCGACCAGGATCGGCGACAGCCAGCGCCCGCGCTCCGGCGGATCCTTGCGCAGGTCGATGGCCTTCACCTCCGGCATCTCGACGCCCGAATAGCGGCCGGGCAGCACCACGTGCGCGTACTTGCCATTGCGCGCATTTACATGGCTCTCGATCGATGGCGTGGCCGAGGCGAGCACGACCGGATGCTTGCCGAGCGCACCGTGCACCACGGCCATGTCACGTGCCTGGTAGTGAACGCGATCCTCCTGCTTGAAACCGCCATCGTGCTCTTCGTCGACGACGATGAGGCCGAGATCCTTGTAGGGCAGGAACAAGGCCGAGCGCGCGCCGACAACCACGCGCGCTTCACCGGTTGCCGCCGCACGCCAGGCACGCGCACGCTCCGGTGAGG
>JBDHTJ010000019.1:0-41205 GCA_039808585.1 Hyphomicrobiaceae bacterium | reverse complement strand
TCACCGCTTGAGGTTGACGAGCACGTCGATCAACTCCGACCCGGTCTGGAAGACCTTGGAGTTGGCAGTGTAGTTGCGCTGCGACTCGATCATGGACGTGAGTTCGGCACCCAAGTCGACCGTCGACTGCTCGAGCGCACCGGACGTCAGGCTGCCGAACCCGCCCACGTTGGGCGTACCGACGAGCAGATCACCCGATGTGGAACTGATGGAATACACATTGCCGGTATGCGGCGTCAGGTTATCGGGGCTCGGCACCTTGGCCAGCGGTATCTTGTAGGCCAGCACGCGCTCGCCGTTCTTGAAGATGGCGTAGATCTCGCCCGCAGGATCGATGTCGATGTGGTCGACCTCGCTGGGGGCGTTGCCGTTGGCAGTCGCACTGAACACGGTGTACGGCGAAGCGAGCTGCGTCGACTGACTGAGATCGATCGTCATCGTCGAGCCGTTAGGAACCGCCACCGTGACCGACGTCGGACTGCCCGTCGAATACTGGCCGTTGGTATCGAAGTTGAGCGTTTGTGTATTGAGGGCGGCGCTCGCGTAGGGGAAGCCCTTGCTCGTCGCATCTGCATCGGCACGGTTGTAAATGGCAAGTTCCCAGGTACCGGTCGCCGACTTCGCAGAATAGATGTCGAGGGTCACCTGGTTGCCAAGGCTATCGTAGACAACGAGCGATGACTTGCCGGTGTATTGCGCGGTCGCCGAGTTCGTAGAGGGCAGATCCGAACCCGCGACCGTCGTGGCCGCCGATGGGAAGTTGACGTACATCTTGCCAGTTGTCGTCGCGTTCGCCTGCAGCGAAGCGAACCCGCCGAAGTTCACAGCCGTAAGACCCGCCGTACCGTTGCTCACGGCATTCTGCGCGCCCGACGTGGCATCGTAGCCCATGAGCTTGAAGCCAGCGGCATTCTTGAGGCTGCCCACGCCGTCACGCTGGAAGGAGCCAGCCCGCGTGAGAAACGTCTGTCCGTTCTCGCCCTGCACCACGAAGAAACCGTCGCCCTTGATGGCGAGATCCGTGGCGGAGGTCGTGTAGCTCATCGCGCCCTGCTGCGAGACATTACGGCGCGTCTCGCTCTGAACGTTGCCCGAGGCATAGTCCTGGCCGCCACCCTGCAGTACGAGCGTCGAGAATTCGATCGTGGAGTCCTTGTAGCCGGGCGTCGCGGCGTTCGCGACATTGTCCGAGATGGCTCCAAGGCGGTTCGCTTGCGCAGCCATGCCCGAGACACTCGTACGCATCATCCCGTAAAGACCCATGACTGACGTTCTCCCGAATGCAGTTGCCGGAGACTGCAATTAAGCAGATGCAGCTTGTGCGAAGCTTGAATTAACTTCCTGTTAACTATTGGAATTGCAGGAAAAAGGCGCAAATAGCGAATGAAATCTCATTGCACGCACAAAATGCTCGACGCGCCTCGCGCCAAAAAATCACGCGAAGCGCGCCGCAAATAGGCCAACAGGAAGAGGCAGGAATGTCTCAGCTGTAGATCAGGCGATAGCCGAGATAGCGCTGACTATCGATCGGATCGAAACCCAGGCGATGACGCAGGCGCTTGCGCAGCTTGCTCACATGGCTTTCGACGACGTTCTCGTCGATGTCCTCGCTGAAGAGGCCATAGACATAGTTGTAGATCTGCGTCTTGGTCACGCGGCAGCCGCGGTTCATCACGAGATATTCGAGGATGCGGCGCTCGCGGCGTGGCAGGGGCAACACCTCGCCCTTCACTTCCGGATCACGACCGTCGGAAAACACCTTAACGTCGCCCACGACGGTCGCCTCTTCACTCGCCGCCTGTGCCCGGCCACGGATGGCACGGATGCGCGCCAGGATCTCGCGAACGTGGATCGGCTTGCGAACCACATCGTCCACGCCAGCGGCGAAGAGATCGAGCGTTTCCTCGAGCGACTTGTTGTCATTGAGGGCAATCACGGGCGCACGCGAGCGACCCTTGATCAGCTTCGGCAGATTGTGCCGGTCTCGCGACTCGCCCAGCAGAAAGGCCTCGACAGCCATAAGATCAGGTTCGGAGACACCGCCAACCCATGTATCGAAATCCGTCGGCGACAAGCCGGTAGCGGAGACACCTTCTCGGTCAAACCATGCCGTGTATCCCTGCTTCACGGCATCCCGCTCGTCTACGATAACGATCATTGGATAACCCCCGAATCGCATTGATCGCTGCTCAAGATTCCGCGTATGCGCACGCGGAATCGTCGTCAACGCGCCGAGCTATCCACATCCAAGGCACTGGCTCCGGTGTGGCCTGAAAGACTCATTATCGACGAGTTGCACGTCGATCTCTGTTCATAATGGTTTACGAATGGTTAACGAGTCGAAGTATTTACGCCGCTCGTTAAGGAATTGTGAAAATGTGGCGGAATGAATTGCAGGCGCGGCAGGTCAGCCACGCCCCTTCTCGCCGCCACCAAACAGCGCCTTGAGGCGATCGAGCACGAGTTGCACCAGCAGCGCAAACGCCCCGATGGATGCAGCAGGCGCCGGCTCTTCGCCGGCAAGCTTCGCGTCCATATTCTGCGCGAAGGTCTCGCCCACGCGCCGCACCAGATCGCGCACGATCGCTGACCGCCCCACTTGCGCCAGGGGGCCCGCGAGAACGTAGGAGATAGCCACCTCCACACGCGTTGCATCCGCTCCATCGGGCGACAGGCGATAGTCCACGCGGCCGCTGGCCTGCGAGCCGGACCGCTTGTCGCCACCGCGGCCTTCGATCACCTGACGGTACTCGGATGCAAGCGACTGGATGGTGCCGATGCCCGCGAAGGCGGCCTTCACGGGGCCAAGCGCCACCTCCATGCGGCCGGGTATGGTGCCGTCGGGGCGCGGCGCATCGAGCGACATGCCGGGCATGCAGGCAGCGATAGCCGCCGGATCGGACATCAAGGCCCACACCGCCTCCCGCGCGTGCGGCAACACGAACGACTGCGTGAGGCGGGTTGCACCATCCACCTGCTCGATCGCTCCCACCGTAACGGCGATGGGCGCCCGTGTGCTCCGCCGCTTCGGCGTCGCCTCGGGCTTCGGAGCCGGACGCTGCGTCGGAAGCGCCGCCGACGTCGAGACGGCAGCAGAGACGGAAGACCTGCCGGGCCCCGGCGCTGGACCGAGCCACGCCTTGGCGCCAGCGACAGCTGCAGCACCTGCCGAAGCACTGCGCCCGGCCTCCTCCTGCATCACGCCCTCGATGGCGTTGACGATGCCGACGTAGCCCGTGCAGCGGCAAAGGTTGCCGCTCATCTCCGTGCGGATCTCATCGCGCGTCAACCCGGACTTGCGCCGCACGAGGTCGCGAGCGGCAACCAGCATGCCGGGTGTGCAATAGCCGCACTGCAGCGCATGGTTCTTCGTGAAGGCATCGCGCAGCTTGCTCATCAGCGCATCGTCGTCGAAGCCCTCGATGGTGCGGATCCTGGCGCCGTCGCAGGCAACGGCATAGGTGATACAGGAACGCGAGATCTCGCCGTCGATCTCCACCGTGCAGGCGCCGCAGATGCCGTGCTCGCATCCGATATGCGTGCCCGTGAGGAACAACTGCTCGCGCAGGAAATCCGCCAGATGCGTGCGCGGAGTGACGTCGGCCTCCACCTCGCGGCCGTTGACGGTGACACGGATCAGGGTCATGAGCCGAGGGCCTCGGAGAGTGCGCGCTTCAGGACCACGGCGCGCAGGCGGCGCTCGTAGCTGTCTCCCGTCGAACCGGCGTCATCGAGAAGACGCGCAATATCGGCGGGATCAAATGCTGTCTTGCTCTCGATGACGATAGGCGCGCCTGCCGGCGTGCTCGCCGCGAGACGGAACACCTGCCGTTCGGGATCGAGAAGCACGGCGCCGATGGCATCGGCGAACTCGCCATCCTTGCGGCAGAACTTGTTGTAGCCGAAGCGTGCGCTTGCCGAGAACTGTGGCACGTGCACGGCGCTCAGGATCTCGTCGTGAGCGATATCCGTTATCAGTGGCCCCTGCATGAAGCCCTGCAGGGCGACACGCCGCACGCCCCCCTTGCCCGCAATCGAGATCTCGCCGCCCAGCGCCATGAGGCACGTCATCCAGTCCGCTGCAGGATCGGCATGGGCAAGGCTGCCGCCGATGGTGCCGCGCGCCCGCACGGCGCGATAGGCGATGCCGTGCGCGACCCGGCGCATGAGGCCGCGCGTAGGGTCGGGCGTATGTCCATCCTCGATGGCCGCATGCGTGACGAGCGCCCCGAAGCTGACCCATCCCCCCTCCTCGCTCACGAAACCAAGGTCAGAGATACGCGTGATGTCGATGATCTCGGCCGGCTGTGCCAGGCGGAGGTTGAGCATCGGCCCGAGCGTCTGCCCGCCCGCCATGATCTTGGCATCCGCATTGGCACGCAGCGCTGCGATGGCTTCCGACAGGCTTTCCGCGCGGCGATAGGCGAAGGCGACGGGCTTCATGCGGCAGCCCCTTTGCGGCCCTCGGCGGCGGCATCGATCGCCTCGACGATGCGCCGCGGCGTGATCGGCGAGATGCGCAGCTCCGCGCCCAGGCCCTTCAACGCGTCATTGATGGCATTGGTGATGGCAGCGGGTGGCGCGATGGCCCCACCTTCGCCGACGCCCTTCTGCCCCCAGCGCGTGTAGGGCGACGGCGTCTCGAGATGCAGGATGCGAACGTCCGGCACCTCGCCTGGGCCCGGCAACATGTAGTCCGACAGGGTGGAGGCCTGCGGCTGGCCCTGCGCGTCGAACCCCATCTCTTCGTAGAGCGCGGTGCCGATGCCCTGCGCGCAGCCGCCGTAGATCTGCCCATCGACAATGAGCGGGTTCACCAGCACGCCGCCATCCTCCACCACGACATAGTCGAGGATCTCGGGCTCTCCCGTCTCGATATCCACCGCCACCACGGCAGCGTGCGCGGCATAGCTGAACGTGCCGCTGTCGCGCAGCGGCTTGTAGCCGGCCGTCAGCTCCAGCCCGCCGGGATCGACATCGGGCGGCAGGTCCTGCGGCCGGCGATACCATGTGCGCGCGATATCGATCACCGACATGCGCCCCGACGGCCCCACCACGACACCGTTCTCGAGGCGCACCTCCTCGCGCTTGGCCTGCAGGAGCGCCGCCCCGATCTTCAGGACACGCTCGGCAAGTGCATCGCAAGCGGCCGCCACCGCCCCGCCCGACATGATCATCGAGCGTGAGCCCCACGTGCCTGTGGAATAAGGCGTCTCGCCGGTATCGCCGTGCACCAGCTTGATGCGGTCGTGCGGCACGCCGAGGATGTCGTGCGCAACCTGCGACAGCGTCGTCTCCATGCCCTGGCCATGACTATGTGCGCCGATGCGCAGCTCCAGGCCACCATCAGCTGTGAAACGCGCCTGCGACTGCTCATGGCCGGGGACGAAGGGAATGCCCCAGGCCGCATAGACGCTTGTACCGTGGCCCGCCTGCTCGGCATACATCGCGTAACCGAGGCCTAGGCGGCGGCCATCTGCCTCCGCCTGCTTCTGCCGCGCGCGAATCTTCTCGTGCCCGACGGCCTCCATCGCCATCTGCAGCGCCTTGGGATAGTCGCCGGAATCGAAGTGACGCTTGGCGATGTTGTCGAACGGCATCTGGCTGGGCTGCACGAGGCTCTTGAAGCGAAGCTCGTTGGGCTCGATCCCGATCTTGCGCGCGAGCGCATCGAGCGTCACTTCCAGCGCAAAGCACACGCCTGTGCGGGCAACGCCGCGGTAGGGAAGGATCGGCGGCTTGTTGGTCGCGACCGAGAACACCTTGCAGCGATAGTGAGGGAAATCGTAGAGGCCCGGCAGGATCGAGCCGATCTGCCCCGCCTCGAGACAGGCCGAGAAAGGATAGGCGGAGTAGGCGCCGGAATCGACCATTGCCTCGCAGTCGAGCGCCAGCAACCGGCCCTCGGCATCGGCGTAAGCGGTGAGGTTGTAGTAGTGCTCGCGACAGTTGGCATTGGCGGTGAGATTTTCCCGCCGGTCCTCCAGCCACCGCAGTGGCCGGCCCAATTTGCGCGTGGCAAAGCCCAGCGCCACCTCTTCCGGCAGGAGGATTCCCTTGTAGCCGAAGCCGCCGCCGACATCGGGCGATACGACACGCACCTGCTCTTCCTGCAGTCCAAGGCACTCCGCCAGGCCCGTACGCACGATGTGCGGCTGCTGCGAGGACGTGGTGACGATGAGCTGTCCCTTACGCTCGTTCCACTCGGCGATGACGGCGCGCCCTTCCATCGGGCTCATTACCTGCCGCGACGTGACGAGTTCCTTCGTGACGGAGTAGGCGGCCTTGGCTTTTGCCGCCTCGAAATCCACATCGATGAAGGTCGTGAGATAGAGATTGTCGCCCCAGTGCTCATGCACCTGCGCCGAACCGGGCTTCACCGCGGCACGCATATCGACCACCGCGGGCAGCTGCTCGAACTCCACGGAGATCTCTGCGGCCATGTCCTCGGCTTCCGCGCGCGTCGGCGCGGCGCATAGCGCGATCAGCTCTCCGACGTAGCGCACCTTGCCGGTGGCGAGCGGCGACTGCACGGAAGACTTGAAGCCCGCAAGCGAGGTATCGGCGCGAATGGGCTTCACACCGACGAGGTCGTCCGCCACCAGTACGCGGTCGCGGAGCGCGGCAGGCACGTTCACGGCCTTGATGCGGGCATGCGCCACGGGGCTGCGCAGGAACGCCACTTCCAGCATGCCGGGCACCTTGATGTCGCCGACATACTGGCCGCGACCGCGCATATAGCGGTCATCTTCCTTGCGCGGCATCGAGGCTCCGATGCCCTGGCCGCCCCCCTGCCCCGATCGTGCCGCTGACGCCATCAGAGACCCTCGCCGATCAATTCGATATTGAGACGCACGCAGTCGCCTGGATAGGTGATTTCGCCCACGTAGATGATGCGCCCCCCCGCATCGGCAACGACACAGCGTGCCTCGGCCGTGGGCGCATTGAGCGCGATCTCGAGGTGACGCGCCGTCTCGACGTCCGCCGCGCCGATCGACAGCGTCTGGTGGGCGCGCGAGATCTCGACGTCCTCGAGGTCGGCGAGCACGGCCAGTGCCACGCGCGTGGCGAAGGCCTTGGGGTTCTTGTCGTGCACGTCCTTGGCGATGTGCACCCGGGCATAGGCAAAGGGCTTGCCCTCACGCTTCTGGATGGAGCGCAGGAACACGTAGCTCTCGGCGGGAACACCGTCGCCATCCTCGATTCGCGGCGGAATTTCCGGGCCGCCCGGCAGAGGGAAAGGCACGTTGTCCTGGATGGGCGCGATCAGGCTCTGCCAGTCGGTTGCGAGCTGCAGCCAGCGATCGACGCCAGGCGCCTTTGTCACGAACGTGCCGCGGCCCTGGAAGGATTTGACGAGACCTTCGCTTGCCAACAGGTCGATCGCCTGGCGCACCGTCACGCGCGCGACATCGAACTCCTTCTCGAGCTCTTCGAGCGTCGCAATGCGGGCGCCCACAGCCCAGACGCCGTCTGAGATGCGCCGGCGCAGGACCGACGCGACCTGGAGGTAGCGCGGGACGCGGCTGCCCGCGTCGGGGCGCAACTCGTTGCTGCGGGTGCGATTGACCATGGCTTTCAGGTTTCCTTTAAAAGCCATGTTCCCTGCCGCATGGCAGGCCGGCGGTCAAGCGGCGGACGCCAGTGAAGCAGTTGGCCGCGCAGGGTTTTGCGGCACCGCCGGCAGGGATGGCCAGGGCGCCCCATCATTCCCGTGCATCCACCCAGCCGCTGAGAAGGTTATCGCCATAGAGCCTTTCCAGATCGATGCCCACCATCGGAGGCACCGGCACGAGCCGATCCTGGAGAGACGCGACATGCCGCGCCTGCTCGCGCCGGATGGCCTGCGCCTCCTCCACCGACACCTTCTCGAAAGCCACCTTCCCGCCCGGCCGCAACCGGCCCATGGCCGGGAGATCGGCAGAGATCACCGTCGCGATCTTGGGATAGCCCCCCGTCGTCTGCCGGTCCGCCAGAAGCACGATGGGCAGGCCATTGCCGGGCACCTGGATGGTGCCGGGGGCAATTCCGTCGGAGACGATATTGAAGCCGAGGGCGTGCTCGAGCACCGGCCCCTCGAGCCGCATGCCCATCCGGTCGGAGGACTGGGTAATGGTGTAGGTCGCCGACAGCAGCGTCTCGATCCCCTTGGCGGAGAAATAGTCGTCCTGGGGCCCGAGCACGACACGAAAGCGCTTTGGCAGGGAAAGGTCGAGCGAGGGCAGCCGCATCTCCTCGCGCTCTTCCGCCGAAGCCCGCACGAGTGGCAGCCGATCCAGCGCCTTCAGCTGGCGGCCTTGAAATCCACCCAGGCCACCGCGTGTCAACGTCGACCGGCTGCCCAGGACGGGCGCCAGGTCCAGTCCGCCTTCGATGGCGAGATAGCCCACGGCACTGCCGGAAAGCGCGCCGATTTTCAGGGTCTCGCCCCGCTTCAGCCGCAGGCTCTGCAGGATCGGAACCCGACGCGCCTCGCCTGCCTCGGAAACGATGTCGAGCGGCACCTCGGGCCCCGCGAACGCCACGCGCACGCTCTCCGCCTCGACCCTCAGGACCGGGCCCTGATAGGCGATCTCGAGGGCCGCGATGCTGGCGGCGTTGCCGACGATGGCATTGGCCGCCGCGTAGCTGACGGCATCGAGCGCGCCAGACACTGGCACGCCCTGCGACTGGTATCCCGTGCGCCCCTGGTCCTGGACCGTCGTCATCAGGCCGGGCGCTACCACGAACAGAGCGCTGCTCACGAGGCAACTCCCGGCGACAGCGGCTCCGGCACCCATTCGCCGCTTTCAGCGCGGGCCAGCAACGTTTCGTAGTCGGCCAGCGACACGGGCTCGAAATCGACCTTGTCGCCCGCAGCGAGCAGCACCGGCTGCTCCCGCCGCAGGTCCCAGAGCGGTGCAGGCGTCAACGACAGCACGTGCCAGCCCCCCGGGCTTTCCAGCACGTAGATCGACGACATGCGCATGGCGATGGCAATGGCTCCCTTGGGGACCTTCACGCGCGGGTTCTCGCGCCGTGGCAGGGCAAGCTCGGCCGGCAGGTCGCCCATGTAGGGAAAGCCGGGAAGAAAGCCCAGCATATATACGTGGTAGGTCGTCTGGCTGTGAATGCGGACGACGTCGTCCACCGAAAGCTTCGTGCGGCCAGCCACCTCCACGAGGTCGAGGCCCACACTTGGGTCGTAGCAGGCAGGAAGCCGCCAGCGTCGGCCGGCCTGCTCGCTCGCCACCAACCCTTCGAGCAGAGGCTGCAAATGCGCCTTGAGGGCAGGCGCCGAGAGCGTCAGCGGATCGTAGTGCACCATCAAGGAGCGGAAGGTCGGCACGGTCTCGACGATGCCCGGGATGGCCTCGCCCCGGATCCGGTCGGCCAGCGACAGGACCAGTGCACTGGTGTGCCGGTCGATGTCGCGCCCGAACTCGACGATCAAGGCCGTATCCCCTGCATCCAGGAAGCAGGGAGTGGCCAGAGGGGCGCGAGATGGAATAGCGTTGCTTTGGGTCATCCGAAGGGACGTCTCGATCTGGTGCGATCCAAGATGCTGGTGAGGGGTGTTGCGAAAGCTCTTGCCACCGGATCGGCAGCTTGTTCTATAAATAGTACCAATCGGAAACGGAAGCGGCCGCTGGCAGAAAGCAGGATTGCGCAATGGTGACGAAAATCAACCTCAATGCCGACATCGCCGAAGGCTGGGGTGCCTACGACATTGGCAACGACACCGAACTCATGAAGATCATCAAGTCGGCGAGCGTCGCCTGCGGCTTCCACGCCGGCGATTTCAATACCATGCATCGCCTGTGCATGATGGCCAAGGATCTGGGCGTCAGCATCGGTGCGCATCCCGGCTTCAACGATTTGTGGGGCTTCGGACGGCGCAAGATCCAGATGAAGCCGCAGGACCTCGAATACATGATGGCCTACCAGATCGGCGCCCTGCAGGCGATCGCGTCCTACGCGGGCCTCAAGGTCACCCATCTCAAGGCCCACGGCGCACTCAACAACATGGCCGCCGAGGACGAAGGCTACGCGATGGCCATCGGCCGCGCTATCAAGACCGTCGACCGCGACATCATCTACGTCGCCCTCTACGGCTCCGAGATGGAGAAGGCCGCGAAGAAGCTGGGCCTGCGGATCGCCCTCGAAGGCTTCCCAGACCGCCGTTACGACGACAACGGCAATCTCGCCTCCCGCAACATCCCCAACACCGTCATCAAGGACGCGAAAGCGGCCGGCGAGGCGGCGCTGCGCATGGTCCGCGACGGCGAGATCGTGGCGCTTTCGGGCAAGGTCCTGAAAGTCAAGGTCGATACCCTTTGCGTCCATGGCGACGAGGCCACCGGCGTGGCGGTGGCGCGTGCCATCCGCCAGACACTCGAGGGCGCCGGCATCGCCGTGGTCCCACTCCCCGAAATGGGCCTCTGAGCCCCGCAAACTCGACGAGGAGAAGCCAGTGACCAGCTCATTGGATCAAGAGGTGATCGCCGTCATCGGCGGCACGGGCGCACTGGGCTCCGGCCTTGCCAAGCGGCTTGCCGCCGCCGGCCAGGCCGTGATCATCGGCTCGCGCACGGCCGACAAGGCACAGACCATCGCCAAAGACCTGGCCGTGCCGGCCGGAAAGGCGCCCGTTCGCGGCATGACCAATGCCGATGCGGCCGCTGCCGCTACAGTTGCCATCGTGACCGTGCCGTGGGGAAGCCAGGGACAGATCCTGGACGAGATCAAGCCGCATGTTGCCGGCAAGCTCGTCATAGACTGCACGGTGCCTCTCGTCCCGCCGAAGGTCGCGCGCGTGCAGCTGCCGCCCGAGCAATCCGCAGCAGTGACGGCGCAGAAGCGGCTCGGAGAGGGCGTGCGCGTCGTCTCCGGCTTCCACAACGTTGCCGCCCACAAGCTTGCCACGGACGCCGAGATCCAATGCGATGTCCTGGTGTTCGGCGACGAGCCCAAGGACCGCGCCATCGCCATCGCCATTGCCGAGGCGGTAGGCCTGCGCGGCATCAATGCCGGACCGCTCGTGAACTCGGTCGCGACCGAGGCACTGACGAGCATCCTCATCGGCATCAACCGCAACTACAAGGTGGACGGCGCCGGCATCCGCATCACGGGCATCGCGCCCTGAGCGGCTGTCGCAACGTCCGCAGGAGATCAGCGCCTTGAGCGCCGAGCCCATCAGCATCTGGCCGTTGGCGGGCTTGCCGGAGGTCGCACCGGGAGACGACGTGGGCATGCTCGTCGCTGCCGCCATCGACGCGGCGGGCCTGCTGCCACGCTCTGGCGACATCATCGTTGTCACCAGCAAGATCGTGGCGAAGGCCGAGAACCGCTTCGTCGACCTGGCCTCCGTGACGCCAGGGACGAAAGCGCTCGAACTCGCCACCCTCACCGGCAAGGATGCACGGCTCGTCGAGGTCATCCTTTCCGAGGCACGGCAGGTGATCAGGGCGACGCCGCACGTGGTGATCGTGGAGACGCACGGCGGCCTGATCCTCGCCAATGCTGGCATCGACCAATCGAACCTCGCCGGCAAAGACCAGGGCCAGCGTGTGCTGCTGCTGCCGCCCGATCCCGATGGCACGGCCTTGCATCTCAAGACGCAGCTCGATGCCCGCTTCCACTCCGACCTCGGCATCATCATATCCGATAGCGTCGGACGCCCGTGGCGCCTCGGCACCGTTGGTATCGCCATAGGCGCGGCAGGCATTCCCTCGCTTTGGGACCGTCGCGGCGAAGCCGATCGCACGGGCCGCCGCCTGGAGGTAACGGAAGTGGCCTTCGCCGACGCCGTGGCCTCTGCGGCAGTGCTCGCCATGGGCGAAGGCGCGGAAGGACGCCCCGCGGCCCTCGTGCGCGGCTACACGGCAGCGGCCCAAACCCGCCCCGCGCGCGATTTGCTGCGACCCCAGCACATGGATCTCTTCCGATGACGGCGCGATACGTGGCGTTGTCTGGAGGCGTTGGAGGCGCCAAGCTCTCCCTGGGCCTCGCGCGCGTGCTCGCCGAACGCCTGTGCGTCATCGTCAATACAGGCGACGACTTCGAACACCTGGGCCTCCACGTCTCCCCGGACGTGGACACCACGCTCTATACGCTGGCCGACCTCGTCAATCCCGAAACCGGCTGGGGACGGCGCGACGAGACCTGGACCTTCATGCGCACCCTCGCCACCCTCGGCGGTCCGCAGTGGTTCAATCTCGGCGACGGCGACCTTGCCCTGCACGTGGAGCGTACGCGCCGCCTGCGCCACAAGGAAAGTCTCACCGCCATCACGGCCGATATCGCCCGCACCCTGGGGCTGGCCTCGCAGATCCTGCCGATGTCGGACGATTCCATACGCACGCTGGTCGAGACGCCGGAGGGCGTGCTTCCCTTCCAGCATTACTTCGTGCGTCACCGCTGCGAACCCGTGGTGACGGCCCTTCGCTTCGAAGGTGCAGGCGCCGCCACCGTGACCGGCGCGGTGCGCGCGGCCCTGCAGCAACCGGACCTGGCAGGCATCATCATCTGCCCGTCGAACCCCTGGTTGAGCGTCGATCCCATTCTTGCCGTCCCCGGCATGAGAGATGCGATCCGCGCCGCCGCGGTGCCTGTCATCGCGGTGACGCCCATCATCGCCGGCAAAGCCGTCAAGGGCCCCACCGCGAAGATCATGGGGGAACTGGGGCTAGCCTCCGACGCGGCCACCGTGGCCCGGCATTACGAGGGGCTGATCGACGGTTTCGTGCTCGACCAGGAAGACGCAGCACAGGCGGGCTCTATCCCGGTGCCCGTGACGACGGCTCAGACGCTGATGCGCACGCTTGACGATAAGATCGCCCTGGCGCGCACGTGCATCGGCTTCTGCACAACGCTGAGGGGTGCCAACGCATGAGAAAGACATGCGCCATCGTACCCGTGAAGCCTCTCGCCCAAGCCAAGGGGCGCCTGCAGAGTGCGCTGCCACCGTCCACACGCCGCAAGCTGGTGCTCACCATGCTGCAAACGGTGATCGAGGCACTGCGCGACGTGCCGGAGATCGCGCAGACGCTGGTCGTCACCGCCGACCGCGAC
This sequence comes from Hyphomicrobiaceae bacterium, assembly GCA_039808585.1. Lineage (GTDB taxonomy): Bacteria > Pseudomonadota > Alphaproteobacteria > Rhizobiales > Hyphomicrobiaceae > AWTP1-13. The sequence goes on along the minus strand of JBDHTJ010000019.1, from coordinate 28,152 downwards.
GTTGCCCTTCAGGCCCGCGCGCAAGGTGCCGAGATACTGGGCGAGCAGGAGGCGCAGGGATTGAATGCAGGCGTTGCATCGGGCCTGCGCGCGGCAGCCGACATGGGCTTCGCGCGCGCCCTGGTGCTGCCGGCCGACCTGCCATTCGCAACGGCAGCCGAGATACGTCAGCTTCTGTCGTCGGACACCTCGCACCGGCCACAGATCAGCATGGTGCCCGCTGCCGATGGCGACGGCACCAACGCCTTGCTCGTCGCGCCGCCGACGATCCTTTCGCCCTCGTTCGGGCCTGAAAGTTTCCTCGCGCATCTCGCCCAGGCCTTGGCACGCAAGATCGATGTGCGGGTGCTGCATCTGGCGGGGCTTGCGCTCGATATCGACAAACCCGAGGATCTGGCCCGGTTGCAGGGACAGGCGCGGTATGCATTCCTCGACCGGCAGACGCCGGAACAGCCGGAGGGCACGACAACGTGACTGCCAACACCGACATGATTATCGCAGAAGCTGCGGCGGGCAGGCGGCTCACGGATGCCGAGGCCATCGCGCTCGCAACCGTCAGCGATACGGCGGCATTGGCGCGGGCGGCCAAGACCATCACCACCCGCCATCATGGCAACCACGTCAGCTACTCGCGCAAGGTATTCATTCCCTTGACGCGCCTGTGCCGTGACGTCTGCGCCTACTGCACCTTTGCGCGCGCACCGAGCAAGGGCGCGCCCCATTTCCTCTCCCCTGACGACGTGCTGGCAATTGCGCGCGCCGGCAGGGCCGCCGGCTGCAAGGAAGCGCTGTTCACCCTGGGTGACCAGCCCGAGGCCCGCTATGGCGCGGCACGCCAGGCGCTTGCCGACCTAGGCTACGACTCGACACTCGCCTACGTCGAGGCAATGGCGGCGCTCGTCCTGAAAGAAACGGGGCTGCTGCCGCACCTCAATCCTGGCGTGCTGGACGAGACGTGGCTCAGGCGCTTGAAGGTGGTCTCGGCCTCGCAGGGCATGATGCTCGAGACCGTATCGCAACGCCTTTCCCAGCGCGGTGGGCCTCACTTCGGCTCGCCCGACAAGGATCCGGCCGTGCGCCTCGCCGTGCTCGAAGCGGCAGGACGCGCCCAGGTGCCGTTCACCACGGGCCTTCTCATCGGCATCGGCGAAACGCGCGCCGAGCGCATCGAGGCGCTGCTCGCCATCCGCGCAAGCCACCAGCGCCATGGCCACATCCAGGAAGTGATCATCCAGAACTTCCGGGCCAAGGACGGCACGCGCATGGCACGGGCCGCCGAGCCCGATCTCGACGACCACGTTTGGACTATTGCCGTTGCCCGCCTCGTCCTCGGCGCCATGAACATCCAGGCGCCGCCCAACCTGCAGCCCGATGCACTCGAAGCCCTGATCGGCGCCGGCATCAACGATTGGGGCGGCGTGTCACCGGTCACGCCCGATCACGTCAATCCCGAAGCGCCTTGGCCGCACCTCGCAAAGCTCCAGCAGGCGACAGAGCGCGCTGGCGCCCGCCTCGTCGAGCGCCTGGCGGTCTATCCCGCCTACATGCCGGCCATTGCCGGATACAGGCCCGGCGCCTCCATCGACGCGCGGCGGAAAGCCAGCTTCACCTCGGCCTGGGTCGATCAGCGCCTTCTCGCCCCCCTCCTGGAGCTTGCCGACGCTGCAGGCTACGCGCGGGAGGATGCCTGGACGCCCGGCGCCCTGGCGGCCATGCCCTCTGCCTTCGTCTCCGCCATCGAGGAAAAGCGCCGCACGAAAACGGTGACGCCCGCCCTCGCCAAGGTGATCGAGAAGGCGCAATCCGGACACGTGCTGGGTGAGGCCGAGATCGTGCAGCTGTTCAATGCGCGCGGGCCGGATTTTGCGGCTGTGTGCCAGGCTGCCGACGCCTTGCGCGCGCAGCGCGTGGGCGATGTCGTTACTTACGTCGTCAACCGCAACATCAACTACACCAACGTCTGCACCTACGGCTGCAAGTTCTGCGCCTTCTCCAAGGGCCGGCACAGCCTCGGCAATCGCGAGAAGCCCTACGATCTGGCACTCGACGAGATCGCCCAGCGCGTGCGCGAGGCATGGGCGCGGGGCGGAAGCGAGGTTTGCCTGCAGGGCGGCATCAAGCCTGGCTACACGGGCGACACATATCTGAGCATCGCACGCACCGTGAAATCGGTGTCGCCCAGCATGCACGTCCATGCCTTTTCGCCGCTCGAGATTACCCATGGCGCCGAGACGCTGGGTCTGCCTCTCGACGAATATCTGGCACGCCTCAAGGATGCGGGTCTGTCGAGCCTGCCCGGCACGGCCGCCGAGATCCTCGACGACGAGGTGCGCGCAGTCCTGTGCCCCGACAAGATCTCGACCGACCAGTGGTTCGCCGTCATGGAAGCCGCGCACCGTGTTGGGCTCAAAAGCACGGCCACCATCATGTTCGGCCACATCGACGGCTACCAGCACTGGGCCCGCCACCTCCTGCGCATCAGGGCACAGCAGGAACGCACCGGCGGCTTCACCGAATTGGTGCCGCTGCCGTTCGTGCCGATGGAGGCGCCCATCTACCTCAAGGGCGGGTCGCGCCGCGGGCCAACATTCCGGGAAGCGGTGCTGATGCACGCCGTGGGGCGCCTGGTGCTCGACCCGGTGATCACCAACATCCAGGCCTCCTGGGTGAAGATGGGGCCGGAGGGCGCCGCACTCTGCCTCGATGCAGGCGTCAATGACATGGGCGGGGTGCTGATGGACGAGTCCATCACGCGAGCGGCAGGGGCCGCCCACGGTCAGGAGGTGAGCGCCAGCCAGATGCAGGCGCTGATCAGGGGCCGGGGACGTAGCCCGCGGCAACGGTCCACCACCTATGGAACCCCTCCCGCGGATTGCCCTGCGCCGATCGAGCATCCTGTCACGCACGCGGCAGAATGATTTGCACAAGTCTTAGGCGGTGTAGCCCGTTGATTGCCGATAGCCGACGGAGCATACTCATACTAAGAATAGTACAATAGGCTATAGCCCCGCCGGGGCCGTCTACGGAAGTCGCATTTGGCCCTACCCGGGAGCTGACGGGAGCACATGACCGGACCTTTCGATTTTCCAACCGGGATCGACGATGCAGCCGCCCGCCGCCGCGCGCTCGAGCTTGCCCGCAGCAACCGCGTTCGTCTCCCCACCTTCGCGGAAGTCGCCGAGCCCTGGACCGCGCCGCCGGACGCGACCGCCGGTCTCTCCGATGTCGATCCCGACGCCGCTGATGCCCGCAACCTGTACCGGGTGAACTGGTACAACGACCTTTCCCGCGGCAATCGCGCAGCCGTCCCCGTTCACGTCGAGCTGCCTTCGAGCTTCACCGGCGTGTCTGCGCGCATCGTGGTGGTGCTCGGCGCGCTGTTCCCGATGATCCGCGCGCACAAGGTGCTGGCAGCCTACGCCTGCCTCGCCCCGCGCCTTGTCTCCGGCCGCTTCGATCCCGTGACGCAGCGCGCTGTATGGCCCTCGACCGGCAACTATTGCCGTGGTGGCGTCGCCATATCTCGCATCCTCGGCTGCCGCGGCGTGGCTGTCTTGCCAGCCGGCATGAGCCAGGAGCGGTTCGACTGGCTCGAGAAGTGGGTGACGGCGAAAGAAGACATCATCCGCACGCCCGGCACGGAATCGAACGTCAAGGAGATCTACGACGCCTGCGCCGAACTCGAGCGCGACCCCTCCAACGCCATCCTCAACCAGTTCTCCGAATTCGCGAACTACCTGGGCCACTGGCGCTGCACGGGCCCGGCTCTGGGCGCAGCCTTCGAGGCCGTCGCCAAGAAGTACCGCGGCGGCAATCTTGCAGGCTACGTCTCGGCCAGCGGCTCGGCCGGCACGCTCGCAGCCGGTGATTATCTCAAAGCCAAGTACGGCACCAAGATCGCCGTGGTGGAAGCCGTCGAGTGCCCCACGCTGCTCATGAACGGCTACGGCGAGCACAATATCCAGGGCATCGGCGACAAACACGTGCCCCTCATCCACAACGTGATGAACACCGACGTCGTCGTCGGCGTCTCCGACAAGGCGACGGACGGCCTCAACGCCGTGTTCAATACCGACGTGGGCCATCAATACCTCGCCGACCGCCTGGGCCTCGCGCCAGAGTTCGTGGCCATGCTGCGCCACGCGGGCCTTTCGGGCATCGCCAACATCCTCGGCGCCATCAAGATGGCCAAGCAGCTCAAGCTCACCGAGAACGACTTCGTGGTGACTGTTGCCACCGACGGGCACGAACTCTATGCCAGCGAACTCGGCCACTATCTCAAGCGTCGCCACAACATGGGCGACATGACGCGCGAACTCGCGGCCGAACTCGTGGGCGAACATCTTGCCGGCGCCGATACCGAATGGGTGCTCGAAACCACCCGCTTCGACCGCGAGCGCATCTTCAACCTCGGCTACTTCACTTGGGTCGAGCAGCAGGGCGTCGAAGTTGCCGACTTCGACAAGCGCAAGTCGCAGGATTTCTGGACGGGGCTACACGCGCTTGTCCCGCAGTGGGACGAGATGATTGCCGCCTTCAATCACGACAGTGGCATGAACCGCGCAGCCTGAAGCGAGGAGGACGAAGCCCGATCATGACGAAAGACCTGGTGACGCCCTATGCCAAGCTCCGCGCCGATACGCTGGCGCGCGACCGTGGCCTGCGCGAGAAGGTGATGACGCTCGAAGAGGCGGCAGCCCTCGTCCACGACGGCGAACATGTCGCGCTCGGCGGCTGCCACATGTCCCGCACGCCGATTGCCATGCTGTGGGCGCTGATGCGGGCGAAACGACGCGATCTGGTCGTCTCCCGCTCCATTGCCTCCACCGAGAGCGACATGCTTCTGGCGGCAGGCACAACCAAGCACATCATCACGAGCTGGTTCAGCCAGGGCCTGATCTGGGGCGTATCGAAGGTGATGCGCCACCACATGGAGCACAAGCTCGCCCGCTACGAGGAATGGAGCCACATGTCGATGGGTCTGCGCTATCGCGCCGGCGCCATGGGCATTCCCTTCATCCCCTCGCGCTCGATGATGGGATCAGACGTTTCCAAGGAACTCGGCGCCGACTTCAAGACCATGACCTGCCCGTTCACGGGCGAGGAGCTGGTGGCCCTGCCGGCCCTCAATCCCGACGTTGCCTTGATCCATGTGCAACGCTGCGACCCCTACGGCAACGCGCAGATCGACGGCCTGCAGTTCATGGATATCGATCTCGCGATGGCCGCCAAGCGCGTGATCATCACCACCGAGCGCCTCGTCTCCAACGACTTCATCCGCCGCACGCCCGACCAGACGCGCATTCCCTTCATCACGGTGGAAGCCGTCGTGGAAGTGCCGATGGGCTGCGCTCCGCACGAATGCTACGGCGTCTATGAGCCGTTCTTCGCGCACATGGACGAGTACGCCGACATCACCACGAAAGATCCGGTCAAGGGCATGCAGGACTACCTTGCCCGCTATGTCTATGGCCCCAAGACCTGGAGCGACATGCTCGCCGAGCTCGGCATGGACGCCGTACTCGATGCCTGCCGCCGCGGACGGAGCGTCTACAATGACTAAGCACCAGTCGAAGGCATCCACGTTCACCGCCTCGGAGCTGCTGGCCATCAACGCAGCCCGCCTCATGACGGATGGGCAGACGGTGTTCGCCGGCATCGGCGTGCCGCTGCTTGCCGCCACCCTTGCCCAGCATCACGCCTGCCCGCACCTCACCATCCTGTTCGAGGGTGGCGTCATCGGCCCGCGCATCGTGCCGGGCGAACTGCCGCCCTCCACCAACGAGCAGCGCTGCACGCGCCACGCTGCCATGGTGCTTCCGATCACCGACGTGCTCTTGCTGCTGCAGCGGGGATACGTCGATCTGGGCTTCATGGGAGGTGCGCAGATCGACCGCTTCGGCAACCTCAACTCCTCGTTCATCGGCGGTGCCGCGAACTGCAAGGTACGGCTGCCGGGCACCGGCGGCGGCAACGACATCTCGTCTCTCACGAACATGATTGTCGCCATGAAGCACGAGAAGCGGCGCTTTGTGGAGAAGGTCGACTTCATCACGTCCCCCGGCTGGATCAAGGGCCGTGACAGCCGCCTCAAGTCTGGCCTGCCGCAGGGCGGCATGTGGCGCGTGGTGACGGATCTCGCAGTCATGGGGTTCGACGAGGAAACGCGCGAGATGACCGTGCTTTCCATGCAGGCCGGCGTCACCCGCGAGCAGATCCAGGAGAACACCGGCTTCAAGCTGCGGTTCGCCGCCAAGGTGGACGTGGCCGAGCCGCCGCGCAAGGAAGAGCTCGAGACCCTGCATCATCTCGATCCCGACCGGCGCTTCACCGCCTGAATGACTTTGCTCCCGGGCCGACTGCGGCCGGGTAGACGTTGGAACACACGAGAAGACGAGGAGTGGCACCGTGGCCAAGAAGAAAACCGAGTTCGGCATCGCCATGCGGAACTTCACCAAATACCCCGAGATGCCTTCCGCGCAGGAGCTGATCGAATACGGCGTGCGGATGGAGAAGCTGGGCTTCGAATCCATCTGGGCCTGGGATCACATCCTGCTCGGCGTGGAGCCGAACTTCCCCATCCACGAGGCGCTCATCATCCTCACGGCCGTAGCGGCCCGCACCACCACCATCAAGGTCGGGACCGGCATCCTGGTGATGCCCGTGCGTAACCCCGTGATCCTCGCCAAGGAACTCGCCACCATCGACCACGTCTCCAACGGCCGGCTCATCCTCGGAGCCGCGGTGGGCTGGTACAAGCGCGAGTTCGACAGCTTGGGCACCGACTTCACCAAGCGCGGCAAGATCATGGAGCAGTCGCTCGAGATCATAAACCGGCTTTGGACGGAGCATCACGTCGATGGGGACTACCCACCCTACAACCTGCGCGGCGCCACGCTCTATCCCAAGCCGCTGCAGAAGCCACGCCCCCCGATCCTGATCGGTGGCTACGTGGATGCCGTGCTGAAGCGGGCTGCGACCAAGGGCGACGGCTGGCTCACCTACTACTACACGGCCGAGAGCTTTGCGAAGACCTGGGCCCGCATCCGCGGCTTCGCAGAAGAAGCCGGCCGCAACCCCGGCGAACTGATCTCCACCAACCAGCTTCCGATCTGCGTGGGCCCGCGCGCGAAAGTCGAAGGCCCGATGAAAGAGTGGCTGCAAACCGAATGGGACTACGCCTCCTGGTCGGAATCCACCATGGATAGCGCCATCATCGGCACGCCTGACGAGTGCGTGGAGCAGCTGGAAAAGCACATCGCCACCGGCATCGATCGCATCATTTTTGTGCCGTACCGCTACGAAAATGAGCAGGTTGACGCCATTGCCAACGACATCATCCCGAAGCTGAAGGCCAAAATGGCCTGATATCAACTGCAATCAACCGTCTCGCGGCGGACGGTTTCGCGAGAAGGTTGTTCCAACATTGGCACAACAATTGCGATCTTCAGCCGGTCGGAATTCCGCATTAGGGTCGCAGTTGCCTCCGCGAGCGGAGCACGAAGGGAGAATGTCATGACCATGCGTCCAATAAAGCTAGCCCTCGCATCGGGCCTCGCCTTGGCGAGCCTGCTGCTAACTGCGCCCGCGGGCGCGCAAGACACCATCAAGATCGGCGTCTCGCAACCGCTGACGGGTGCCTTCGCGGCATCGGGCAATTACGTGGCGCAAGGCGCCAAGATTGCCGAGGACGAGATCAACAAGGCTGGCGGCGTGCTCGGCAAGAAGATCGAGCTGATCATCGAGGACAGCAAGTCCAACCCCACCGAGGCCGTCTCGACGGCCGAGAAGCTCATCGTCAAGGACAAAGTCCCTGTGATGATGGGCGCCTGGAGTTCAACGCTCACCCTGGCGGTGATGCCGAAGCTCGAGGAATACAAGGTGCCGATGGTTGTCGAGACCTCCTCGTCCGGCAAAATCACGACCTCCGGCAACCCTTACATCTTCCGCATCAGCCCGACGTCGGAGATGGAGGCGAAGGCCTTCCAGCCGCTCGTCGCCAAACTCGGCATCAAAAAGGCTGACTTCCTCTACACCAACAACGATTTCGGCATCGGCTCCGGCCAGGAATTCTCCAAGATGCTGAAGGCCACCGGCGTCACCGTTGGCGTCATGGAGACGATGGACCCTAAGGCAACGGATTTCTCGGCGCAGCTCGCCAAGATCAAGGCCTCGGGCGGTGACACGTTGTTCGTCACCACGGCGGTGGAGCAGATCACGCTCATCCTGAAGCAGGCCAAGGACCAGCAGATCACCGCCAAGATCATCACAGCGGGCGGTTCCAACTCGCCCGACCAGCTCGTGCAGCAGGCTGGCGACGCCGCCAACGGCTCCTACCACATCGTCTTCTTCCCGCCCTGGTTTCCCGAGGTGACGAAGCATCCCGAAGTGTCCAAGCGCTACATGGACGAGTGGTCCAAGCGCGGCCACAACGTTGGCGGCCTGACAGAGGGGTTCCGTGGCTATGACGGCATCTATGTCATCACCGAGGCCATCAAGCTCGCCGGCAAGGCCGAGCCCGAGGCCATCCGTGCAGCCCTCTGGAACACCAAGGTCAAGGGCATCTACGGGGACATCGCTTTCATCAAGCAGGGTCCCGAAGGCAAGGAAAGCGGGCAGAACGTGCCGAGCGTCCATCTCGTCAAGATCGACGGCGGCAAGGTCGTGAAGCCCAATCTCTGAACATCATTGCGTGGCGTGCCCTGGCGCGCCACGCTTTCCCTTGAGCCCGCATCGCACTGGCGGCCCGCCTAGATGGATCAACTACTCCAACATGCCCTGAACGCTCTGATCCTGGGCGGCACCTATGCCCTTCTGGGCATAGGCCTGACGCTGATCTTTGGCATCATGAAGCTCGTCAACTTCACGCACGGCGAGCTTTATGCCTTCGGCGCCTACATGGCCTACATGGCCGTGATGGTACTGGGCCTCAACTTCTATCTCTCGCTCGTCGTCGCCGTGCTGCTCGGCGTTGTGCTGGGCGCGGCGATAGAGTTCGTGTTGCTGCGCCGGCTGCGCGCGGCTGACATCGATACCACCATGCTCGTCATGATCGGCGCCTGGATCGCGCTGCAGAACGCCGAGCAGCTCACGTGGACCGGCGTCGCCAAGTCGATCGACAATCCCTTCCCGTCGACACCGCTTGTCATCGGGCCCGTTTCCGTTTCCTACAATCGCCTCTTCGTGTTCATCGTCGCCCTGGCCCTTATCGGCGCCACCTACGCCCTGATCAATCGCACCAAGCTCGGCAAGGCGATGCGCGCGACGTTCCAGGACCGCAACACCGCCGCGCTGATGGGCGTCAACATCGACACCATTTACATGGCGACCTTTGCGCTGGGCTCCGGGCTGGCGGCCGCAGCCGGCGCGCTTCTCGGCCCCGTGTTCGTCGTCTACCCGACGATGGGCGATCTCGCTTCTCTCAAGGCTTTCGCCATCGTCATTCTCGGCGGCCTCGGCTCCATCCCCGGCGCCACCATCGGCGGCTTCATCCTGGCCTTCATGGAGGAACTGGGCGCCGGCTATATCTCATCCGGCTATCGTGACGGCATGGGCTTCCTGCTCATCATCGTGATCCTGCTCATCAAGCCCACCGGCCTCTTCGCACAGAAGGAGCGCATCGGGTGAACCAGCTCACGCTCCTAAAGCTTGCGGGCGTCGCCCTGCTCTACTCGGTGCCGTTGTGGATGACGGACCTCTACGTCCTGCACATCCTGATCATCACCGGCATCTTCATCATCGCGGCCATGAGCCTGAACCTGCTGCTCGGCTACACCGGCCAGCTGAGCCTAGGTCACGTCGCCTTCTTCGGCATCGGCGCCTACGTATCGAGCCTCATGTCGCTGGGCTTCGAGGTGACACTTATAGGCGACCTGATGGTTTCCGTTTCACGCAAGCCGGTATGGCTCGCCATGCTCGTGGCCATCGCGGTGGCAGGCCTGTGCGGCTGGGTGATCGGTAAAATCTCCTTCAAGGTGCGCGGCGCTTACTTTGTCATCGTCACGGTGAGCTTTGCCGAGGTTGTACGTCTGGTCGCGCTCAATTGGGTGGAGCTGACGCAAGGCCCGATGGCGCTCAACAACATTCCCGCGCTGCGTCTCGAGTTCCCGGGATTGTTCGAGCTGTCCTTCCTGCGCAAGCCGATGAGCTATACGCTGGTGCTTACGGTCGCGGTGGTGAGCTACATCCTCATCAGGCGTCTGGTGCATTCGCGCGCTGGCCGCGCCATGGTCGCCTTGCGCGAGAACGAGCCGCTGGCCCGCAGCGTGGGCGTCGACGTCACGCGCTACCTCGTGCTCGCCACCGTCGTCGCGGCAGCCTTGGCCGGTGCCGCCGGCTCGCTTTACGCTCATTACGTACGCATCGTCGATCCCGACATCTTCCTCTTCATCTACACCGTTACGATGGTGATCATGGTCGTCACCGGCGGCAAGGGCACCCTTGCCGGCCCGCTGGTCGGCGGCGTCATCTTCGGCCTGCTGCCCGAAACCCTGCGCGCCATGGCCATCAAGCCCGAGGTGCAATGGATGATCTACGGCGTGCTCATGGTGCTCGTCGTCTACTTCCTGCCCGAGGGCATCGTGCCGGCCGTGCGAAACTGGTGGAAGCGGCGAAACGAGAGCCGGGTTGCCGTGGCCTCCGAACCGTCTTCCAGCGGAGCCGCGCCATGACCGGCGAGGTAGCCCTTCTGGTCGACGCGCTCACCATCCGCTTCGGCGGCCTCACCGCCGTCGATGCCGCCACCTTCGAGGTCCGGGAAGGCGAGGTGCTGTCGCTGATCGGCCCCAATGGCGCCGGCAAGACCACCGCCTTCAATGCCATAACCGGCTATGCGCAACTGGCCTCCGGCTCCGTCAAGTATCGCGGCCAACCCATTAACGGCCTGCCCCCCGAGAAGATCGCGGCGCTGGGCGTTGTCCGCACGTTCCAGAAAACCAGCGTCTTCACCACGCAGACCGTGCTCGACAATGTGCTGATCGGCCTGCACCTGCGCTCCAAGCAGAAGCCGCTGGCGATCCTGCTGGGCTTCCCGTCGGTGCGGCACGAGGAAAAGGCGCTCGAGCAGGAAGCACGCGGCATCCTGGACTTCTGCGGCCTCCTTCCGCGTGCCGACATAACCGCCTCCGCCCTTCCCTATGGCGAACTGCGCCTGCTGGAAGTGGCCATTGCGCTCGCCGCGCGCCCCAAGCTCCTGCTGCTCGACGAACCCGTTTCCGGCATGAACCCCGTCGAGACCGACAGCTTCATGAAGCTGCTGGCGCAGATCCGCACGCAAGGCGTGACCGTGCTGCTCGTCGAGCATGACATGAAGATGGTGATGGGCGTCTCCGATCGCATCGTCTGCCTCAACTACGGCCGCATCATCGCCAACGGCACGCCGGCAGAGATCGCGCGCAACCCGGATGTCATCCGCGCCTATCTCGGGGAGAGGTACGCCCGTGCTCAAGGTTGAAGGCCTGGTCTGCCGCTACGGCAAGGTGGCAGCCGTTCGCGAACTGTCCATCGAAGTGAATGCAGGCGAGCTTGTCACGCTGATCGGCGCCAACGGCGCCGGCAAAACCACCACGCTGCGCGCCATCTCGGGCGTGCTGAGGCCCGCTGCCGGCAAGATCACCTTCATGGGCGAGGACATCACCAAGGCAAGCCCGCGCCGCATCCTGGAACTCGGCATCGCGCACTGCCCCGAAGGGCGTCGCGTATTCCCCTACATGACGGTCGCCGAGAACATGGAGATGGGCTGCTACCTGCGCCACGATGGTGATGGCATCCGCGCCGACATGGAGAAGCTCTTCGAGCGTTTTCCGCGACTTGCGGAACGCCGTGACCAGGCGGCGGGTACGCTCTCGGGCGGCGAACAGCAGATGCTTGCCATCAGCCGCGCGCTGATGAGCCGACCCAAGCTCGTGCTCTTCGACGAGCCGTCGCTCGGCCTTGCACCGAACCTGGTTGAGCGCACCTTCGAAATCATCCGCGAGATCCGCGCGCAGGGCACCACCGTGATCCTCGTCGAGCAGAACGCGTTTGCCGCACTCGAGCTTTCCGATCGCTCCTACGTACTCGAACAGGGTCGCGTCACGCTCTCGGGCACCGGCGCGGAACTCCTGGAAAACCCCAAGGTCAAGAGCGCATATCTCGGCATCTGAAGCCCGCCGCCTGCCCGCGAACTTGCATCCATCGTCCCCACCAGCGATGCAAGCCCTTGATGCAGGAAGAAGTCTGCGCACCTGCGCCCAATTGCCCATCCCTGTCGCAGTGCCACGCCTTCGCCTCCAATGGGGTCTAAGCGTTGTCTCGTCGTTGCGGGAAAGTTTGAACCCAGGAGACGCGCATGCCACCCATCAATTGGTCCGCCATCCCCATGCAGTCCGTGGCGCTTCTCGCCGGCCTCGCCTTCATTTCCTCCCTCATCGGCCACGCCGTGACGCGCAACCCGTTCTTCGGCGCCATCATCACCATGATCGTCTTTGTCGGCATCTACGTCGGCTGGAACTACTATCCGCACGGCTTCGCGCCAGGCATCCGCTTCCCCGGCTGATAGCAGCGGCGGCCCCTTCTGCAGGAAAAAGGGGCCGCTTCCTGCTTTACGTCCGGTTCAGTTGCCGGATGGCGTAGTTGTCGTAGGTCGACTCGTTGATCTGCTGCCACGTGTATTGCTCGTTGCGGAACGCAATGACGCTGTCGTGGAGCTTCTTGAACGTCGCGTTCTTTGCTGCGATTTCCCCGAACAGATCGTTCGTCGCCTTGTAGCAGGCATCGAGGATCTCCACGGAGAATGGTCGCAACTGCGCGCCCGCCGCCACGAGGCGCTTGATGGCCCTCGCGTTGTAGGCATCATACTTGGCCGTCAGGTCGCCGGCCGCATGCGCGCACGCGCTCTGTATGATGGCTTGGTACGGTTTCGGCAGCTCCGCCCACTTGGCGGTGTTGATGTAGAGGAAGCCGTTGGCGCAGCCCTCCCACCAGCCCGGATAATAGTAGTAGGGCGCGATCTTGACGAAGCCGAGCTTCTCGTCGTCATGAGGTCCGATCCACTCCGCGGCGTCGATCGTTCCCTTCTCCAGCGCCGGATAGATATCACCTGGCGGGATCTGCTGCGGCACCACACCGATACGCGACAGCACTTGCCCGGCGATGCCGCCGACGCGGAACTTCAGGCCCTTGATGTCGTCGAGCGTTTTGATCTCCTTGCGGAACCACCCGCCCATCTGCGCGGTGGTGTTGCCGAAGGGAATGGCCATGACGTTGTAGCTTTTGTAGAGATCGTTGAGCAGGTCGAGCCGGCCTCCGTAGTGCAGCCACGCGTTCATCTGCCGCGTATTGAGCCCGAACGGTACTGCAGTGCCGAAGGCGAAGGCCAGATCCTTGCCTATGTAGTAGTAGGAGGCCGTGTTGCCGAGTTCGATGGTCTGCGTGGACACGGCGTCGAACACTTGGAATGGCGGCACCACTTCTCCCGGCGCGAACACCTGCACCTGGAACTTCTGGTCGGAAAGCTCGCCCACAACCTTGGCGAACAGCTCGCACGCCCCGTAGAGCGTATCGAGCGACTTCGGAAACGTCGTCGTCAGCCGCCACTTGAGAGGTGGTGTCGACTGCGCGATTGCGGGACTAGCAATCCCGGCTGCCAGCCCTACCCCGGCTCCTTTCAGGAACTGCCTGCGCTTCATGGGTTTCCTCCGGTTTTTATCTGCCGTTTCGGCGTTGGTGACGGCCTGTCTTCCCACCGGCATCGGCAGGCTCCATTGCGTCGTCACGATTTCAGGTTAGTTCTCGTCCTTGGTCGGAGCAAGGCTGCGTCGCCGTCAGGTAGGGCCAGTGCTCTGGCCCCGGCAACGGTGCCGCTGTAGAGTAGGCCGCGTGCGATGCACCATGATCGGCGCTGCACGGTCTGAATGGGAGAGCGTGATGAGATCGGGCACTTTGAAGGCGATATCAGTCGCCTCTCTGCTGTTGCTGCAGTCGTTCGGTGGCGCCCTTGCGCAGCAGTCGGCTGCCGAAATTTGCTCGGCGCCGGACAAGCGCCAGACGTGCTCCGTCCTATGCTGTGGGCGGCGTTCCTGTCCCCCCTCGTGCGAGGTGGACTGCGTGAAGGCCTGCGTGGATGCCTGCGCTTCGCCCGCCAGCATGGACAACTTCATGAGCCGCGTGAAGCAGTTGCAGATCCGTTGCGGCAACCGCTCTGTGCGTTGACAGCAGGGCGCTCGTAGCATTCGGGGTGATCCGCCGGCACGACAGGGGCTAACGCTCGTGCGTGCTGACGAATGAGGGGATGAGATATGGCCGTCGCCAGCAACACTACGCCCGCTGTTCCGGAGGAAAACCACACCGAGCGATGGCTCGATGGTCTGCTGCGGGGCCTCTACGCAGTGCGGGTCCCGCTCGCCATGGCAATGCTGGCCGTATTTGTCCTCACGCTTTTTGACCAGGCCCTCGAGGTGCATCGCGTGCTCACACTCGAGCGCGCCCGCAACCCGTGGCACATCCAGTGGTGGCTGGCCGTTGGGGCCCTGGCGCTTCTCGCCGTCGTCTTTTGGCAGGTGGCACGCCAGGAAGCGGAGGATGCGGCAGGTGACATTCCCGCCGGCGTCGATCCTCATCCTATCTGCGGCCAGGTACTGCGCTGGGCGCCGCGCGTGATTGCGATCCTGCCGCTTCTCGGCGCAGGCCTTGGCATCTGGCTGAGCCGCCTTCCGCAGTTCGACCTTTCCAACACGCCCGCCGCCCTGCTTGGCCCCATCCGCGAGATCGCAGCTCTTCGCCAACAGTTCCTGATCGGTGCCGTCACCGCCGCCGGCATCGGCCTCGTCTTCTTTCTGCTCGTCACCTTGTTCGAGCGCAAGCTGACACCGGTGGGCAGCGCCAAGTCGCGCAAGCTCGCCGTGTTCTCGAGTTGGATCCTGTTTCCGCTGGTGATCCTGGCGTCGATCATCCTTCTCGTGCGCGATCCGGTGCACCTGCCGGGCCGGATTGGCTCCATCCCCGTGTTCGCATTGTGGATGGTGAACCTCGCGGTCCTGGCGGCCTTGTTCTCGCGCTACTATCGCATCTTCGGTGTGCCCATTATCGGCACGCTCGCCGTCATGTTCGTCGTATTCGAGATCTTCGGCCTCACCGACAACCACCAGTTCCGCTACACGTCCACGCCCAACATCCAGCGCCCCACTGTGGAGGCAGCTTTCCGCACCTGGCTCGGCGCGCGCAAGGATCTGGACACCTACAAGAGCGCGGGCAAGCCCTATCCGGTCTACGTCGTCGCAGCCGAAGGCGGCGGTCTCTACGCCGCCTACCAGACGTCGAAGTTCCTCTCCCGCATGCAGGACATCTGCCCCAACTTCGCCCAGCACGTCTTCTCGGTGAGCTCGGTATCGGGCGGCAGCCTCGGCGCGGCGGTGTTCGCAGGTCTCACGCGCAACGGCGTCGTCAATGATGCCGCCAAGCCCTGCCTCGCGAGTCTGCCCGGGCGCGGTGACTTCGAACGGCGCTCTGACCGCATCCTGTCGCGCGACATGCTCTCGCCGGTGGTGTGGGGCGGCCTCTTCCCGGACTTCCTGCAGCGCTTCGTCCCCTACCCCATCGACGTCTTCGATCGCGCCCGCGCCTTGGAGCAGGCCTTCGAAGACTCCTGGAAGTATGGCGGCGACCGCGCTCACAATCCGCTGTCACGCTCCATGTTCGATCTGTGCGGCGCAGGCGGCAAGGACTGCCTCGCCGGGGCCACGCCGATGCTGGCCTTCAACACCTCGAACGTCGAGACGGGCATGCAGATGGTGCTGAGCCACCTCGACTTCACATCCATCGGGCCGCCCTGGACCGGCTCGGCGAAAGTGTTCGACTTCTTCTCCACGGGCGTCGAGCCGGTCGACATCCCGTTGAGCACGGCGATCGGCCTGAGCGCCCGCTTCCCGTGGATCTCGCCCGCAGGCTGGTACACCTTCGATGACCCGGCAGAAAAGGACCAGGGCAAGAAGGCGCGCGTCCGCCGCATGACCTTCGTCGATGGTGCCTATGTCGATAACTCCGGCGTGGCAACGGCCTCCAAGCTCGCGCAGTCGCTGTCTGAACTGCACGCCAAGGACCCGAGCCTGCCACCCGTCGAGATCAAGCTCATCATGATCTCGGCAGCCTGGATTCCCTTCGAACGGTTCTGGATGGACGAGCCCGTCAACAAGAAGCAGGGCGACTTGTTCTCACCGCTGATGGCAGCACTCGCCACGTGGCAGGGGCGCGGCTTCACCACCCAGTACGACGTGTCGGCTGACCCCAAGCCCGGCTTCAAGATCATGGAAGCCGGCGTCTACTACAATTTCCTGCCCCTACCTTTGGGCTGGCAGTTGTCGAGCCTGTCGCGCGAATACATCGACCTCTTCAAGGGCTCCCCCGAGAAGTGCGACGAGACACAGCTCGAGCGCTCGCTGCAGAGCCACGCCGCACTCGCCAACACCTACATCAACCGCGCCAACTGCGTGGCGGCCGAGATCCGCCGCGACCTTTCGCCGTCCGCCCCAGTTTCTGGGGCACCGGCAGCACTCCGTCGCGCCATAACACCGGCCAATTGATGCTATCTTTCTTGCCCTAAACAGCCGGGCGCTTGGGGAAGCGACCGGCGATGCACGGCCCCCGAAGGGGCTTGGCCGTGCTGCGCAACGAGGGATGCCGATGCACAAGAAATCCGGCTCGCGGCGGTTTGCCGCCGGGTGGTCATCGTCTGTCACGATCGCACTCGGCATGGCCATCCTGGCCACGAAGCCGGCATGGGCCCAGAAAGGCGCCGACTGGACCTCCAAGCTCGAGCCGCGCACGCGCGCCATGCAGGTGTGCAGCCTCGGCGCGCTCAATGCCTTCGGCAAGGACAAGAACCTCAGGCCGCGTCCGGACCGCGTCCGCGTGAATGCAGGCTCGGACCCCAAGATCGACGGCAGTCTGGTGTCAGGAGCGGGCGGCGCCGTGCGTAGCGGCGGCAAGTGGTACGCCTTCACCTTCAAGTGCACGCTCAACGATACCGGCACGAAAACCGCCCGCTTCACCTACGATCTCGGCAAGGAGATCCCTAAAGGTCAATGGGAACGCCTGGGGCTCTGGGAATAGCGCGCGGCCGTGATCAGTTGGCGTCGCGGAAGAACGGGATGAGAGCATCGAGCATCGCGTCCGGGCTTTCGGAAAACAGCATGTGCCCGCAGGCGGGCAGGCTCACGAAACGAGCCCCCGCAATCGCTTGAGCGAGTTTCTGCCCCACCTTCGGCGGCGTCATCTGGTCGTTGGCACCCGTCACGATCAGCGTCGGGCAGCGTACCTTCCGGGCAGCGGCCTCGCCCGTCGACCAGGCAGCACAGGCCAGAAAATCGCTATGCAGCGTGCCCATCGCATTGCGGCCAAGCAGTGCCATGCAGCCTCCCGTCATCCAGATCCCCGGCACGGGATTGCCGCCGATCTTCGACGTCTGCGCCAGCGACCAGCCCGTCATCATGGCGTAGGCGTCCGCCGGCCGGTCGCGTGCCGCCGTCACGAGCGCCTCGTTGACCGGCATCGCCAGCCCACCACCCAGCAGCCCCAGCCGGGACACGCGATCGGGATGCGCAGCCGCAAGCTCCATCGCAACACTGGCTCCCATGGAGTGACCGACCACCGCGGCTTTCGCGACACCGGCAGCGTCCATCAACCTCGCGACCCAGTCCGCCATGCCAGGCACCGTCTCGATCAGCGGGCCCTCGGAGCGGCCGTGCCCAGACATATCCGGCGCCAGCACATTGAAGCCGTGCCAGGCGAACCAGCGCGCGGGCAACTGCCAGTTCGTGTGATCGAGCCCCGCGCCGTGGATAAAGAGGATCGTGGGTTTGCCGGCCTCGAACGGACGCCCGCCCGTTGCCGCATAAACCGTCTTGCCGTCGACCGTGAGTTGCATGCGTGTCAGCCCTTCTGCGAGGCGGCCAGCGCCTGGGCGAGATCGTCCATCAGGTCTTGCGCGTCCTCCAGCCCGATCGAGAGGCGCACGAGTTCCTCGCCGATGCCGGCCTTCACCAGATCCTCCACGCTCATCTGCTGGTGCGTGGTGCTGGCCGGATGGATCACGAGGCTCTTCGCATCGCCGACGTTGGCCAGATGCGAGAACACGCGCAACCGCTCGATCAGCCTGGCGCCCGCCTTGCGCCCGCCCTTGATGCCAAAGCTCATGATGGCCCCAGCCCCCTTGGGCAGCTGCCGCATAGCCAGCGCGCGATCGGGATGGCTTTCAAGACCCGGGTATTTCACCCATGCCACCGCCGGATGCTTCTCCAGGAACGCGGCCACCGCCTGGGCATTGGCGACATGCCGGCTCATGCGCACGGGCAGCGTCTCCACGCCCTGCAGCAGGTAGAAGGCATTCGCCGGGCTCATGCAGGCCCCGAAATCCCGCAGGCCCTCGGCACGCGCCCGCATGATCATGGCAGCGGGCCCGAATTCCTCCGCGAAGGAGATACCATGGTAGCCCGCGTAAGGCTCCGTCATGGTTGGGAACCTGCCCGAGGCGGCCCAGTCGAAGGCACCACGGTCAACCACGACGCCGCCGATGGCGATGCCGTGCCCGCCGAGGAACTTCGTCACCGAGTGCATGACGATGTCGGCGCCGTGCTCGAACGGCCGGCACAGGTAGGGCGTCGCGAAGGTGTTGTCGATGGCAAGCGGCAGGCCGTGCGCGTGCGCGACGTCGGCGACGGCCGCGATGTCCATCACCTCGAGGCCCGGATTGCCCAGCGTCTCGCCGAACACGAGGCGCGTTTCCGGCTTGATGGCGGCGGCGAACGCCTTGGCATCACGCGGATCGACGAACGTCGTCGTGATGCCGAACCGTGGCAGCGTGTGCGTGAACATGTTGTGCGAGCCGCCATAGATGCGCTGCGAGGCCACGATGTGACCACCCGCGCCCATGAGCGTCGCGATGATGAGATGCAAGGCCGCCTGCCCGCTCGCCGTCGCCACTGCGCCGACACCACCCTCCAGCGCCGCAATGCGCTCCTCCAGCACCGCCACTGTTGGATTGGAGATGCGCGAGTAGATGTGACCCGCCCGCTCGAGGTTGAACAGGCCAGCGGCGTGGTCCGTATCTTGGAACACATAGGACGTCGTCTGGTAGATCGGCACCGCCCGCGACCCGGTCGTAGGGTCGGGCCGTTGGCCCGCGTGCAGGCTCAAGGTGTCGAAACGCGGACCCTGGGGACCTTTGCTCATGTGGCGTCTCCGGCGGCATCGCCTGCCGCGCTGATGTTAATGGGCTTGCGGTGCTTCGATCAGGCGCGCGGGCAAGGTGCGCGAATGGCCACGAAATTCCGCGATTACGGCCCCCTCCTCGTCGCGCACCGTGACATCGTAGATGCCGGACCTGTCCTGCTGCAGCCGCACGTGCGCCTCCGCTGTTATCCGCGAGCCGAGGCGGCCCGGGCTGACATAAGTGATGGTGCAGTGCTGCGCCACGGCCCGCTGGCCATAGGAGTTGCAGGCATAGGCAAAAGCACTGTCGGCCAGCGAGAAGATATAGCCGCCGTGGCAAGTGCCGTGCCCGTTCGTCATGTGTGGCGCGATCACCATGTCCATGCGGGCATACCCCGAGCGCACCTCCATCACACGCATGCCAAAGGCCTTGCAGGCGGCGTCGTCCGCCCACATGGCCTCGGCGGAGGCGCGAGCGATCTCGTCCTTGTCCGTCATCAGCCCTTTCTCCCGGTGAAACGGGCCGGGCGCTTCTCGAGGAAGGCCGCGATACCTTCGCGCGCATCGGGCGAGGCACCGGCAAGCCGCTGCAGATCGCGCTCGAGATCGAGTTGCTGCGCCAGCGTGTTCGACATCGCCGAGGCGATGGCCTTCTTCGTGAGACCGATCGCGTAGGTCGGGGCTGCGGCGAGCTTCTGGCCGACGTCCATCACCTCCGCCTCGAACTTGTCGTCGTCCACCGCCTTCCAGATCAGCCCCCAGGCCTCCGCTTTCTCCGCCGGCAGCGGCTCGGCGAGAATGGACAGGGCGCGCGCCCGCGCGGGACCGAGAAGCTGCGTCAGGGTATAGGTACCGCCCGCGTCCGGTATCAGGCCGATGCGCATGAAGGCCTGCAGGAATGAAGCGCTTTTCGTTGCGTAAACGAGGTCGCAGGCAAGGGCGATGTTGGCCGAGGCACCCGCCGCAACGCCGTTCACCGCAGCAATGATCGGCTTCTCCATGCCCGTGATGAGTTTGATCAGCGGATTGTAGAGCTGTTCAAGCGCCGAGCCTGCATCGATGCCGCCGCCCTGCGTGACACTCGAATCCGCCAGATCCTGGCCGGCACTGAATGCGCGCCCCGCACCTGTGATGACGATCACACGGCAGGTGTCATCGGCCGCCGCCGCCTCCAGGCCTGCCCGCAACTCCAGGTGCATGGTGCGATTGAATGCGTTCAGCTTATCGGGCCGGTTGAGGGTCAGCTTCGTCACGCCCCCCGCGTGCGAAACGAGTACGGTGCTGTTGGTCGCGGCCATGTCCTTGCGTCTCCTGCCTCGTCTGTTTGTTCATTCAGCCGCCATATTGCGCAAGGACGGCCCGCAAGGCCAGTGACGCGTACAGGGTTCCCGACCTTGCCCACGCCCAGAGGTGGCCGTCTCGAAATCCAGGCTCACATCGGCCGGCGGCTTGGAATGCGGGACCCCTTTGTCTATAGTGCGGGCCGCAAGGGCAAAAAGGGGTTCCCATCAGTCGCCGCGGGAAGGCACCCGCGCGCAGGCGCTACGCGCTGCGACAAGGGCCGGGCCGGCAATGCCTCTTGCGTGAAATGCACCTTAATGCTCTGAAACTGCAGGAGCCTTGACGGCATGAAATGCAATTGGATGCGCTGGCTCTGGGGCATCATCCCGTTGCTGATCCTGGGATGGGTCGCAGTCGAGGCTGAGCACGGCCGTCTCGAAAAGGATCTGGCCGAACGCTCGCAGGCAGCGCTGCAGGCGGCAGGGCTGTCCTGGGCCGCAAGCGCCTATCAGGGCCGTGACGGCATTCTGTCCGGCAAAGCGCTCGACGTTGCAGATCCGGAGAAGGCGCTTGGCGTTCTCAACAAGGTGTGGGGCGTAAGGATTGTCAACAACCGCACCGACCTCATCGAGCAGGTCGACAACTACCATTGGGCCGCCTCGCGCAAGAACAAGCGCATCCGCCTTACCGGCTACGTACCCAACAAGCCCGCCCGCGATACCATCATGGGCGTCGCCCGAGCCAGCTTTCCGGGGTTCGAAATCCAGGACCGCATGACGCTCGCACGCGGCGTGCCGAGTGTGGATACTTGGCTGGGCGGTGTGAGCTTCGCCCTCAAGCAACTCACCAACATGCAGCGCGGCGATGTGCGGCTCGACATGCTGTCGCTCTCGGCGACGGGAGAGGCCGAGGACGCCAATGCCTATCGGGCGCTGCGCGCAATGGGCAACAGCATGCCCAAGGGCGTGAAGCTCGGTGCCGCACAGATCACCCCGCCCACGGTGAGCCCGCACGTCTGGACTGCGAAGTTTGACGGCAAGTCGATGCTGTTCAAGGGGCACGTGCCCTCGGACACGGAAGAGGCCTACGTATTGGCAGCCGCGCGTGAGAAGCTTGCCGACAGTGCCATCTCCGACGACGCCGATCCTGGCGCAGGCGCAGCGCAAGGCTGGAAGGAGATGGCCGCGCTCGCGGTGCGTCAACTCGTGAAGCTCGAGAACGGGCAGGCGGAGATCAAGGACAATGCCCTGACAATCTCTGGTCTTGCGGCAGACGAGGCAACTGCGGAAGCCGTCCGCCAGGCACTCAAGGGCATGCCGGCGAGTTTCAAACTCTCCGACCAGCTGAGCGTGAAGCCGAAACCGAAGCCGGCCGAACCGCCCCCGGCACCCGCTCCATTGACGCAAGCGCCCGTACCGGAGCCCACCATCGCCCTTGCGCCGGTCCCACCGCCGCCGCCCGCACCGGATCTTCAGCCAAGGCCCGAGCAGCCGAAGGTCGCCGTCACCGAGCCGGTGACACCGCCGGTACCACCTGCTCCTGCACCCAAGGCCCCCGAACCTCCGCCGCCTGCCGCACCCAAGCTTCCTGCAACTGTACCGCCTGCCGTGGTCCCGCCCGCCGCGATCCCGCCTCCTATGGCCGCGAGCCCCGCAGAAGTCAGGGCCGCGAGGGCGTGCGAGGAGAACCTCACGAAGCTTGCCGGCGCTGGCACCATCCTCTTCCGCTACGCGAGTGCCGAGCTTTCGCAGACGAGCTTCGAAACACTGGAAAAGCTCGCCGCCGCTGCCAAGGGCTGCCCTGACACGATCATCGAGATCGGCGGCTTCGCCAGCGCCGAGGGCTCGCCGTTTGCCAACCTCCGCCTTTCTGAAAGCCGGGCACAATCGGTGCTGTCATATCTCGTGAAGGCCGGTGTCGATGCAAAGCAGCTCGAAGCAAAGGGATACGGCATCGCGCGTCCTGCGGCGCCCAACACCAGCGCCGAGAACATGGCCAAGAACCGCCGCATCGAATTCGCGGTCCGTCCGAAGCCGGCGCAACGCTAGCCTCGGTGACGCCTGGAGGAGGGGAACATGGACTATCTCGCCTACCAACTGATGTGGTGGCTGGTGGCCGCATTTGCCATCGGCCTCGTCATCGGCTGGATCTCATGCGGGCGCGCGCCGACACAGCGCTAGAGCCATCCACATCTGACGCGCACTGGGACGTCAACGACTGAACCGCGCACGGCAGCGCGGCATTTATTGGGGGTAACGAGTATGATTGCGCTGTATGTGCAGACCCTGGCGCTGCTGGGGTTGGCGTATCTCGCGGGCGCCTGCCTCGCGTGCATCGTGCGCCGCAGCCTCTACAGGCCCGCCGCCGTGGTCGCGGGGGGCGAGCGCCGGGTCGACCCGCTTCCCGAGTACGTGGCGCGCACCACGACCGTTGCCGTCCCCCAGCCGTCCCCAATCCCAGCGCCGCAGCCCGTCGCCGCAGCGCCGGCACCGACTGCCCCCGCTCCGCAGGGACAGGATCTCAAGCGAATCCGCCTCATCGATCCGTCGCTGGAAACTGCGCTGTTCAATGCCGGGGTGACCCGCTACGAACACATCGCAAAGTGGACGGCCACGGATGTGGCCCGCCTGTCGCAATCGTTCGGGCTCGGCGACCGCATCTCCCACGAGAACTGGATCGAACAGGCGCAGATCCTCGCCAAGGGCGGCGAGACGGAGTATTCGCGCCGCCGTGCCCGCGGCGAGATCGCAACCGCCGTCCCCGGTATCGATGAGGGACGGTCCACAGGCATCACGCCGACCGTCATTCCGGCGCTGTCGCTGCGACCTCAGCCTTCGACCGCCGGAGCGTCCGCGGTCGTGGCCGAAATCATCACGTCGGCGGCACCGGCTCCTACCGCAAGGCAGGCAGCGAAGGCCCCTTCTCCCGCAACCATTCCCGCTCCCACCCCAGTGGCAGCAGCAAGCGCCGCAAGCCCCGACGTTTCATCGCGCGCAGCCTTCGCGCAGGAGACGCCGCGCATCGCAGTGCCCATCCGGCCGCCGGCCGAGCATCCGCACGACGATTTCCTGCGCATCGGCCACATCGATGCGGCCTTGGCAAAAACCCTGAACGATCATGGCGTCACGCGCTATGTGCATATGGCGCAGTGGTCCCCCGCGGACGTCGAGCGCTTCGAGGGCCTTCTCGGCAGCAAGGGGCGGATCGCGCACGAGAACTGGGTGGAGCAGGCCCAGATCCTGAGTCGCGGCGGCGACACGGCTTTCTCGCGCCAGTACGACCGGCAGACGGGCCGGGGCCAGCCCCTGCATCCGGCGAAACTGGCCGATGCCATTCGCGAGAATGCCCAAGGCGACCAGCAGGACGGCAAGCGCAACATCGGCGTGCTGCCCTCCGTCCGCTCCAGCGCCTTCCGCGACGAGACGGCTCCCGAGCCTGCCCGCCGCCCGCTGCGCACGGGCCTCGGCGACGACCTGAAGCGCATCCGCGGCATTGGCGTGCTGATCGAGAAGAAATTGAACTCGATGGGCATCAACAGCTACGAGGCCATCGCCAACTGGACGGCAGCCGACATCGACCGTGTCAGCCAGACGCTCGACTTCAAGGGCCGCATCGAGCGCGAAAACTGGGTGGAGCAGGCCCGCATTCTCGCCTCCGGCGGCGCAACCGAGTTCTCCCGCAGGGTCGACAAGGGCGAGGTCGAGACGAGCCGCGCCCGCCCCTGAGCCCGAGCGCCTTTCCTCGAGACACGCGCAATGGCGCGCGGGCAAACATGTTTTCCTGATCTTTCATGCCCTCCACCGCTTGCAAAGGCGCAGCAGTTGGTGTCCCTATCGGCCACCCATCGAGGCAAGGCATGGCCAACAGCTGCGAGCAAGAGATGCACGGCATTCCGGACGATCGCTCCGGAGGCAGGATGATGCACGGCGGCGCTGCGCACCCTCTGGCCAATCACTGCACGATGGGGCCCTGATGGCGATCCTCAGCCACACGAAGGCGCGCGTGATGGCTGCTACAGCATGCGTGCTCGCGGCGGCGTCTCTTCTAGTCCTGGCATTCGCGGCCAGCGCCGAACCCCTCGACCCTTCCGCTGCACCCCAGCGTTTCGCCCAGGCACAGCGCAAGCGTCCTGGCCCCGCCCCTAATGTCGCCAAGGAAGCGCCTCACGGCCGCGCCGAGGACGTCAAGCGCGAGCAGCAGCCGGGCGTCAAGGAAAGCGTGCAAGCCGACGTGTCTGCCCGCAATGTCGCCGTGACGTCCAGCTTCAACGGCACCGAGATCGTCATTTTCGGCGCCGTGGACGGCAGCCAGCAGCCGAGCGCGGAGTCGGGCTACTACGACGTCGTGATCGTCGTCGAGGGCGTGCCGGGACGCCTCGTCGCGCGCCGGAAGAACAACATCGCCGGTCTCTGGCTCAACACCTCGGCCGCCGTGTTCGACCTGGTGCCAAGCTACTACGCAATCGCCTCCACCCGCCCGATCGAGGAGATCGTGCCGGAAGACTACCGTGCCCTGCACGGCATCGGCTTCCGCCATCTTCGTTTCCGGCCAGCAGTCGGCCAGCAGTATGCGCTCTCCACCGAAGACTTGAACGAGTTCCGCGATGCCATCGTTCGGTTGAAGCAGAAACAGGGCCTCTATGTGCGCGACAACTTCGGCGTCGCCTTCATCGGCCGCAGCCTGTTCCGCGCCAGCATCGTGCTGCCGGCCAACGTGACAGTGGGGCCGTTCGAAACGCGCGTCATGCTGTTCCGGGAGGAGAAGCTTCTGAGCCAATACAGCGTGCGCCTCAATCTCGAGCGTGAGGGCGCCGAGCGCTATCTGCACGTTTTCGCCCTGAGCTATCCGACGCTCTACGGCATCGTCACCGTCATGATCGCGGTGGCAGCGGGTCTGGCCGCTTCCGCCGTCTTCCGCAAGGGCGGCTCGTGACCGCCGTCACGGGGAGCCAACCGGGAACCCCTCACATGCCGCCGTTGCTGACCCACGTGTGCGACATCGATGTCGATGTTGGTCCGATCGAGGATCTGGGAGAGATGCCGCATGGCCGAAGGCGCATCATTGCCATCAACGGCGGCACCGTTACCGGACCCCGGCTCACCGCCACCATCATGCCGGGCGGCGCCGATTGGCAATACGTCCGCGCCGACGGCGTTCTGGAACTCGTGGCCCGCTACGCCATTCGCACACACGATGGCGTTGACATCGCCATCACCAACCGTGGCATGCGTCGCGCAGCCCCGGACGTGATGGCCGCCATGTCGCGCGGCGAACCGGTTGACCCCGCTCGCGTCTATTTCCGCACGGTGCCCATGTTCGAAGCGCCCACCGCCAGCGTCTATGCCTGGCTCAACGCGTCTGTATTCATCGGCGCGGCCCAGCGGCTGCCAGACCGGGTGCAGATCAAGGTTTTTGAAGTGCTTTGAGCTGAGCCTGCTCGAGATAGAGGGGTCAACGCGTCCATCGAAGGCGGAACAGCCGGCTTTCATCCGGTCAGGTGTGAAACGTTTTTCACCACCGTGTAGTGCGTAAGGCCTTCCGTGCCGCCCTCACGGCCATAGCCGGAATCCTTCACGCCACCGAACGGCGTCTCGGCCAGCGACGCGACGTAGTGGTTGATGGACAGATTGCCCACTTCCACACCCTCCGCCAGAAGCTCAGCCTTGCGCGCGGAGTTGGTGAAGGCATATGCCGCGAGCCCATAGGGCAGTTCGTTGGCCCGCGCGATCGCCTCCTCGATGCTCTTCACCGGATTCACGACCGCGATCGGCCCGAACGGCTCCTCCCGCATCACACGCGCATCGTCGGGAAGGTCCGCCATCACCGTCAGCGGAAAATAGTAGCCGCGGTTGGCAAGGCGCGCCCCGCCCGAAAGCACCCTCGCTCCCTTCGCCTTGGCATCGGCGACGAACTCCGCCATCGCCTCCACGCGACGCACATTGGCGAGCGGCCCCATTTGATTGGCAGGATCCATGCCGTTGCCGATCTTCAAAGCGCCCGCCTTTTCGGCAAAGCTCTTCGCGAACGGCTCGTAGATCTTCTCTTCCACGAACCAGCGCGTCGGCGACACACACACTTGGCCAGCATTGCGCGACTTGCCGACGACGGCCTGGGCGCCTGCCGCCTCCGGATTCACGTCATCGCAGACAATCACGGGCGCATGGCCACCCAGTTCCATGATCGCCGGCTTCATGTGCGCTCCAGCGATGGCTGCGAGCCGCTTGCCGACCGCAATCGAGCCGGTGAACGTCACCAGCCGCACTTCTGGCTGCGGGATCAGATAGTCGGAGATCTCCGACGGCACGCCGTAGACGAGATTGAGCACCCCGGGCGGCAGACCTGCATCCTGGAACGCACGGGCGATCTGATAGGCCCCGCCGGGCGTCTCCTCGGATGCCTTGAGGATGATGGAGCAGCCGGCCGACAAGGCTCCGCCCACCTTCCGCGAGGGAGAACTGACGGGGAAGTTCCACGGCGAGAAGGCCGCAACGGGCCCGATGGGCTGCCGCAGCACGGTGTGGCGCATGCCGGGTTCGGAGGGGATGACGCGGCCATAGACCCGCCGGCCTTCGTTAGCGTCCCATTCGATGATATCGCACGCCCGCAGCACCTCGATCCGCGACTGCGCGATAGGCTTGCCCTGTTCGAGCGTCATCACCACCGCAAGCTCTTCCACCCGCTCACGCATCAGGGCGCAGGCCTTGAGGATGATCTCGGCGCGCTTTGCAGGCGAGGTGCGCCGCCAGACCTTAAAGCCCTTGTCCGCAGCTTCGACCGCATCCTCCAGGTCCTGCCGCGTGGCATGCGGAACCGTGCCGATCACGCTTTCATCGGCGGGATTGAGCACCGGCGCGCCCGGTCGCGACCGCCATGCGCCCCCGATGAGCAGCTTGATCTCCGGATACCTTTGATCGCTCGAACCCATGGCGCGTCTCCTGGCTGCGGCCCTTCCTGCACCTCCCCATTCGCGCGGGGGCGAGACCGGGTCAACCCCGATCTGCAGCGAGCCCCGCTCTCTGGACCGATCGCCGCTCACGGCAGTCTTTCCATTGTCGCATCGCCCCCGCGTGGTGTAATGGCGGCAGCAAAGCCGATACAGCGCGAGGCCTGCATGTCTGCCAACTTCTTCTCGCTCGTCGAACCCGCCTTCGCCGATGCCTCCCGGACCTTCATCGAGCGCCCGGACGGCAGCGTGCTGAGCTACGGCGACGCGATGGCCGCCACCGGCCGCATCGCCAACATGCTGGTTGCAAAGGGCGTCAAGCCGGGCGACAGGGTTGCGGTTCAGGTGGAGAAATCGCCAGAGGCGATCCTGCTCTATCTTGGCTGCTGCCGCGCCGGCGTTGTGTTCCTGCCGCTCAACACGGCCTATACCCAGGCCGAACTCGAATACTTCATCGGCGATGCGGAGCCGGCCATGGTGGTCTGCACCCCGCAACGGCTTGCCACCATCGCGCCGATGGCCACGAAGCTCGGCGTCGCTCACGTGGAGACGCTTGGCACCTCCGGCGACGGCACCATCATGGCGGCCTCCGCGGGCGCCGACCCGAAGTTCGCAACTGTGGCCCGGCAACCGGGCGACCTCGCCGCGCTACTCTACACCTCCGGCACGACGGGGCGCTCCAAAGGCGCCATGCTCACCCATCGCAACCTCAGCTCGAACGCCTTCACCCTGAAAGACGTGTGGCG
>JBDHTJ010000018.1:0-41340 GCA_039808585.1 Hyphomicrobiaceae bacterium | reverse complement strand
CCAGAGAACGAGCACGCCGGTTGCCAGGATCAGTCCTGCAACGGCTGCCATGCGCGGTTGTTCAATCATTGTCGTTGTTCCCTCTTGCGCCCCGCCCGGCCGCCCGTCACGGCACCGCGATCAATGCTGCACCCACCGCGCGCTTCTCGGCCAGGAGGATGTTGTAGGTGCGGGCGGCTGCGCCCGTATCCATCGGCTCGAGGCCAATGCCTGCCGCGGTGAAGGCCTGGCGTACGCCGGCTGGCGGCCAAACCTGCTTGGCGCCTGTGCCCAGCAGCAGGAAGTTGACGCCGCCTGACGCGAAGATGCGCGTGAAGCTTTCAGGCTGCAGATCCTCGGCGCGGGCGACATCCCAGCCGTGGATACCGGAGGGAAGGCAGAGAATGGAGCCGCGATGGCTCATGTCGGCGAAGCGGAAGCCACCGTTGCCATAGGCGTCGATCGGGGCCTGATAGGGATATCTGGCCTCGGTCGCGGTCATTTCGAGGCGCGCGCGGCAGAGGTGGGGGCACGGGCCGCTGGGCCGGATGCGGGGCCGGACGCGGGCCCCTTTCCGGCCGTCCACTCGCGCTTGACGCCCAGGTAACCGAGCATCGGCGCGGCGATGAACACCGAGGAGTAGGTGCCGATGATGACGCCCAGAAGCATGGCGAGGTTGAAGTTGCGGATCACCTCGCCGCCGAACACGTAGAGCGCCACCAGCACGACGATGGCCGTGCAACCGGTGAGGATTGTGCGGGACAGCGTTTCGTTGATCGACAGGTTCAACAGCTCGTTGAGCTCCATGCGCTTGAACTTACGCAGGTTCTCTCGGATGCGGTCGGACACGACAACGCTGTCGTTCACGGAGTAGCCGAGGATGGTCAGCAACGCGGCGACGATCGACAGATCGAACTCGAGATGAAAGAGCGAGAACACGCCGACCGTAAGCAGCACGTCGTGGGCGAGGGCCACGATCACGCCGACCGCGAACTGCCACTCGAAGCGGAACCAGACGTAGGCGGTGATGGCGAGCACGCCGACGAACACGGCGAGGAAGCCGGTGAAGCGCAGCTCGCTCGATACGGCGGGGCCGACGATCTCGGTGCGGCGCGAGGCGTACTGCCCCTGCAGTGCGTCCTGCACCTTCTTGAGCGCGGTCTGCTGCGCTTCCTCGCCACCCGGTTGCTGTTCGACGCGGATCATCACGTCGGAGGGGGCGCCGAATTCCTGGATCTGCACGGCACCAAGGCCCAGCTTGCCGAGCTTGTCGCGCAGCTGGCTGATGTCGGCAGGGCCGCCAGTGGCGGTCTGCACCTCGATGACGAGGCCGCCCTTGAAGTCGATGCCGTAGTTGAGACCCTTGGTCAAGAACGTGAGCAGGGACAGCGCCATAAGGACGATGGACAGCGCGAGGGCGGGGCCCTTGTACTTCATGAAGGGCACCCGCAGGTCGTGCGGGAAGAAATCCATGCCCTTGAATACGGGAAGCCACTTCATGATGCGCTCCAGCCCTTAGACCGGCACCTCGACGCCGCGGGGTGTCCGCTTCGCCGAGCGCAGCCAGTAGGAGATGAGCAGCCGGACGACGGTCACGGATGCGAAGATCGAGGTGAGGATGCCGATAGAGAGGGTCACGGCGAAGCCGCGGATCGGCCCCGAGCCCAGCCAGAACATGACGAAGGCGCAGGTGAGGGTGGTGAGCTGGCTGTCGGCGATGGTGATGAAGGCGCGGTTGAAGCCAAGGTCGATGGCGGCGATGCCACTCTTGCCGGCCCGCAGCTCCTCGCGGATGCGCTCGTAGATGAGCACGTTGGCGTCGACCGCCATGGCGATGCCGAGCACGAGGCCGGCGATGCCGGGCAAGGTCAGCGACGAGCCGATCAGCGTCATGATGGCCACAGTCAGAATGCCGTGCACCATGAGGCCGAAGCAGGCGAAGATGCCAAAGGTGCCGTAGGCCATGATGGTGAGCACGATGGTGGCAAGGCCGCCGATGATGCCGGCGAGCTTGCCGGCATCGATGGAGTCGGCGCCGAGCGATGGCCCAACCGTCTTCTCGTTGACGATGGTGAGCTTTGCCGGAAGCGCGCCGGAACGCAGCTGGATGGCGAGCTGGTTGGCGCTTTCCACGGTGAAGCTGCCACTGATCTGGCCGGAGCCGCCAAGGATCGCCTCGCGGATCACGGGGGCCGAGATGATCTTGTCGTCGAGCACGATGGCGAAGGGCTGGCCGACGTGGTCCTTGGTGAAGTTGCCGAACTTGCGCGCGCCCGCATTGTTGAAGCGGAAGGAGATGACGGGCTCGTTGGTGCGCTGGTCGAAAGAAGGCTGCGCGTCGGTGAGTTCGTCGCCGCGGACGATGGGCGTCTCGCGCAGCACCAGAGCGCCTTCCTCGCGCGAGCCGCCTTCGTAGACCTTGAAGCCCACCGGCGGCCGCGTTTGCTTTGCCTGCTCGGCCGTGATGTCGCGGCTGACCTCGTGGAAGGAGAGGCGTGCGGTGGTGCCGACGAGCTTCTTGAGCTCGGTGGTGTCGTTGAGGCCGGGCACCTGGATGAGGATGCGCGAGGCGCCCTCGCGGATGATCAAGGCTTCCGTGGTGCCATCGGGGTCGACGCGGCGGCGGATGGTTTCGATTGCGGCGCTGAGCGCATTGGAGATGCGGTTCTGGATGCCGGGCTCGGTGGGGACGATCGAGACGACACCGCCTTCGGACTTGCGCACCTCGATGTCGGCGCCGGTGGTGCCGGTGAGGACGCTGCCGATCTGCTGGGCGAGGTTGCGCAGATCCTTCACGGCATCGTCGGCGCGGGCTGCATCGGCGAGGCGCACCTGCACGCTGCCGCCGGTGATGCCGACGGCGGATACGCCGATCTTGGCGTCACGCAGGCGGCGGCGCGCGTCTTCGCGCAGCGTCTCCAGCCAGTCCTTGCGCACGTCCCCCGGCTCCATGGCGTAGAGCAGGTAAGCGCCGCCCCGGAGGTCGAGGCCTAGTGACAGCTGCTTCCTGGGCACCCACGACGGCCACTTCTCCACCGTCTCGCGGGAGAAGAACGAGGGCACGACGAGCAGCGTGCCGATCAGCACCACGGCCCAGATCATGACCTGCTTGAAGGGAGAGAAATGCATGGGGTCGAGCCTCGCTCGGGATGCGTGTCAGCGGAAGGGGGAGCCCACCTTCACGTCATTTGTAAGATGCGGAACCGGTGTGAGGGCGCGAGGGCGGATGGCGCCTCAGGCCGTCTCTTTCGCCGCCTCACCCTTGGCGCGGACCTCCGAAACGGTGGACTTGATTACGCGCACGCGGGTGTTGTCGGCGATCTCGACCTCGATCTCGACGTCGTCCTTCACCTTCGTCACCTTGCCGATGATGCCGCCGCTCGTGACGACGGTGTCGCCGCGGCGCAGGTTGGCAACCATCTCGCGGTGCGTCTTCACGCGCTGCTGCTGGGGACGCAGCAGCAGGAAGTAGAAGATCACGAACATCAGCAGGATCGGCACGATGTTGACGAGCATGTCGCTGCCGCCGATGGACTGCGCGTAGGCCGGAGTGATGAACATCGAAAGGCGGTTCCTGCATCTGAGAGGGGAAAAGGCTATGGGCCGCCGGCAGCTCGTGCCGCGGCTCCCGCAACTTGCGCGCGGAATATAGTGCCTCAGCCCTCGTTTGCAACCGTTTCGGGCAATCCGTGCGCCTCGCACCCGAGCCGGCGTGCGGGCTACACCTTGGGGGCATCAGACTTTATCGTCACACGCGGCGTGACGGCTGAAGCTCGGGCGGCTATAAGGCGCCGCAACTCCCAGAAACCCACGCGAGATGAAGCGATTGGCTCTCTCGCAGCCATCCTGGACCAAAGCCCGCATGACCGCGCCCACGACCACCGAGAAAGCCATCCTCGCCCAGTTGGAGCGTCTTGCGGCTGCGCTCGAGCGGATGGCGCCCGGCGCCGGAGCCAAGGTGGACTTCACGGCGGCCGAAGCTTTTGTGTGGCAAGCCTCGCCGGAAGGCTTCCTGCCGGTGCCGCACATCAACCGGCAGCCGCTGAGCCTGCTCAAGGGCATCGACCTTGCCGCGACCCAGCTTCTCGACAATACGCGCCGCTTCGCCAAGGGGCTGCCGGCCAATAACGCGTTGTTGTGGGGCGCGCGTGGCATGGGCAAGTCGTCGCTGGTGAAGGCGGCACAGGCGGAGGTGCGGCGCGAACTGAAGCTGAAGAACACGAGCGAGGGCGATCTCAAGCTCGTCGAGATCCACCGCGAGGACATTTCCTCGCTGCCGCAGTGCCTCGGCTATATGCGCAACGCGAAGATGCGCTTCATCGTATTCTGCGACGATCTCTCCTTCGACCACGACGACACATCCTACAAGTCGCTGAAGGCGGTGCTGGAGGGCGGCATCGAGGGCCGGCCGACCAACGTGCTGTTCTATGCCACCTCGAACCGCCGTCACCTCATGCCGCGCGACATGATGGACAACGAGCGTGCCACCGCCATCAATCCGGGAGAGGCGATCGAGGAGAAGGTTTCGCTGTCGGACCGTTTTGGCCTCTGGCTCGGCTTCCACAACGCGAGCCAGCAGGAGTACCTCGAGATGGTGCGCAGCTATGCCAGCCACCACCATCTCAAGATTGCGGACGAGGCGCTGGAGCGCGAGGCGCTGGAGTGGTCCATGACGCGTGGCGGGCGCTCGGGCCGCGTGGCGTGGCAGTTCATCCAGGACCTGGCCGGCCGCCTCGAGCAGCGGCTGGAGGGTTGAGGCGCTCGCGCGGGGGCTGACGCCTTTGCTCGGCCTTGGTGTTTACTCCGCCTTGTAGACGACGCAGGCGAGGCCCTGCTTCTTCAGGTCGTCACAGGCCTGCGTGGCGGTGCTGGACTCGAGCCCCGCATAGCGGGCGCGATAGAGCGTCTTGTCACCCTGCTGCACGGGCTGCGTCAGCGCCTTCGCCTGGGCGAGACGCGCCGAACGGCTCTTCACGGCGGCCAACTGCCGCTCTGCTTCCTGCATGCTGGGATAGGCGCCGATCTGGACATGGAAGCGGCCATGCAGGGCATGCGTGGCTGTCGGTTCCCGGCGCGGCAGCGGCTGCGCCAGCGGCGGCGTGCCCTGCGCAAGGCGCTGGGCCTGGGCTTCAAGCGACGAGGGCGGGCTGCCCGGCATGACGGCCGAGGCGGGCTTCACGAGGGTCCGCGGAGGCTGCGGCAGGGGCGCGGCATGGCGGGCATCGGGCGCTTCCGCGCGTGTCCTGTGGGCGGTGACCGGCATCGGCAACGGCTTCACGCGCACCATGGTCAATTCGTTCTTCACCGGCGGCAGCGGTGCGGGCGCAGGGGCCGCGGCTGGTGAACGCGGCTGCACGTCTGCGGCCTTATGCGGCGCGCGCTCCTCGGGCTCCGGCATGCGGGCCTCGGGGGCGCGCGTGACGGGACGCGGTGTCGGCACCGATGCCACGCGATCGGTGGTGGCTTTGCGCGCCATGAGCATCGGCGCCGGTTTGCGGGTGCGCACCGGAGAGGCCTTCACGAGACCCATGTTGAGGTAGGTCCGCATGGCATTGTTGCGGGTGGCGGCACTGGCACCACCGAAGATGACGCCGATGACGTGCTTGTTGCCGCGCTTGACCGACGACACGAGGTTGAACCCCGAGGCGCGGGTGTAGCCGGTCTTGATACCGTCGGTGCCCTCGTAGTGGAACAGCAGCGTGTTGTGGTTGCGGAAGGTCTCGCCCTTGTAGGTGAAGGTGCGGGTGCCGAAGAGCACGTAATGCTGCGGGAACTCGTCCTGCAGGCGCAGGGCGAGGGTCGCCATGTCGCGGGCGGTGGTGGTCTGCTGCGGATCGGGAAGGCCCGAGGCGTTGCGGAAGGTGGTGGCCTTCATGCCGATCTGGTGCGCCTTGTGCGTCATCAGGCGGGCGAAGTTGGCTTCGGTGCCGCCGACATGCTCTGCAACGGCGATTGCCACATCGTTGGCCGACTTGGTGATCAGTACGCGGATGGCGTCGATCAGCGGGATCTCCTCGCCTTCCTTGAGGTCGAGCTTGGAGGGCGCCGCACCGGCGGCGTTGGCCGAGATCCGGATGGGGGTCTGGTAGCTGAGGCGGCCGCGCTCGATCAGCTCGAAGACCATGTAGAGCGTCATCATCTTGGTGAGCGAGGCGGGGTAGCGCTGCTCTTCCGCGTGGCTCGCATAAAGGGTGTTGCCGGTGTTGGCGTCCACCACGAGCACGGCGTTGCGGCCATCGGCGCGGCCCGGTGCGCTTCCGGCAACGAGCGACGCCAGCACCAGCGCCACAAGCGCGAGCCTATGGGCGACGGACACTGCCGCGCCCCGAAAACGAGTTCGCACGGGCCAACGCCCGTTCAATGGGAATGTCATCCCTCTTCCGTCCAACGCCTTTGCTGCCCGGCGAGCCGGGCGGCCCATCCCTGCGCCCCAGCGTTCCCTTCGAGGTGGAACACTGTTTTTGGGACGCCTTTGAGGCGTTTGATGCCTCTTGCGGTTCGGGCCCTGTCTCCGTTTGCAATGCAGGATAGACCGGGGCGGGTATGGGCTCGGTTAAGCGGGCTGGTTAACAAACGGCTAATAATTGATCAGGCGGTGCCCACCAAAGTGTCGCATGGTGCAGTGCACAAAAGGGCGTTGACGTCTTTGTTGCGGTGCATATATTGATGCTGCGACGCAACGATTCCCGCGCGAGCCACCAAGCAGCGCCCGATTGAAGCCGACTGTAGCAAGAGCCAGTAAGACCCAAGCCAGACGCAGAAGGAACGCACCCATGCAACCCATGCTCAAGATCGAAGACATCCAGAAGCTTAGCCAGACCAACATCGACACGGCCATGAAGGCCATGGGCGAGTGGAACAAGGGCATCCAGACGATCGCCGCCGAGATCACCGACTACACCAAGCGTTCGTTCGAGGAAGGCACCGCCACCCTCGAGAAGCTGATGTCGGCTAAGTCGGTTGAGCAGGCCCTCGAGATCCAGACCGGCTATGCCAAGCGCGCCTACGACGGCTACATGCACCAGATGTCGAAGGTGGGCTCGCTCTACGCCGAGATGGCGAAAGAGGCCTACAAGCCGGTCGAGAAGGCGCTGGGCGCCGCACGCTAAGACTTTCGCGGGCGAGGCAAAAGCCTCCCGCACTTTCAGCGCGAGAAGGTTCGAGGTCCGGGTGCCGCAAGGCGCCCGGGCCTTTTTTTGTCGCATTTGCGGGGAGCATGTTCACACCGGCAGCATCCGTCCCCATATGCTGTGCGTTCCCGACGAAGCGGAGTTTGCGATCCCTCCCCGGCTGTCGCTACAATGGCGATGACAAGGAACTTCGAAGGGCGGCGCGAATCTTGCGAAGCTCGGGACGAGGACAGGGACATCAGGATGGCCGGCAAAAACGGCTCACGTGGCGACGACGAAGGCAAGACGGGCCTGGTAACCAAGACCAGACCCAAAACGAAGAAGCCGAGTCTGTACAAGGTACTGTTGCTGAATGACGACTACACACCGATGGAGTTCGTCGTTCTTGTGCTGGAACGTTTCTTCAACAAGGGGCGTGAGGAAGCCACGCGCATCATGCTTCAGGTCCACCATCGCGGTGTCGGCGTCTGTGGCGTCTACACGTACGAGGTGGCCGAGACCAAGGTTGCCCAGGTGATGGACTTCGCGCGCCAGCACCAGCACCCCCTGCAGTGCACCATGGAAAAGGAGTGACGGCGCTTGCCAGCATTCTCACAAAGCCTCGAAGCCGCGCTGCATCGCGCATTGGAATACGCCAACGAGCGTCACCACGAGTACGCCACGCTCGAGCATCTGCTGTTGTCGCTGCTCGACGACCGGGACGCGTCCGCCGTGATGCGCGCCTGCTCGGTGGATTTCGACGCCCTGCGCAGCCGTCTCACCGAATATCTCGACAACGAGCTCTCGGCGCTGTTCGTGAAGGGCTCCACCGAAGCGCAACCGACCACCAGCTTCCAGCGCGTGATCCATCGTGCCGTCGTGCACGTGCAATCCTCCGGACGCGAGGAGGTGACGGGCGCCAACGTTCTCGTCGCCATCTTCGCCGAGCGCGAGAGCCACGCGGCCTATTTCCTGCAAGAGCAGGAGATGACGCGGTTCGACGCGGTCCAGTTCATCTCCCACGGCATCGCCAAACGCCCGGGCATGTCGGATCCCCGGAGCGTGCGCGGCGTAGACGAGGAGAGCAACACGTCCGACAAGAGCGATGAGAAAAAGCAGCCGCAGGATGCGCTCAACACCTACTGCGTGAACCTCAACAAGAAGGCGAAGACGGGCCGCATCGACCCGCTCATCGGCCGTTATGACGAGGTCATGCGCACCATTCAGGTGCTGTGCCGCCGGCAGAAGAACAACCCGCTGTTCGTGGGCGATCCCGGTGTCGGCAAGACCGCCATCGCGGAGGGGCTTGCGCGCAAGATCGTCAACGGCGAGGTGCCCGAGGTTCTGAAGGACAGCACCATCTACTCGCTCGACATGGGCGCGCTGCTGGCTGGCACGCGCTACCGCGGCGACTTCGAAGAGCGGCTCAAGGCGGTGATGAAGGAGATCGAGAACCTTCCCGGCGCCATCCTCTTCATCGACGAGATCCACACCGTGATCGGTGCCGGCGCCACCTCTGGCGGCGCCATGGATGCGTCGAACCTGCTGAAGCCGGCGCTGCAGGCCGGCGGGCTGCGCTGCATCGGCTCCACCACCTACAAGGAATATCGCCAGCACTTCGAGAAGGACCGGGCGCTGGTGCGGCGGTTCCAGAAGATCGACGTGAAGGAGCCCACGGTGGAGGACTCCATCGAGATCCTCAAGGGCCTCAAGCCCGTCTTCGAGGAGTACCACAAGCTCAAGTACACCAACGAGGCCGTGAAGGCCGCGGTTGAGCTGTCGGCCAAGTACATCAACGACCGCAAGCTGCCCGACAAGGCGATCGACGTGATCGACGAGACGGGGGCCTCGCAGATGCTGCTGCCCGAGGGCAAGCGGAAGAAGAAGATCACGGTGAAGGAGGTCGAGGCGACCGTCGCCACCATGGCGCGCATCCCGCCAAAGACCATCACCAAGTCCGATGCGGAAGTGCTGGCCAACATCGACAAGGACCTGAAGCGCCTGGTGTTCGGCCAGGACAAGGCCATCGATGCCCTTGCCAGCGCCATCAAGCTGTCGCGCGCGGGCCTGCGCGAGCCGGAGAAGCCGATCGGCTGCTACCTGTTCTCAGGCCCCACGGGCGTCGGCAAGACCGAGGTGGCCAAGCAGCTTGCAAGCCTCATGGGCGTGGAGCTTCTGCGCTTCGACATGTCGGAATACATGGAGAAGCACACGGTTTCGCGGTTGATCGGCGCGCCTCCGGGCTATGTCGGCTTCGACCAGGGCGGCCTGCTGACCGACGGCGTCGACCAGCATCCCCACTGCGTGCTGCTGCTCGACGAGATCGAGAAGGCGCATCCCGACCTCTACAACATCCTGTTGCAGGTCATGGATCACGGCAAGCTGACCGATCACAACGGCAAGCAGATCGACTTCCGCAACGTGGTGCTGATCATGACCACGAACGCGGGCGCGTCGGATCTCGCCAAGGCGCCGATGGGCTTCGGCCGCGACAAGCGCGAGGGCGACGATACGGAGGCGATCAACCGGATGTTCACGCCGGAGTTCCGCAACCGCCTCGACGCCGTCATCGCCTTCGGCGGCCTGCCACCGGACGTGATCTTGAAGGTGGTCGAGAAGTTCGTGTTCCAGCTCGAGGCCCAGCTTGCCGACCGTGGCGTGGTGATCGAGGTGTCGGAGGCTGCCATGAAGTGGCTGGCCGATACGGGCTACGATGAAAAGTTCGGGGCGCGGCCGCTTGGGCGCGTCATCCAGGAGAATATCAAGAAGCCGCTCGCGGACGAGCTCCTCTTCGGCAAGCTCGAGCATGGTGGCACCGTGCGCGTGTCTGTCGAAGGCGAGGGCGCGGCGCGCAAGCTTGCCTTCGAGTTCCTTGCCCCCGATCCCTCGCAGAAGGTGAAAGCCCGGCGCGAGGAGGAGGACGAGGACGACGCGGAGGATGGCGACCTCGAGGCACCGGCGCTCGTCGATGCCACGCCGCGCAAGTCGCTGCCGGGTCCCAAGGAGAAGAAGGAGCGTCCGAAGGGCTCGGGCACCGTTCCCGGCATCCCGCGGCGCAAGGACGAGTAGGCCTTATTCGACGAGTAGGCCCTATCCAAAGCTTTGCAACGGCGCCTTCGGGCGCCGTTTTCGTTTGGCGGTGGGCGATTGCTTCAGGCGGACACGTCGAAGACGCCCGCTGGTGAAATGGAGGCGAGGTCGGCAGGCGTGAGGTCGCGCGCGATGACGACCAGGAAGGACGCCGCATCCTGGCCCGGGGCGCCGAAGGGGCGCGGGGCCGAGAACATCGTGCCGACGCTCTGAACCAGCAACGGCCGCTCCACCTCTTTCACCTGCACGAGGCCCTTGAGGCGCAGCAGGCGTTCACCGAGGGCGCCGGCGAGGTTGTCGAGCCAAAAAGTGAGATCATCGAATGCCGGGCGCCCGATGGGCCGCAGCAGGCGCACACCGATGCGTGGATGCTGGTGATGCGCGTGCGCATGCAGGTGCGGCTGCGCGATCTTGGCGGATGCTGCGAGCGGCGCAAAGGCAGCGCTGATGGCGGCGTTGCGATCTGCAACGGCGACGATCTCGGCCAGCGGGTTGATGGCTGCTGCTTCCGCCGCCGCGCTTTCTCGACGCGGCTGTGGCGCAAGGTCGAGCTTGGTGACGACGATGCGATGGGCAGCCGTCCACTGGGCGGCAGCTTCATCGAAGGTCTGCGTCTGGCTTCCGCGCAGTGCATCGTAGGTGGCGAGCACGGCGACGCGCATGTGGTAGTCGGCAAGGCCTGCCAGTTGCCGCAGGATGGGACCGGGCTTGGAGAGGCCGCTGGTTTCCAGGACGATGCGGCGCAGGGGCGTGGCGTCTTGCGGGCGAGGGGCGTTGAGCAAGGCCTCGATGGTGACGGAGAGGTCGCTGCCCATCTGGCAGCAGATGCAGCCGTTGGCCAGCATCGTCATGGGCACGTCGCCGCCGCTCTCGCGCAGGATGGCCTGGTCGAGGCCGATCTCGCCCGCTTCGTTGACGATCACGGCCGTGTCGCTGCCGGCGGGCCCTTCCAGGAACTGCGACAGCAAGGTCGTCTTGCCGGAGCCGAGGAAGCCGGTGAGCACGACGAAGTCGATGGGCTCTGCGATCATCGCGCGGGATCGCGGCTCGTCGGGCGCTCGCTCTCGCTGCCAGCCCAGCTCTCCGTAACCATCTGGCGCACGTCGGCCAGCAGCTCGGCCGTGTCGTAGACGATGCCGTCCTTGATGGTGAGCTTGAGGCCGCGCACGAACTTCGGCCCGTTGGCCGCCTCGTCGAGGCGGAGCGCGCCAGTGCCGTAGAGCAGCTTGAAATCCTCGAGCGGGTTGTGGTCGTGCACGAGAAGGTCGGCGCGCTTGCCGACCTCGATGCTGCCGGTCTCCTGCTCGATGCCGCAGAGCTGCGCCCCGTGGTAGGTTGCAGCCCGTATCACTTCGAGGGGATGGAAGCCCGCTTCCTGCAGGAGTTCCAGTTCCCGCACATAGCCGAAGCCGAAGATCTGATAGATGAAGCCCGAGTCCGAGCCCGTGCAGACGCGGCCGCCGCGGTTCTTGTAGTCGTTGATGAAGCGCATCCAGCGCCGGTAGTTCTCTTTCCACTCGATCTCGTTCTGCGTCGACCAGCGATACCAATAGGAGCCGTGTCCGCCACGCTGGGGGGCGAAATACTTCCACATGGATTTCCACGCATAGTCGGCGTGCCAGTCGGCCTGGCGTGCCCGCATCAGGTCGCGGTTGGCATCGTAGATCGTGAAGGTGGGGACGAAGGTGAAGCCGTGCTCGAGGAACTTGTCGAGCACGTCGTTCCACTTCTGCGAACCGGGCTCTGCGCCCTGGCGGAACATCTGGCCGGATACGGAGAAGCGGAAGTATTCGTCGTTGTAGTTGTAGTCGAGCGGGAAGCTTTGCACCGCGCGATCCTCGAACAGGGATTCCGGCAGGCCGTAATAGTGCTCGGCGCTGGTGAGGCCCCACTTTGCGGTGGTGAGCGCGTTCATGCGCGTGACGGCCATCTGCGCGTGATGGCAGCCGGACTTGAGGCCCAGCTTGCGGCATTCATCCAGGGCAGCTTCCATGATCGCCGGAGGTGCGCCGAAGAACTTGATGCCGTCGGCACCGCGTTCCTTCACGCGACGCAGCCACGCCCGTCCCGCTTCCGGCGTGTGCAGTATCTTCAGCATGTCGTTGACAGCGGGGAAGTAGGCGTAGGCGAGGAGGTGCGGCGCAGCGATCCTGTTCTCGGCCGACAGCTTCTTCTGTTCCAGCACCCAGCCGAGACCATTGAGGCTGCCCATCTCGCGTACGGTGGTGACGCCGTGGGCAAGCCAGAGCTTGTAGACATAATCCACCGGCGGCACCCAGCCGTTGGCGGCGTGGTAGGCGACGCCGGCATGGGCGTGGCAATCGATGAAGCCCGGCGTCACCCATTTGCCGCGGCAGTCGATTTCCTGGTCGCCGGCCTGCGCCGGGACCGAGCCTTTCGGCGCCGAGGGCGTTCCGCCGATCTTCTTCAGGAGGGCGATGCGGCCATTCTCCACGACGATGTCGGTGGGGCCGATGGGCGGAGCGCCCGTGCCATCGATAACGAGGGCACCGCGCAGCACCAGGCGCGGCCAGGGGCCCTTGCCGCGGTCTCGCGTCGCTGCGGCGGCGACGGGAGGCTGGCCGGATTTCGCGCGCTCGGCAGCGATTTCGTCGCCCGGCAGGACGGATGTGCCCGTTGCGTCTTCGGCCATGCTTTGTGCCCCTGCCTAGATCAGTTTTTCACGTGAGAGTGGTTCACGCTTTCGATGGGCGCGCGGACGCGCTCCGATCCGTGGATGGTGGACGGTAGTGGCCGGGTTCCGGGGCTGTCAACGCAAGGCCGCAGGGCGCGCTGTCTCATCTGTCTTTCCGGTCGGCGGCGAGGACGGCGTCCAGCCCGAGGACGAGGCCTGCGAGCGTGTCCCAGCCCGATGTGTGCCCGAGGCTTACGGCCTGCCGCAGCGCAGAGTGAAGCGAAGGGGCGTCCGCAAGCGTTGCGCATACGAGTGCGTGCAGAGCCTCACCGGCGAGGCCGTCCGCCGCAGCCGAAAGGTGCATGGCGCTGATGGGCACGGTGAGCGCGTCGAGCTCGGGCACGAGGACATCCCACAGAGCGTCGCGCAGGGCCTCGTTGCGGGTTGCAGAAAGCGCCAGCAAGACCCCGCCGAGAAGATCGTCGCCCGAGGGCGTGAGGCCGGGTCCGAGGCCCACGAGCAGGGTGGCCGCGCGCGCCAGTGTTTCCGGCAGGCTGACGTCCGCAAGCGCTGACACGAGGCCCGTTCGCAGATCGCCAATGCTGGCTTGCGCCATCTGCGCTTCGACGTTCCCTGCATGGCCTTCGAAGACCAATCTCGCGAGGCCGTCGTCGGGAAGATCGGGCGAGGCAAGAGCCGAGAGGCGGGCAATGGCGGAAGCCACGGTCTGCGGTGTGAAGGGTGGCAGGGGCGAAGGTGCCCAGATGGCGCTGGCATCGAGATCGAGGGCAAGGCGCTCCGTTACATAGGGGATGCCGTGCTCGATGCGACCTTCCACGTCCGGCGCGATGCCAAGCGCTGCCCAATCGCGCGGGGCCGAAGCAAGCTCGACGTTGATGGGGCCGGCGCCGATGCCGGTGCCCACGCACACCAGCCCGCGCGGGCAGCCGAGATAGAACGAGCGCTCGAACACGGCCAGCACGAACAGGTCGACATCCTCGCTCAGCACCTCGTGCGCGATGGGGCCGCAGCGCACAACGGCAAGGCGCCTGGCATCGGGTTTTCCGAAATGGCTCACGAGGCGCGGGAGGACAAGGCAGCCGCGCGTGCAGCCGCATCGGCATTGGACGGGCAGAGGATGGCGATGCCGGCGAGCCTTGCAGCCTGCTCGTCGAAGCCTTGCGGGTCGGCGGGCGTGCCGGTGAGGGCGGCGAGGACGACGGGCTTTTTCGCCATGCCAGCCGTGAGGCGCAGGAAGCTCGCGCGGAAGTGGCCGGCGGGATCGGCGTGGGCGCCATGGCCAAGGACGAAGTCGACGAGAAGGATGCCGGTGTCGGGGTCGGCCAGCGCGCGGGCAAGCTCCGCATCGCGCACGGCAGGCTCGATCATGGGATGCGGGCGGCCTTGCGTATACTCGTCGCTGCCAAGGTCGATCAGGAGGGCATCGGCAGATGTCGCGGCTTCCTCGGGCGCAGAGGCACCTGGCACCGCAGCATTGGAGGCGACGCTGAGGCCTGCCTGCATCAGCACGATCTGCGCCTCCGCGCACAGCGTGCCGCCGGCATAGAGCCCGCGGATGCGAGGGCCACGCAAGGCCGGGGCCGCGCTCGGAGCAGCAGCAGCAGACGCAGCACCTGCAATGGATTTGCCCAGCGCGCACTCGGCTGCGGCCTTGAGGGTCGGCGCGAAGCGGGCGTTGGCCGGTACGTCGCGGCTCGCACTGCCCAGGAAGCAGACGGTGAAGGGCTTGCGGGAGCGGGCGACACGCGCCAGCACCTTGCCGGCGACGTCTGCGGCGGGCGGCTTGGAAATGATGACGATGTGGCGCGTGGCTTCGTCGGCATCGAGCAGGTCGATGGCCATCAACGTGGTCAGGCCGCCGACTTCCGACTTGAGGTCGCGGCCGCCGGTGCCGATGGCGTGGCTGATGCCGCCGCCGTTGTTGGAGACGAGGCAGCTCACCTCCTGGATGCCGGTGCCCGACGCACCGATGATGCCGATATCGCCGCGCGCGACCGTATTGGCGAACGCGAGGGGCACGCCTGCGATGATGGCCGTGCCGCAGTCGGGCCCCATCATCAGCAGGCCGCGCGTTGCCGCTTCCTGCTTGAGGGCGATCTCGTCCTCGAGCGGCACGTTGTCGGAAAACATCATCACGTTGAGGCCGGACCGGAGCGCCTTGCGGGCCTCGGCCGCTGCATAGCCGCCGGGAACGGAGATGAGAGCAAGGTTGGCGCCGGGCGCCGCCTCGAGCGCGATGCGCAGGCTGCGCGGCATCCACGTTTCGTCGCCGGCCGGGCCCGTCCGCGGCTTGTCCATGAGGCGACGGGCCTCGGCGAGCGCCTGCACTGCCGTCTCCGCATCCTGGGCCCGCACGGCGATCACGATGTCGGCGGGACCTGCGGTCTCGCCATCCGAGGACAGCACGTTCGCCTCGGCCAGAATGCGCATGTTGGCGGGCGTGGCCATCATCAGCCCGCATTCCTCCACGCCCGCGAGCGCCTTCACGGACTGGGCGATGCGCATCAAGGCGACACTGTCGAGATAAACGCCGCGGCGCACCTCGTTGCGGATCACGCTCATCTGACCCCCAGGCTCTCGCCGAAGGCCAGCAGCGCCTTTTCGAAGCAGGCCTTGGGCGCTTTCACGACGCCGGCGCCGACCTGGCCGATGCCGGGCTTCTTGTGCGCGATGCCGGTGTTGATGGTGGGCATGATGCCGGTCTCCACCACGCGGCGGATGTCGATGCCGGTGGGCACGCCCTGGTTATCCATGCCGGGGATGGTCCACTCGGTGTTGGTCGTCACCGTGATCTCGCGCATGAGGCGCGTGAACTGGGCTGCCTGCGAGGCATTGCCGGCGCCGATGAAGGCGACAACGGCGGGGGCAGCGCCCATGGCGAAGCCGCCGAGGCCCACCGTCTCGACGATGGCGCTGTCGCCCATGTCGGGGTTGGCATCCGCCTCCGTGAAGCCCGGGAAGTAAAGGCCTTGTGGCATCTCCACGGGTGCCGTGAACCAGGTGTCGCCGGTGCCGGAAACGCGGATGCCGAAGTCGGTGCCGTTGCGGCACATGGCGGTGACGACGGACGAGCCTTCGATGCCGCGCACTGGATCGGTCATGGCCTTGCCCATGGCCATCGCGACGTTGAGATGGAACTGGTCGTTGGCGGCGACGAAGGTGAGATTGCGGGCAAGCTCCGCCGTGCTGGACGCGGTGCGCGCCATTGCCGGAGCCAGCTGCCGCAGCAGAAGGCTGGAGCAGGCGACATTGCGCTGGTGCATCTCGTCGCCCATCGCGAGGCCGCGCGCGATGAGGGGCTTCAGCGGAATGCCGCCCATCTCCCGCAGCGCTGCGCCGAGCGCCGGACCGAGGCTCGTCGTGAGCCAGCGGATGCGGTCGAGAACCTCGGCATCGTTGCCGCCGAAGCGCATCACCTTGCCGAGGCCCTCGTTGATGGCGCAGTAGGCGCGGTTGCCGAAGGCGCGGTTCTCCACCACCATCAGCATCTGCGAGGGCGTCGTCATGCCCGTCATCGGGCCGACGCAGTCGTGGTGGTGGTTGGGTTCGAAGGTGAAGACGCCGTTGGCGGCCTTCGCCTCGGCGTCCGCCAGATCCTTGGCCCATCCCTCGAACACGGCGATGCCGGTAACCGCGCCGCGCATGGGGCCACACATGCGCTCCCATGTGACGGGGGGCCCCGCGTGCA
The DNA here is from genome assembly GCA_039808585.1 of Hyphomicrobiaceae bacterium. Lineage (GTDB taxonomy): Bacteria > Pseudomonadota > Alphaproteobacteria > Rhizobiales > Hyphomicrobiaceae > AWTP1-13. Next base: position 24,818 of record JBDHTJ010000018.1, on the reverse strand, counting down.
GGATCATGTTGGGCTTGAGACGCGGGCAGGCCTTGGAGGCCGGGATCACGTCTACGAGAACGGGGTCGGCCGCGAGCAGGCGACGAAGCGCCTCCTGGTTGGCGCTCTCGATCTTGGCGGCGATGCGGTCGGTGCTGGTCACGGCTTTCCCATCCACAGGCTTCAAAGTCCGAGCTTCGCGATGAGGCGCGCCATCCGCTCGTCGCCGCCCGCCGGTGGGCTCCAGACGACGTGGCAGACCGCATGGCCTTGGCCGGAAAGCTCGGTTGCGAAGCCTTCGAGCCCGACGTTGATCACCGATACGGGGCCGGCGAGCAGGCGGGCGGCGGGTGGGCTGGCAGTCTCGGTGGGCGGCTTCGGGGCTTGCGCCATGCTTGGCCTCGGCGTGTCGATGCCGGCGGGGGTCGCCGCGGCGCGACTGTCATAGTCGAGGCGCCGGCTCTAGGCCAGGGGCGAGTGGGAAAGACGCCATGGCCGGCCCGCGCGGCTTGCCCGAGGCCCACTGAACTGGGCCCGGGCGAGCGCCGGCCCTCGATCACTGCTTTTCACGCCAGCGTGCGTGCCGATCACCATGCGTCACAGGCCTGTGACAGGCCCTGGCATCCGGGAAAGGGCCTCCCAAATCCCTGACATCGGCGGCACGATCCGCCGAATGGACAACAGGAGAATGATCATGAAGACCATCATCGCAAGCTCGCTCGTCGCTCTTTCGCTGATCGCGGGCATCGCCGCCGTTTCCAGCAGCGCCAACGCTGCCGACTTCGGCTCCAAGCAGTGGTGGCAGGAGCAGACCAACAACGGCTGATCCCGCTGCGACGTGGCAGAGCCTCCACGGCCTGCCAGCAAGGGCCCGCGCCTCCTCCCGGCGCGGGCCTTTCTTGTTCAAGAGTGCGCCATGTCAGGCGACGAGGGGGTGGGGGATGGCATCGAGAAGCTCGCGCGTGTAGTCGCTGCGCGGCGCCTCGAACAACTGGCGGCTCGGGCCCTCTTCCACGATGCGCCCGTTCTGCAGGACGATGGTGCGCTCGCACATCATGCGCACGACGTTGAGATCGTGGCTCACGAACAGGAAGGCGAGGTCATCCTCGCGGCGCAGGCGTTCCAGGAGCTGCAAGGTGACGGCCTGGACCGAGACGTCGAGGGCGGCCGTCGGTTCGTCGAGCACGAGAAGACGCGGAGCGACGGAGATGGCGCGCGCGATGCCGACGCGCGCTTTCTGCCCGCCCGAGAGCTGATGGGGGAAGCGCGCAAGAAGATCGAGCGGCAGTCCGACCTTCTTGGCGCAATCCTCGACACGGGCTTTCAGCGCGGTGCCCGAGAGATCGGTTAGGCGGCGCAAGGGATGCGCGATCGCATCGAAGGCGGAAAAGCGCGGATTGAGGCTGTCGTGGGGATCCTGGAAGACGATCTGGATCTGGCGACGGAAGGGCGAGCGGTGGAATTCGCGTGCGGCAATGGAGCCGATCGGCTCGCCGTCGAAGAGAATGCTGCCCTCGGTCTGGTCGATGAGGCGGCAGATGATGCGCGAAATCGTGCTCTTGCCGGAGCCGGATTCGCCAACCAGCCCCACGCTTTCGCCAGCTGCGATGGTGAGCGAGACGCCGTCGACGGCGGTGATGTCGGCTGAAAAGCGCTTGAGAAGGTTCTGCGCCTCCAGCAGCGGCGGCGTGCCGGCTGCGCTTGGTTTGCGGACGGGCGGTGGCGGCATGGCAATGGCGAGCGCGTCGTCGACGACGAGGTCTTCCACGCGCGAGGTGGGCGTTGGTGATGCTGCAACCAGACGGCGCGTGTAGGCATGCTCGGGCGCGCGGAAGAGGCGCTGCGGTGGGGCCCGCTCTACGATGCGGCCCTGCTCCATCACGACGATGTCCTGGCAATAGCGCGCGGCAAGGCCGAGGTCGTGGGTGATGAGGATCACGGCCATGCTGCGCTCGGCGGCGATGCGCTGGATCAGGTCCATCACGGTCTTCTGCGTGGTGACGTCGAGGCCGGTCGTGGGTTCGTCGGCAATGAGCAGCGCCGGTTCGCAGGCGATCGCCATGGCGATCATGACGCGCTGGCACATGCCGCCCGAAAGCTCGTGCGGGTAGGCGTCGAGGCGCTTCTCCGGCTCACGGATGCGCACGGTTTTCAGAAGGTCCAGCGCGCGGGCGCGTGCCTCGCTGGCGGTGAGGCGCTGGTGAGCCGTGAGTGCATCGGCGATCTGCAGGCCCACGGTGCGGATGGGATTGAGGGCAGCGCGCGGGTTCTGGAAGATCATGGAGATGGCGGCGCCGTGCAGCGCGCGTAGTGCCTTGGGTGAGGCGCGCGTGATGTCCTCGCCGCGAAACAGGATGCGGCCCCGGGTGATGCGGCCGGCGGCATCGAGCAGGCGCGTGACGGCGAAGGCGGTGACGGATTTGCCCGAACCCGATTCCCCGACGACGCCCAGCGTGCGGCCGGGACGCAGCGAAAGGGTGACGCCGCGCACGGCCTCCACCAGGCCTGCGCGCGTCGAGAAGGTGACGTGGAGATCCTCGATCTCGAGAACGGGAGCGGCGGCAGTGGGCTCGGACGGCGGCATCATGTTCATGTGCGCATTCTCGGGTCGAGAATGTCACGCAGGCCGTCGCCCAGCAGATTGAAGCACAGCACGCTCAACATGAGCGCGAGGCCGGGGAAGGCGACGAGCCACCACTTGCCGGTGGAGATGAAGCGCGCGCCCTCGGCCACCATGATGCCCCACTCAGGGGTAGGCGGTTTCACGCCGAGGCCGATGAAGGAGAGGCCCGCGGCGTTGAGAATGGCCCAGCCGAGATTGAGCGAGATCTGCACGGCCATGGCGGGCAGAACGTTGGGCAGCAGGAAGCCCAGTACCACGGAGATATGGCCTTCGCCCGAGGCGCGGGCGGCTTCCACCCAGCCGGCGTTGCGGCGCACATTCACCTCGGCGCGAGCGAAGCGGATGTAGAAGGGCAGGTTGATGATGGCCGTGGCGATGACGATGTTCTCGACGCGGTTGCCCAGCGCCACGACCATCGCCATGGCGAGCACGAAGAGGGGAAACGCCATCAGCACGTCGACGAAGCGGCCGACGGCGCGATCGAGCCGGCCGCCCGTATAGCCGCAGATGCTGCCGACGATCGCGCCAGCGACGAACGACAGGCTGACGGCCGAGGCGGCGATGGCGAGGTCGAGCCGCGCGGCGACGACGATGCGGGTGAAGACGTCGCGGCCGAGCTGGTCGGTGCCGGCCCAGTGGGCGAGGCTCGGCGGCTCGAGCGCGTGGGCGACGTCGGAGGCGATCGGATCGTAGGCGACGAGATAGGGCCCGATCAGTGCGACGAGGCAGAGGAGGGTGGCGGCCGCGGCGGCGATGGCGGTGACGGGGTTGCCGCGCATCACCCACGCGACGTGGCGGAGTGTGCTCGAGCTCATTCGACCGAGATCCTGGGATCGGCGATGCCGTAGAGGACATCGACCACGAGATTCACGAGCACGAAGATCGAGGCCATCAGCAGCACGAAGCCCTGCACGGGCGCATAGTCGGAGGCGAGAAGGGCATCGAGCGCGTAGGAGGCGACGCCGGGCCAGGAGAACACCTTCTCCACAAGCACATTGGCACCGAGCATGGTGGAGAAGACGATGCCGGTGATGGTGAGCACGGGCAGGATGGCGTTGCGCAGGGCATAGACAACGACGATGCGCCAGCGCGTCATGCCGATGGAGCGGGCCGTGCGCACGAAGTCGCTGCCGAGCGAGGCGAGCATGGCTGCGCGCGTCATGCGGGCAAGCGGGGCTACCACGAACAGCGCCATGGTGAAGGCTGGGAGCAGCAGCTGGGTGAAGGCCGCGCGCCAGCCGTCGAAGTCGCCGGCGATGAGATAGTCGATGAGAAGGAAGCCCGTCACGCGGGCGGGTGCGGTGGTGAAGATGTCGATGCGGCCGGTGGGATCCGGCGCGAGGCCCAGGAGGTAGTAGAAGACATAGATCAGGATCAGGCCCGAGACGAACGTCGGCACGCAGACACCCAGCGCGCAGAAGAAGCGGACGCCGTGATCGACCAGCGAGTTCGGCTTCAGCGCGGCGAAGATGCCGAGAGGGATGGCCGAGGTGAGGGCCAGCAGCAGGGCCGCGAGGGTGAGTTCGAGCGAGGCCGGCAGGCGCTCCCTGAGGTCGACGAGCACGGGCTGGCCGGTGGTAAGCGCGCGGCCGAGATTGCCGCGGCCGATGTCGACGAGATAGAGGCCAAGCTGCGTCGGCAGGGGCTTGTCGAGGCCCATCTGCCGCCGGATCATCTCGATGTCCTCCTGGCTCGAGTTGGGGCCCGAGGCGAAGAACACGGCCGGGTCACCCGGCAGCACACGCATCAGCACGAAGGTGAAGACGACAACGCCGAACAGCGCGGGCAGGGATGACAGGAAACGCCACCCCGCCCGTCGTGCCGTGCTGCTCCACTGGCTCATTTACGGCTCAGATTGCGATAATCGACCTGGCGGTGGAACTGATAGGTGTAGCCCTCGATGTTGGGCGCCATGACGGCGTCCTGGCTCGGTTGCCACAGCGGGATCTGCGGCATCAGATCGAAGTGCATGGTGTTGAGTTCGCGGCCCATGGCCTCGTACTTCGCCTTGTCGGCTTCGAAGCGTGCGGCCTGGGCAAGCTCGGTCAGCTTGGGATCGTCGATGGAGGAGTAGTTCCAGCGGATCGTGCCGATGTAGAAGTTGCGATAGAAGTAATCCATCGACGGCAGCCAGGCGACGATGCCCTCGGTGAAGAAGGGCAGCTTCTTCTCGTTGATGGCGGTGGACATCTGCGCATCCGGCAGCTTCTGGATGTCGACCTTGATGCCGATCTTGGCGAGCGATTCCTTCACCAGCGCCGACATCGGCTCTGCGGTGCCGGCCTGGCCGACGTTGAAGGAGAAGGTGGTGGAGAAGCCATCGGGCATGCCGGCGGCCTTCAGGTATTCCTTGGCCTTGGCGAGATCCGTCTTGACGGGCTGCGGGATGGGGAAGGTGCCGGCCGGCGCCTTGCCATCGGCCCACGTGGCGCCATAGAGCGGCGCACCGCGGCCGAAGAGAGCAGCCTTGAACATGTCTTCATAGGGAAGCGCGTAGGCGATGGCCTTGCGCACGTTCGCATTGTCGAACGGCGGGATCTTGTTGTTGAAGGAGATGAAGGTGATGGCGTTGTACTGCGGCGTGGAGGTTACCTTCAGCTTGCCCTTCGCCTCGAGGGCGGCGGCATCGGTGGGCTGCAGGTCGATGACGATGTCGGCATCGCCGCGCTCGACGAGATTGGCGCGCGTGGCGGCCTCCGGCACGGTCTGCAGGATGATGCGCTTGAAGTGCGCCTGGGTGCCATCAGGCCCGCGCTTCCAGTCCTCGTTGCGCTTGGCAACGGCCTGCTCGCCCGGCTTGAACGTCTCCATGATGTAGGCGCCGGAGCCGGCCGTGTTGTCCTTCAGCCATTGCTGGGCCCAGGGATCTTCCGCCGTGGCCTTGGACTTGGCGAGCTTGGAGTTGAAGATCACGGGATAGACGGTGGCGAGGTTAGGCAGGGCCAATTTGTCGGGCTTGGGCAGCGTCACCTCGAAGGTGTGGGTGTCGATGATCTTGAACTGGTCGGGGCTGGTGAGCGAGCCCGTGAGCAATTGCGCCTTGGCGAGCGAGTTGGCGGTGACGGCGCGGTCGAGCGACCACTTCACGTCCTCGGTGGTGACGGGCGTGCCGTCGTGGAACTTGGCGTCCTTGCGCAGCTTGAAGGTGATCTTCAGGCCATCGGGGCTGACCACGTAGCTTTCGGCAAGCTCACCCCGGATGCTGTCGAGGTCGAACACCCATTTGCCGTTCAACTGCTTGCGCCCGAACGAGACCAGCCGGTCATAGGTGGACAGACTGAGCGCGAAGGCCTCGCGCGTCGAGCCCGGCATGGTTGGATCGAGCGTGTTGATGGCAGCGCCCATGACGTAGCGCAACGTCTCGGCGCGGGTTTGCGCGGTGGCCGGAGATGCGGCCGCGGCGGCGGCTGCAAGGGCCGTGAAGGCGGCGAATGCGGTTTTTTTGAACAGATGGCTCATCAGGTCGCCCAAAATGGTGTCAGAGGCCGGAAGGGATGCAGACAGACCGTAGCGAAAGCGCGGGCCCGTCGTGCGCATGGAGTTTCAGTCAGGCAGGATCAGCAAGTCGCATGCCATTTGTCGTATCACGGGACCTTTCGCGGGACTACTGCCTGGACGATGTCGTAGGCCTGGAAATCGGCCCAGTGGCGGCCGACGTCTTCGCGGAACAGCCCGCGTGTGAGGCCGTAGACCAGTTTCGGCACCGCGGTGGTCATGGCGTTGATGGAGGAGCCGGAGGGCCCGAAGCTCATCGTCGCGGCGATCGAGAACAGGTGGATGTTGCGTATCCACGCGGTTTCGCCCGGATGCTTCTCGGTGAAGGAGAAATCGTCGGCGAGGTAGGGGAAGCGGGAGAGCCGATCGTTGTGCTCCGCGGCCGGTGGATCATAGCGATCCGCCCAGGTGGCGATGTTGTGGGCAAAGCCCGCGAGTTCAGGTTTCGCGCGGAAATCCATGTCGATGCCGGTGGCTGCGATGACGTAGTCGGCCTCCACAGTGCCCGACGGCGTGACGAGAGACACCTGGCCATCCGCGCAGGAGGCGCCGGTCACGCCGGCATTGGTGAGGAGAGTGAAATTAGGGTGCACCGCGCAGCGGTCGTAGGTGGCTTGCGGGAAGCCCTCGCGCAGTTCCAGGATGGCGCGCATGAAGCGCCAGCGCCAGGCATCGTCAAGGTCGCACAGGTGGCGCAGGAAGCCGCGGAAGGTGAGCCAGCGGTAGGGCTGGATGACCTGCGGCGCCTCGCGCCGGCACAGCAGCAGCACGCGTGCGGCGCCCGTCTCCAGCGCCACGGCGGCGTTGTCGAAGGCGGAGGCGCCGGCGCCCACCACTGCAACCGTCTTGCCGCGCAGGGCGGCGAAATCGATGGCGTCGTCGGTGCGTGCGAGAAGGCTCGGAGGAATGCTGGCGAGCGGCGCCGGCAGGCTCCAGGCCCCTGTGCCTTCCTGGCCGGTGGCGAGGACGACCTTGCGCGCGTGGATGGTGCGGGCCATGCCCTGGCTCGAAACCGTGAGTGCGATGAGATCGCCGGCCTGCCGGATCGCCGTCACTTCGGTTTCGTTCTGCACCGGCAGGGACAGCACGTCGCGGAACCACAGAAGATAATCGGCCCACAACTCCTTGTGGATGAGGTCGAGCTTGTCCCAGGCGGCCTTGCCGAACCGCGCCTCGTGCCAGGACTGGTAGGTGAGGCTTGGAATGTCGAGGTCGGGGCCGGTGAAGTCCTTCGGGCTCCGCAGCGTGTGCATGCGGGCGTAGGTGCGCCAGGGGCCTTCGCGGTCGCGCTGCACCTTGTCGAGCACGAGGATGTTCGTCACCTGCGAGCGCATGAGGCCGAAGGCGGTGACGAGGCCCGACTGGCCGGCGCCGACGATGACGACGTCGTAGGCGGGTTGGCCGTCGGGCGCCTTGCGCGGCGTGAGCCAGGCGGCGCGCGGATGCGCGATGCGCGCCAGGTCCGACGCGACCCGGCGCTCGAGTTCCACAATGCCTTCGGCGGATCCCTTCGTCATGCCGCGAGCCACCCGCCGTCGACGACGAGAGTGGAGCCGGTGGTGAAGCGGGCGCCATCGCTTGCGAGATAAAGTGCGGCTTCCGCGATCTCCTCGGGCTTGCCGAAGCGCTGCAGTGCGTGGCGCTTGCGTGAGGTTTCACGCACGGCCTGCGGATCGGCATGGCGGCCGAAGCTGCGCGCCAGCATCGGCGTGTCGATGGCGCCGGGGGCGATGGCGTTGACGCGGATGCCGTCGCCCGCGAAGTCGAGCGCCATGGTGCGAGTGAGGCTGAGGATGGCGCCCTTGGCCGCGATGTAGGCGGTGTTGCCGCGACCCCCGGCCAGCGCCAGCTGCGAGGCGATGGTGATGATGGCGCCACCGCCCTGCTTCTGCATGGCGGGAATAGCAGCGCGCGCCCACAGCCAGGTGCCGCCGACGTTGGTGCGGAACACCGCGTCCCAGTCCTCGCGCGAGGTGGTGAGCACGGTGCCGCCGCAGGAGAAGCCGGCGGCCGTGACGAGAACGTCGATGCCGCCGAAGGCCGCGAGGATCTGGGCTGCAGTGCCGGCAACCGCAGCTTCATCGCCCACATCGCAGAGGAAGGCGCGAGCCTCGCCGCCGGCTGCCGTGATCGCGGCGCAGGTGGTGGCGGCGCCGTTTTCGTCACGGTCGACCACGGCGAGGCGGGCGCCCTCTTTGGCAAACAGCGTGGCGATGGCCCGGCCTATGCCGGAGCCGCCACCGGTGACGACGGCCGTCTTGCCTGCAAGCTTCATGTGGTGCTGCTTTCCTTGTGTGTGCTCCACCAGGCGGCGAGGTGGCGCGCGCTGGTCTCGAGATCGAAGCGGGCGCGCCAGCCAAGATCGGCCGCAAGGCGGTCGGTTGCGAGGGGCGGTCGATCGGTGGGTGCGTGGAGATCGACGATTGCGGTTTCACCGGGGCCTGCGATGCGGCAGACGAGGCCCGGCAGGTGGCGGGCGAGCGCCTGCCCCCAGTCGAGCGCGCTCCAGCTGTTGCCTGTCGAAATATTGTAGAGCGCGTGCCCGAGGCGCGGCGCCAGCGCGATGGTTCGCACGGCCTCGGCCACGTCCGGCGCATAGATCCAGTCGCGGATGCCGGGGCGCGGCAGCAACGCCGGTGTGCCGTCGGCGGCCAGCGCCAGGATCTGCCCCGGCGCGCTCAGCGTGTCGCGCTCGCCCGTATCGCGCTCCCACGGCCCGAACACGGCGCTGAGCCGCACGTTGACCACGTCGAGCCGCCAGTGGCCGGCAAGGCGCGCGGCGACGCGTTCGGAGGCGAACTTGGTGATGGCGTAGAGGCTCTCGGGACTTGCGGCATCATCCTCGGCGAGACGCGGGCCGGGGGCTGCGCCATAGGCAGCGGCGGAACTCAGGTTGACGAAGCGCTTCACGCCCGCATCGCGGCCGGATTCGAGGATGCCCGGCAGCGCGCCGAGGTTCACGGACAGGATGCTGTCGGGGTCGCGGGCTTCGCGGGCCGAGCCGGCAGTGATGGCGGCGCCGCAGATGACGATGTCGGGCGCGCTTGCCATGGCCGCGCGGACGGCGGTCTTGTTGCGCACGTCACCAAGATGGCAGGCGGCGGGCACATCGAAGCCTGCCGGCGGCGGTGACTTGTCGAACAGCGATACGCGATGTCCGCCGGTGTGGAAGGCTGCCGCGATATTGAGGCCGACGAAGCCCGTGCCGCCGAAAATCAGAACGTGCACCAGCCCCTCCTCGCCCTGCGTTGTGGCGACGATGGTAGTCGAGCCGATGCCGCCGTGCCAGTGCCCCCCGCCGCTCCGTTTCTAGGCAATCGGGATGCGCGTTGAGCAGATGGGGAGGGGTGGGAGGCGGGTACGGGCAGGCTTCTGCATGGGGAAGTTATGGTCGTGAGCGGGCATGAGGAAGAGAGTATGGCGGGAGCGGACTTCCCCAAGCTCCAACGATCCGCATACGAGGCGCACATCGAACCTCGAAGCCGTCGCCCCCTTCAACGGAGCAGAGCCAGCAGCTTCCGGAGCGAACTGGTATCGCTTTCTCCGACGACACGTCCCGCTTCTCGGGCGCCCTTATAGACGATCAACGTGCTTTGCTTCTGGACGTTGAACTGGCGAAGAAGCGACTTGTCTTTGTCGTAGTCCAGCGTGAATGAAACGATGTCCTTGAAGCGGGCTTCTTTCTCGAGTTCGGCCAATGCAGTCTTCTGCATCCAGCAAACCGGGCACCACCAAGCGTGCACTTCGAGCAGGATTGCGCGATTTTCCCGCTGTGCTGCCGCGAATGCATCGGCGCTGAATGCGAACCGCTCCATGGCCTGTGCCGACGCCAGGCTATGCAGGGCGGCCATGATGACCATGACGGCAAGCGCCAACGCCTTGACATATCCCTTGCTGGAAACCCGCTTCATGGTCGCACCCGCTAGATCGATGTCGTCAGCTTGACGAGCCATTCGGGCGAGATGCCGACAAGCCAGGCCTCGATGGACTTGTCGAGCCCGAACAAGATGGCCACGCCAATCACGGCCAGCACGCCTCCAAGCCCGCTTCGCATGCCGCGCCCCGCTGACATCAGGTTGCCGCGCAATCGCAAAGCGCGCTCCCGCGACAGAAGCCCTATGCCGAGAAGGGGTATGGCAGCACCGATGCCGAACAACGCCATGGTAAATGCGACCGTCCAGAGTTCCTTGCCTTGACTTGCCAGCACGCTCGCCGCTCCAAGCGTGGGACCTGCACAGGGGCTCCACACCGCACCAAGAAGCAGGCCGACGGCGAACTGGCCAGGCAGACCATCTGATGTATTGCCGCCAAAGGTGCTTTGCGCCCAATTGCCCAGCGGGCTCGCCAGCACCGCGAAGCCCTCCTGGAGGCTCGGCACGATGAGCACGACTCCGATGGCCACCAGAAGCACGGCGGCGATGGTGCGGAAGACGGAGGTATCGAGACCGATGCTGAAGCCGATGGTGGCCACGAACAGGCCGATGGCGGTGAAGGAAAGTGCCAATCCGGCAGCGAGCGCGAACGGTCCGTAGCGGTGTTTTCCCGCGGCGGTGCCAACCACGATAGGCAGCAGTGGCAAGACGCACGGCGAGAGCGTCGATAACGCTCCCGCCACAAGCGCCAATCCCTGATTGGCAATCGACATGCTTAGAGCGCCTTCGCGAGCAGGGCTTCGATGCTGTCTTTCTTGGTGTCGCCCGTCGAGCGGCCGACTTCCTTGCCGCCCTTGAAGACGATCAGGGTGCTTTGCATCTGGACATTCAAGCTCTTGAGCACATCCTTCTGGCTGTCGAAATCGACGGTGAAGGTGTTCAAATCCTTGAAGCGGCTCTGGGAGGACAACTCGCCGAGGATGGGCGCCTGGGCCTTGCACGTGGGGCACCAAGGTGCGGAGACTTCAACGAGGATCGGCTTGCCGGCCTTGTTGGCAGCTTCGAAGGCTGCAGGTGTGAAGCCAACCTTCTGTGCGGCAAGAGCGGCGGTCGAGAGGAGGCTGACGCTCATTCCAAGGATAAGGACGGCTCGGCGGGAAAATGTCATCGCGGGATGCTCCAAGTGAGTTGCGAGGACCGGCGAACTCCGGTCTCGGCTGCTCTACGTGGTGCCGCCGGCAGGCATAACACGCATCACGAAAGCGTGTACCCAAGTTGTGGTTTTGTGCGTGTCGCCGCAGGCTATGTCCTTCGGTAACAAACGGGCAAGTCGCGACGTAGGGAGAGCACAAGGTCTTGTCGGAGGGGGAGGAGCAGGAATGGGCACGCTGGATGCAAGCCGGTATTGCAGGGGATGGCCTGCTGTATCGCAAGCTCCTGGACGCGCTGGTTCCCCTCGTGAGGGCTGTCGCACGCAACTGCCTCATCCGCAACGGACGCGATGACGGCGAACTCGAGGATATCGTGCAGGAGAGCTTTCTTGCCATCCACTTGAAGCGGCATTTGTGGGACGCGTCGCGGCCGCTGGTGCCTTGGGTGCGCGCGCTGGTTGCCAACAAGGCCGTGGACAGCTTGAGGCGCAAGGGACACCGTGTGGCGGTACCTATCGAGGATTTTCAGGACGTGCTGGTCCAGCCGGTGGGAGAACCGGAGCTGACGGCCGACGAGATCGGGATGCTCATCGCGAAGCTGCACGGCCGACAGCGGCAGGTGCTGGAGGCTGTCGCCGTCAAGGGCATGACGGTGGCGCAGGCCGCGACCGCGTTGGGCATATCGGAGGGCAGTGCGCGGGTCGCCTTGCATCGCGGATTGAAGGTTTTGGCTTCGCTATACCGGGCGTCATACACATGAAGCTTGAGAACCTGTTGCACACGCTTTCCGAGGACGGCCGTCGTCCGCACTTCTCCCTCGCAGCCCGCGTGGCGGCGGTGGCTGGGTTTGGGTGCGCGATCTCGGGAGCGGTTCTCGTCTTGCGGGCGGGGCTACGGCCTGATGCACCGGCCGCCCTTTTTCTCCCCTTCGTGCAAATCAAAGCGGGGTTTGTGCTTCTGCTGGTTCTGACGGCCTACCGGGCCGTGCAGGCTTCGGCCCAGCCTGAGCGCCTGATGGTCAAGCACGTTGCCTTGATGCTTGTCGCGCCGGTGTGGATCGCGTGTGGGATCGGCTTCGAATTGGCGACAACGCCGAGCGGCACATGGCTTGCCGCGGCCTTTGGTGCGCACCCTCTCATGTGCCTGCTCGCCGTGCCGATGCTGGCGATGGCACCGTTGGCATTCACGATAGGCGTGATGCGCAATGCGGCGCCGGCCTCGCCCGCACAATCAGGGGCGTGCGTGGGCCTGTTCTGCGGCGCGCTCGGAGCGGCGGTCTACATGCTCCGCTGCACGGACGATGCGCCGCTGTTCGTAGGGATTTGGTACCTCGTTGCCATTCTGCTGGTGGCGGCCGCTGGTGCTCTTGCCGGGCGTACGTTCCTGCGCTGGTAGGCGGTCTGGTCTCTTGCCGCGCACGAGGAGGCCGGGGGGCGGGGGCCACGCGGCCCGGGCGCTTACGACCGAGGCTGCGGGAATGACGGTGAGTGGCGGTGGTGCAGGTCTGCAAGGGCAGGCTAGATTGGCGGGCATTGCTGCGACACCCCCTTCAAGCAGCCCCGCTACATGCGTTGCGCTTTCGGCCAGCCGCCGGCGCGCCTCACGGTTCGCTGCGGCGCAGCCAGAGGGGGCGGATGATCTTGCCGCGGCGGACGGCGAGGATCAGCACGATCGCGCCCGTCGTGGTGAGCAGCACGAAGGCGACCAGCGACGATTCCATGCCATAGATGCCGCCGGTGAGAAGGTCGGGCCCCGAGATCGAGGCATTGACGAAGGCTTGCGAGGTGCCGCTGCCGGAGACGTGTACGGGGAAGACGGCGGCCTGCGTGTAGTTCCAGGCCATGTGGAAGCCCATGCTCATCCACAGCCGGCCGGTGAGCATGTAGGCGGCGGCGAGCAGCATGCCGGCCTCGGCTGCAATGAACAGCACGCCCTTCATGGTGGCGCCGGGGTTGTTCAGATGCACGAGGCCGAAGGCCAGCGACGAGATGACGAGCGCGGCCCAGCTGCCGAACACTTCCTCGCTGATCCGGAACAGCACGCCGCGGAACAGCATCTCCTCGAAGAAGCCGGAACTCAGCGCAAACCACAGGTAGCCCAGCAGGGCATACCAACTGTTGATGCCGTCGATGCGGTAGACGCCGAGCAGCATCAGCACGAGGATGCACACGGTGTAGAGGCTGGCGCCGAGCAGCATGCCGATGCCGAGTTCGCGCCCCATGCCCGCGGGGGCCAGTTCGCTTGCCGGGCGGCGTTCCACCACGTGCACGAAGCCCGCGTATACGGCGAGCGTGAGGACGATCATCCAGGCGACGACGGCCACGTCCTGCAGCCAGCCCTTGGCGAAGGCGCCGCGGAACATGTGGCCGGAGATGTAGAGGTAGAACAGGATGCCGCCGAGCAGCAGCAGGCGTACGAGGGGGAAGCGCAGAACGCGCAGAAGCGGATCGGCAATTGAACGATTGAAAGTGTCCACTGATTATCTCCGAAGCGATCTTCAGTAGACATATTTTACGAGATCTGGCCGGTAAGCAATGCTGCGGCTGTGACACTCTCCTTATCTTTTGCTTTCTCGCTCTCCCTTCCATCCCCACGCTAATGCGCGCCGCAGGGGCAGGCGATGTGCGTGACGCCGCCCAGTTCGCGCATGAGGCCCGACAGGCGCGGCAGGTGGCGGCGGGCGCGGGCGAGCGCCTGTACTTCGTCGAGGCCCTGCACGCGCCGGTCTTCCATGATGATGCGGCCGTCGACGATGCTGGTCACGACGTCGGCAGCGCGGGCGTAGAACACCAGCGAGGCGGGCGCGCCGTAGTAGGGCTCGAGGTGCGGGCGTTCGAGATGGACGAGGATGACATCGGCCTTCTTGCCCGCCTCCAGCGAGCCGATCTCGTGCTCGAGGCCGACGACGCGGGCGCTGCCCATGGTCGCGAGCCACAGCGCGTGCTGCGTCGTCATCGCGTCGACGCTGCCGGCCTTCAGGCGCAGCGCGTTGATGGCGTTGCGCATGCCCTCGAAGGGATCGTTCATCATCCAGTCGGTGGCGAGGCCCATGGGAATGCCGCGCTTTTCGATGGCCGGCGCGTCAGGGTAGACGCCGCGGCGGGGATAGATGGTGGAGGCGTGGGCGTAGCGCGCGCCGGCATCGCGCACGGCGTCGAGATCGGCGGGACTGGCGAAGGTGAGATGCGCGAGCACGGTGTCTGGCCCCATGACGCCGAGGTGGGCCAGATGCTCGAGCGAAGAGCGGCCGTACATGGCCTTCACCACCTCGACCTCGCGGGCCGATTGCGCGGCGTGGATGTGCAGACCGAGCCCCAGGCGGCGGGCTTCGGCGGCGATCTCGCGATGGAACTCCGGAGCGCAGGTGTCGACCGCGTGTGGCCCGAGGCGCGTTGCGATGCGGCCATCGGCCTTGCCGTGCCAGCGGGCGGAGAAGTCGAGGCTCTTCTTCAGGCGGGCAGCACCCCGCTCGGGGTAGCGGGTGTAGTCGCCGGAGGCGAGCTGCTCCTTGTCGACGTCGAAGATCTCGTCGCACAGCTGCGCGCGCAGGCCGGTCGCCTCGACGGCATGGGCGAGGCCATCCGGCTCGAAGTAGATGTCGTTGATGGTGGTGACGCCGGCCTTGATCATGTCGATGGCGCCGACGTGGGCGAGGTCGTGCCACTCCTCGGGCGTGATGCGGGGCTCGCCGCGGAAGCCGATGGTGTAGAGCGTGATGCCGCCGGGTGGATCATCGGTCTGGCTGCGGAATACAATGGATGCGGAATGACAGTGCGCGTTGACGAAGCCCGGCAGCACGGCGTGCGCGCGCGCGTCGATGCGGCGGCGGGGGGCCCAGGTGTCGGCGGCTTTGGCAGCGCCCGCGTAGACGATGCGATCGCCGGTGATGGCCACCTCGCCGCCCGCGATCACGGGCATGCCTTCGCTCATGGGATAGAGGAAAGCGGCTTCGATCAGGATGTCGACCTGTTGCGGCATGAGATCCTCCTTCGACTTCGCTGGCACTGCACGGGCACTGTACGGGCCCTTGTACTGGCACTGGCACCGAACTGTTCAGGACAACGGCAGAGCCCTCGCCACGGCCGTTCGCGAAGCAATCTGGCGAAAGCATAGGCAAACTGCGGGCGATGGCCCGATCACTGTAGCGCAAGTTTGCCGCAAATCGTTCGCCGCTGCTGTCATTCTGCAAATGGCACAACTCTTGCGAAACTCCTAGCAGCGCAGCTCCGCCATATTGGGCGGATGTTTTCGGTTGGCGTGCCGCTGATTGCTTGGGAGCTTGCGATGTCCGCAGGTCCTGACGGCGCACCCGTGATTGTCACGGACAGGATTGTCCCGGGCAGGATTGTCCCGGACAGGGATCGTCATCGCCCCCTCCATGCGGGGTGGCTGCGAGGCGCGTCCGGTCCCCTTGGGCGGACCCGCCGGGCGCTCAACTGCAGAACAAACAGAAATCAGTGCCGTGCCCCATGCGGGGACCGCGGCCCTTTCGTCGTCGTCGGTTGATGCAATTCCAGATGGAGCAAAATCATGTGTGATCGAATTGGCTGCGGAGACCTTCCGAAAAACGTCCAGAAGATCGACTTCACCCGGCGCCATATCCTGCGCGGCGCCACCGCCGGTGTCGTCACCATGGCGCTTGGACCGGGAATGGCCTTCGGGCAGGGCGCAGGTGCGCTGAAGGCGACAAAGGGCGCAGGCTTCTGCAACCTCAATATCTTTCTTGCGCACGCCATGCAGTTCGCCAAGGCCGAGGGCGTGGAACTGCAATTCATCAACACGCCGACGCAGGCCGAGCAGGTGACGTTCCTCGGCATGGGCCAGGTGGACATGGGCCTCATGCCCTACACCAGCTTCATGGCGCTGTTCGATGCGGGTGCGCCCATCAAGGTTGTCGGCGGCGGTGGCGTTGAAGGCTGTGGCATCGTCGCCCGGCCAGGGCTCGACAGCCCGGAGAAGCTGAAAGGCAAGACGCTCGCGACCTTCCAGCTCGATACGCTCGAGGTGATGCCCTACGACTATCTCAAGAAGCACAAGATCAATTTCAAGGACATCACGGTCCGCTACATGGCGAACACGCCCGAGGCGGTGGAGGCCTTCAAGGCCGGCGCAGTGGACTGGATCTGCACCATCGAGCCCTATGTCACGTCGTTGTTGAACGACATCAAAGGCGCGCATCTCCTCACCGACGGCAAGGATCTCTACGGGCCCGGCTATACCGACTGCGTGCTCACCTGCGGCGAGCGCCTGATCAAGGAGAACAAGAAGGGGCTGAAGGCCATCATCAAGTCGATGATGCAGGCGCAGCTGATGGCCGAGACGGAGCAGCAGGCGACGCTCGATAAGCTCGTCGGGCCCTACTACAAGACGTCGATGGAGAACGCCCGCTACGCGATGTCGAAGCAGCCGGCCATCGTCGATGCGCGCAAGCAGACGCAGTTCATCCTCGACCGCACCGACAGCCTGATGGAGATGGGCTACATCAAGAAGAAGCCGACCATCGCAGCGATCGACTGGGGTCCGCTGGAAGAGGTGATCGCCGAGAACGGCGAGCTTTACGGGAAGCTCAAGTACAAGGCAGCCTGATATGGCGCATATCGCAGCCAGTGGCAGCCAGGTCGCCGCCGCCGGAGGAGCCAGCGCTTCTCCGGCCGGCAAGACGCCGCGATCCCGAGGCATCTGGCGCCGCTACCTCGGCACGCTCACGCGCGCCTTCTGGACGCTGGCGTCGGTCGGCCTGTTCACGGCCATCTGGGAGGTCTGCTGGTGGCTCGGCTGGGCCGATCCGAAACTGCTGCCGCCGCCGCACGTCTTTCTCGGCAACTTCGCCGACCAGCTCAAGTTCTTCAACACGGCCACGCGCTGGGCGATCGGCCAGAATCCGGCGGATGGGCCCACGCCGCTGCAGGCGCTGGGCATCACCATCGCGTCCACGACGATGCGGGTGTTCGCCGGCCTCATCATCGCCTCGGTGCTGGCGGTGCTGCTCGGCATCCTCGTGCGCTATTACGCGCTGATCGACCGGCTGGTGCTGCCCACCGTGACACTGCTCTCGCCGGTGTCGCCGATCGCATGGCTGCCGGTTGCGATCTTCCTCTTCGGCATCGGAAATGCGCCTGCCATCTTCATGGTGGTGATCGCGCTGTTCTTCCACATGGTGCTTGCAACCATCAGCCAGATCGACGGCGTCAACCGCAACCTTCTCAACGTGGCGCGCACCATGGGCGCCAGCAAATGGCAGACCTATCGCAAGGTGATCGTGCCGGCGATCCTGCCGGGGCTGCTGATCGTGCTGCGCATGAACCTGTTTGCAGCGTGGATGGTGGTGCTGGTGGCCGAGACGACGGGCGTCGGCTACGGCATGGGCCAGGTGATCATGCTGGCGCGCAATACGTTCAATCCGTCGCTCGTCTTCTTCTGCATTGCGCTGATCGGCCTCCTGGGCTTCCTCTTCGATCTGGCGTTGCGGATGATCCAGAAGCGCATCCTTTATTGGGTGCCGGAGACGCAAGGGGTGCTCAATGGCCTCTGATGCACGGCCGCAGGACGCTGTCGTCTGCCGCGGCGTTTCGAAAGTCTGGGCGCAGGATACCGAGCGGGCGCACGAGGCGCTTCGCGCAGTGGACCTCGAGGTGGCGCCGGGCGAGTTCATGGTGTTCCTCGGGCCATCGGGATGCGGGAAGAGCACGCTGCTCTATCTCATCGCGGGGCTGGAGCGGGAAACGGGCGGCGAGATCCTTGCCTTCGGCGAGCGCGTCACGGCGCCGTCACCGCAGCGCAGCCTGATCTTCCAGGAGACCTCGCTGTTTCCCTGGCTCAACGTCTGGCAGAACGTGTCGTTCGGCCTCGATATCCGCGGTGCCTCGGTGGAAGAGCGGCGGGCGATCGCCAAGGAGACGCTGCAACGCGTCGGCCTCTCCGCCGCCATGGAGAAGCGGCCGGACGAGCTTTCGGGTGGCATGCGCCAGCGCGTGGCCGTGGCGCGGGCGCTGGCCATGCGTCCCAAGCTGTTGCTGATGGACGAGCCTTTCGCCGCGCTCGACGTGCAGACGCGGGCCCGCATGCAGGATTTCCTTCTCGACGTCTGGCGCGAAAGCGGCGCCTCTGTTCTCTTCGTGACGCACCACATCGACGAGGCGATCGCCCTCGCCGACCGGGTCGCCGTGTTCACGTCGCGACCCGGCCGCATCAAGACCATCGTGCCCATTGCCTTGCCGCGCCCGCGCGACCCGTTCGCGCCGGAGTGCGAGGCCCTGCGCAAGGAACTGACCAGCCTCATGCGCGACGAGGTGAACCGCGCCTTCGCCGAGCAGGAAGCGATGGCGCTGGCCGACTGAGCGCTGCCACGAGGCCCGATACGAGCCGTATGGCCCGACACGATCGGGCCTGACGCGAGCAGGTCCAGCACACGGGCCTGTCACACAACATGTAGGAGGATCCCTATGTCCGCTTCCCTCATCCGCAGCCGCGCCATGATCACGCGCACCATCGACCGCAGCACCTGGGAGGAGATCGCGGACGGCGCCATCTACCAGGAGGATGGGATCATCAAGGCCGTCGGCACCTATGCCGACCTCAAGGCGAAGTATCCGCACGCGCCGGTGCTGGGTTCCGGCAACGAGATCATGCTGCCGGGCTTCGTCAACGCGCACCACCACGTCGGCCTGACGCCGGTGCAACTCGGCTCGCCCGACATGCCGCTGGAGCTGTGGTTCATCACGCGCCTCGTGATCCGGCAGCTGGATCTCTATCTCGATACGCTCTACTCGGCTTTCGAGATGATCAGCTCCGGCATCACTACGGTTCAGCACATCCACGGCTGGGCGCCCGGCACGCTGCCCGAGATCGAGACGCGCTCGAACCAGGTGATCAAGGCCTATGAAGATATCGGCATGCGCGTGTCCTACTGCTACGCGCTGCGTGACCAGAACCGGCTCGTCTACCAGGCCGATGACGCGTTCGTGGCGAGCCTGCCGAAGGAGTTGCAGGGGCCGATGCAGCGCCATTTCGCGCGCTTCAAGACCAACATGGACGAGACGATGGATCTGTTCCGGATGCTGTACGAAAAGCATCAGGCGAAGAACCGGGTGAAGATCCAGCTGGCGCCGGCGAACCTGCACTGGTGCTCCGACAAGGCGCTGACCGCGCTCTCGGATGCGTCGGCCAAGTATAACGTGCCGATCCACATGCATCTTCTCGAGACGGCCTACCAGAAGGCCTATGCCTGGAAGCGCGGCGAATGCACGGCTCTGGAGTACATCGATCGCTTCGGCATGGTGAACGAGCGGCTGACGCTCGGCCATGGCGTGTGGCTGTCGGAGAGTGACATCGACCGGCTGGCTGCTGCCGGCGGCTGCGTGTGCCACAACTGCTCGTCCAATTTCCGCCTGCGCTCGGGCGTGGCGCCGCTCAATGAGTTCGAGAAGAAGGGCGTGAACACGGGCATCGGCCTCGACGAAGCCGGCATCAACGACGATCGCGACATGCTGCAGGAGATGCGGCTGGTGCTGCGGGCCCATCGCGTGCCCGGCATGATCGACGAGGACGTGCCGACCATGGCGCAGGTGCTGCGCATGGCGACGACGGGCGGCGCGAAGACGACGCCGTTCGGCACAACCATCGGCACGCTGGAGGTGGGCAAGGCGGCAGATCTCGTGCTGATCGACTGGAAGCAGGTGGCCTATCCCTACCTCGACGAATTGATGCCCACGCTGGACGCCGTGATCCAGCGCGCCAAGACCGAGGGCGTGAAGATGACGATGTGCGCCGGCGAGGTGGTCTACAAGGACGGCAAGTTCACGAAGGTCGATCGCGACGCGAGCCTGGAGGCTTTGCACAAGGACCTGCAGAAGGCGCTGACCGACGACGAGGTGGAGCGACGCAACCTCTCAAAGGCGCTGCTGCCGCACGTGCGGAAGTTCTACGCGAATTACATGGACCCTGCCCGCCACGAGCCGTTCTACCGGCCGAGTTCGCGGGTGTGAGGAAGAGCGAGCGGGTGGGGAGTAGGGGGCCATCCCCTATTCTCTGCTCCCTTTTCGCCAACTAGGCGAGCTTCGCCGCGGCTTCGGCAAGCGTTCCGATTCTTTCAATTGCTGCGCCGATCGAGGCCCGCAAAGCCGGCGCCTTGCGCGGGAATCTTCGCTCGTGGCGTAGGATTTGGTGCGTGCCGGACAGAGCCGAGACCGGGATTGACAGAACGCTTATTCGAAAATTATAGAAATACGGAAAGACGGCGAGGTTTGCATGCCGAGATCCAAAGACAGCGACACAGCACGCTTCGCCGACATGTTGGCGGCGCTCGGCACCGAGCCACGCCTGAGGATCGTGCGCTTGCTTCTCTCAGCGCATCCGGAAGGGATGGTCGTGGGCGAGATTGGAGGCGAGCTCGGCATTCCGGCCTCCACGCTTTCGCATCACCTCGAAAAGCTGAAGATCGAAGACCTCGTGACCTGCCAGCGCGAGAGTACGTTCCTGCGCTACAGGGCCAACACGGAGGCAATGCAGGAACTTCTGAGCTTCCTTTTTGCCGAGTGCTGCACGCGGAACAAGGCCATCAACCCCAAGGCCGTCATCTGTTGTTAGGAGGCCCTCTTGTCAGAAGCCGGGATAAAGGATGTAGTCCGCGAAAAGTATGGCGCCGCTGCACGCACTGCGGCGTCAGGCGGCTCTTGCTGCGGCAGCGGCGCGCCCATCGGCGGGGCCAGCCCTATCACGTCCAATTTATACAACGAACTCGAGACCGGCGCCTTGCCCGAAGCCGCCGTTCTGGCTTCTCTGGGTTGCGGAAATCCGACAGCCCTTGCCGACCTGAGATCCGGGGAGGTGGTGCTCGATCTTGGATCGGGAGGCGGCATCGATGTGCTTCTTTCTGCCAAGCGTGTCGGCCCTACAGGCAAGGCCTATGGTCTCGACATGACGGATGAGATGCTGGCCCTTGCGCGCGAGAACCAGCGCAAGGCAGGGGCACAGAACGTCGAGTTCATCAAAGGCGAGATCGAGAACATCCCGCTTCCCGACAACTCCGTCGACGTGATCATTTCCAACTGCGTCATCAATCTTTCTGCCGACAAGGACAAGGTCTTGCGCGAGGCTTTTCGCGTTCTGAAGCCAGGCGGTCGGATGGCCGTCTCTGACGTCGTGACGCGCGGCGCGATCCCGGCGGAGATCCGCAAGGACGTGCTGCTCTGGGTGGGGTGCATTGCTGGCGCGCTCGATGCCATGGACTACGGCAACAAACTTGCTGCGGCAGGCTTTGTGGATCGCTCAATTGAACCTACGCGGATTTACAAGGTGGAGGACGCGCGCGAGTTCTTCGCTGGGAAGGGCATCGATGTCGACGCGCTGGCCCCCCAGGTTGACGGCAAGTTCATAAGCGCCTTCGTTCGAGCACGGAAGCCGGGTGGGCAGCATGCCGAAGCTCCATGCTGCGATCGTTGCGGTTGATCGGGAGGGAATGTCATGGAAGACAAAGTGTACAACGTGCTGTTTCTTTGCACCGGCAATACCGCCCGGTCGATCATGGCAGAGGGCATTCTGCGCAAGGATGGGCGCGGCCGCTTCAATGCCTTTTCTGCCGGCAGCCAGCCCAAGGGTGTGGTCAATCCGTTCGCCTTGAAGACGCTCGAAGCCTACGGCTATTCCAGCGAGGGCTTCCGGTCGAAGAACTGGAACGAGTTCGCAGGCGCCGACGCGCCGAAGATGGATTTCGTTTTCACGGTTTGTGACAACGCGGCCGGCGAAGCCTGCCCCTATTGGCCGGGCCAACCCATGACGGCGCATTGGGGTATCGAGGACCCCGCGGCCGTCGAAGGAACGGACATCGAGAAGCAGCGCGCGTTCAATGAGGCGTTCAGGTATTTGCGCAACCGCGTCCAGGCTTTTGTGGCATTGCCACTGCCAAGCATCGGGCGCCTCGCGCTCACGGCGAAGCTGCAGGAGATCGGCCAGATGGACGGGGCAACCAAGCAGCCTGCCAAGACGAGCTGAGAACCATGTTCGATCTCAATCGCCGCCTCGCTGCCGAGGCGCTGGGGACCTGCCTTCTCGTGGCTGCGGTTGTGGGGTCTGGCATCATGGCCGAGACGCTGACGCGTGATGTCGGCCTCCAGTTGCTATGCAACACAATTCCCACCGGCGCTGTTCTGGTGGTGCTGATCACAATTCTCGGCCCCATCTCGGGCGCGCACTTCAATCCTGCGGTCTCACTCGTGATGGCGCTGCGCGGGGAGATTTCGCGCCTGGAACTCGCCTCCTACATCTTCGCGCAGATTGCCGGAGGCATCGCGGGGACGATTGTCGCTCATCTGATGTTCGGCGTTCCTGCCTTGGAGCTGTCAGCGAAGATCCGGACAGGAGGTGCGCAATGGTTCTCCGAGGGCGTAGCGGCGTTCGGACTGTTGCTGACGATCCTTGCCGGCGTGCGCTTCCAGGCGGCGGCAGTGCCGTGGCTCGTGGGACTTTACATCACGTCGGCCTATTGGTTCACGGCGTCCACATCATTTGCCAATCCTGCCGTCGCCGTCGCGCGCTCGCTTACGCCCACGTTTTCCGGGATACGGCCGCTGGATCTTCCGGGCTTCATCCTGAGCCAGCTCGTGGGGGCATTCTTGGCGTTTCTTCTGCTGTCGTGGCTGTTGCAGGCGAAAAGGGAGAAGTAGGGAGTAGGGAGTAGGGAGTAGGCAGTAGCCCCTGTTTGCTATCTCCCTAAATCTCTCCCTCATGCAACGATCAATGGCGAGCCGAAACCGTAGACCTTGCGCAGGGTGGCGCAGATCTCGCCGTGGGTGATGTTGGCGCAGGCCGCCTCCACCACGGCCTCGTAGACGTTGGCGTCCTTGCTCTCGGCGGCGCGCGTGAGGGCTGCAATCGCCTTCTCCACATCGGCCTTCGAGCGGGCCTGCTTGAAGCCCTTGAGGCGCCGTATCTGCGCCTCGATCACCTTCTTCGGCGGCGGCTTCAGGTGCTGCGGGCGCGCCTCCTGCTCGTCGGGGATGACGTACTTGTTGACGCCGACGATGGTCTCCTCGCCGCGTTCCACCTTCTCCTGGAAGGCGAGCGCGCTGTCGCCCAGCATCTGCTGCGGGATGCCGGCCTCGGCCGCTTTGTACATGCCGCCTGCGGCGTCGATGCGGGCGATGACGGCGCGGATCTTGGCCTCCATCTCGTCGGTCAGGCGCTCCACGTAGTAGGAGCCGCCGAGCGGGTCGATGACGTCGGTGAGGTGCGCCTCCTCCTTGAGGATGTTCTGCGTCGAGACCGCGATGCGGGCGGCGGCTTCTGTGGGAACGGACAGCACCTCGTCGTAGGAATCGGTGTGCAGCGACTGCAGGCCGCCGAAGATGCCGGCCATGGCCTGTGCCGTGACGCGGGCGATGTTGTTGAGCGGCTGCTGGCGCGTGAGGTCGACGCCGGACGTCTGCGCGTGGAACTTGAAGCGCCAGGAGCGCGCGTCCTTGGCCCCGAAGCGGTTCTTGGTGAGGTCGGCCCAGATGCGGCGGCCGGCGCGGAACTTGGCGATCTCCTCGAAGAAGGAGATGGAGATGTCGAAGAAGAAGGTGAAGCGCGGCAGGAAGTAGTCGGGGTCCCAGCCGCGGGCGAGGCAGTCCTCGGCATACTGGATCGCGGACGACAGCGTGAGGCCCATGGCCTCGGCCGGCGTCGCGCCGCCCTGCTGCATGTGCTGGCCGACGATGGAGAGAGGGTTCCACTTCGGCACCTTCTCCAGCGCGAAGGCGATGTGGTCGCCGAGAACGCGCCGCGCACCGGGAAGGGCGAGGCGGAAGAACATGTGGTTCGCTATGAAGTGGGAGAGATAGTCCGACTGGTTGGAGGTGCCGGAGATGCGCGTCCAGGGAATGCCGCGACGGCGCGCGACGGCGAGTTCCAGCGCTAGCAGCGTGAAGGGCGAGGGGTCGTTGAGGGCGGTGGAGATGTCGCCGATGGGAATGCCGTCGAGGCAGACGGCCATGTCCTCCACCGAGTTCACGGTGGCCCCGCAGGTGCCGAGGATCTCGCGCGGCACCTCGTCGGCGTCGTAGCCGCGATAGACGGAGTTGCAAGGAATGAGCGAGAGCGCGGTGGCGCCGTGGGCCAGAATGGCCTTGAGCCGCTGGTTGTAATCTTCCGGCACGCCGAGGCCGATGAGCTGGCGCTGCGTCCAGGTGCGGCCGCGATGCATGCTGGCGTAGATGCCGCGCGTCATGGGCAGCTGGCCGGGGAAGCCCAGCGCCTGCATATAGCGCGCGCGCTCGGCTTCGCTGGCGGGCGTGTAGAGCGGCTCGATCTCGACGCCGGAGCGATTGCGCGGGTTCGGCTTCTTGCCCAGGCCCTCGGTGATCTCGGCGCGCCAGCGGGCGCGCGCATCCTCGAATTCGGAGAGGGGGAGCGGCGTGGCGCCGGTTGTGGCTGTGGTCGTGGTGGCGGCCGTTGCCGTCGTGGATGCGGCGGTGCTTCTGCCCTTGCTGCGCTTGCTCATGCCAGGACCTCCCTCTCCTTAACCTGACGCGCCTCTTTCGCGAGGCGTTCGATCTGCGAGACGATTTCCTCGCGCTGTGCGCCCGGATGGAAGACGCGCGCGACACCTGCCTTCTTGAGCTTCTTCTCGTCCTCGTCGGGCACGATGCCGCCCACGACGACGGGAATGCTGGTGAGACCGGCCTTCTTGAGCGCCTGCATCAGCTTCGGCACCAGCAGATG